>CAVGZQ010000020.1:12210-19739 GCA_963633515.1 Bacteroidaceae bacterium
GCGCGCTTTTGTCGTCGCTGGCGAATCTGACGGCGGGCATCGTGCTTTTGTGCCTTTATAAGAGCGGCGGCGATATCGCGCTCGGAATCCTGACGATAGTTTTTGCCGTTTGGGGGATTGTCGGTTCGCTCTTGGCGCTCGTCTTTATCGTGCGGCAAAATCGTTACAATCAAACGAAAGCGCGTTTTATGGCTCAAGTTTCCCACGAGTTGCGCACCCCAATGACGTCGATCCGAATGTATGCCGATACGCTCTCGCTTCATCGGTTTAAAGACGAAGCCCAAGAAGATGAGTTGCTGCGTCAGATGAATGCAGAAATCGGGCGGATGGAATACCTCATCGAACAAATCTTGGAGTCAAAGCCGGCGATTGCCGCCGAAAATGTCGCCAAAACGAATGTCGGCGATGCTTTGAACGAAGCGTTGGCGCCGTTTTTTGCCGATAAAGCCAACGAAGGGCGCATCGATGCCGATATCGCCGAAGACGTCGGCGAACTGTCGCTCGATCCGAACGATTTTATCCGCGCCGCATCGAACCTCATCCGAAATGCGCTGACGCACGGCGGGCCCGGGCGCGTCTACGTATCGCTCGCCCGAAGCGGCGGCGACGTCGTTTTGCGCGTCCGCGACGAAGGAAAAGGCATCGATCCGGCCGTCAAAAAGAAAATTTTCGAACCCTTCGAACGCGGCGGCAATACGACCGAATCGGGCATACCCGGATTCGGTTTGGGGCTGTCGATTGTGCGCGATTTTGCCCAAAAATATCATGCCAAACTCGATGTCTCCAATGCGCCGCAGGGCGGCGCAATCTTTACCCTCGCAATGACGGATTGACCGAGATGGCGCGCGTCATCGAATTGGAAGATGTCGGTTTCGGATACGGAAAACGCGATGTTTTTCGCAATTTCAGCGCCTTCTGGGGCGAAAAAACGGTGATTGTCGGGGCGAACGGATCGGGAAAAACGACGTTGCTCAAGATCATCGCGCGAGAAATCGCGCCCGATTCGGGCATCATCCGCATCGGCAATCGGCGCGATTACCGCGCAATGACGCTTTTTGACGATGATATTTTATTCGATCATTTGACGATATCGTCGCATTTTGAATGGCTTCGCGACGCATATCGAAGCGATTCGGCATTTACCGATCGCATTATCGAAATGTTTGAGTTGGCTCCGCATTGGCGCCGGCATCCCGATGCGCTTTCGCGCGGGCAGCGGCGCTGGTGCGCCATCGCGCTGGCATTATCGGTTCAAGCCGATGTTTATTTGTTCGACGAACCGCTCAGCGTCTTGGATGAACCGCATAAGCAGCGATGGTTTTCGATAGCCGATTCATTGTCCGCGCCGATTGTCGCAACGGATCAAGCGCAAAATAGCCCGCAGTGGCCGGCGCCGTGGCACTGCGAACGGTTGGCGCAATAGCTGCGCATTTGCGCGTCATGCGCCGGGCGCGCGCCTGACATGCGAGTTGAAGCTTGCGAAAAGCGCCGACCGATCAGACTTTTCGCCCGGGTTGGACGGCGGCGATAAACGCGACGGGTTTATCTTTGTAATCGTCGATGATGCGTTGCATCATCCATTCGCTTGAGAACAGCACGATGAGCCGCGATTCGATGTCGCGCAGACAGAGCGTGCCCGAACGCCGCGATATTTCGCCGACGGCGAGGTCGCCCTCGACCCAGCGCGCATGCTGATAGGGGAGCGAATCGAACGTAACGCTGACGTTGTATTCGGTTTGGAGCCGGTTTTGGACGACGTCGAATTGGAGCCGTCCGACCGCGCCCAAAACGGGATCGCGTTCCATGCGTTCCAAATCGTAGAAAACCTGCACGGCGCCTTCTTCCGACAGCTCGTCGAGCCCTTTCTTGAGCTGTTTGCGTTTGAGGGGATCGCGCAGAACGACGCGCACGAAGTGCTCGGGGCTGAAGCGCGGAATGCCTTCATAACGCACGGGTTTTCCGACGCAAAGCGTGTCGCCGATGTGGAGCTGCCCCGAGTCCCAAAGTCCGACGATATCGCCGGCATAAGCTTCGTCGACGTTGCTGCGCTCTTGCGCCATGAACATGAGCGATTTGGAAAGCGTGAGTTTGGCGTTTGTGCGCTGAAGCACCGCTTGCATGCCGCGTTCGAAACGTCCCGAACAGATGCGGAAAAAAGCGATTCGATCGCGGTGGCGCGGGTCCATGTTTGCCTGAATTTTGAAGACAAACCCCGAAAAGTCATCGGCATCGGGGGAGACAACGATGCCGTCGGCGGTCGTGCGATCGCGCGGCGCGGGTGCCAACCCGATAAAGGCATCGAGGAAGGGTTCGACGCCGAAGTTCGTCAGCGCGCTGCCGAAAAAGACCGGACTCATTTGTCCTGCCAAAAAGGCATCGCGGTCGAAGTCCGAACCGGCGCCGTCCAACAATTCCAAAGCTTCTTTGAGATCGTCAAAAGCACGGCTGCCGATTTCATTTTTCAGCGCCGGATCGTTCAAATCGCCTTCGATGACGGGCACGCGGTTGGATCCGCCGTCGGCGCGTTCGAATTTGAGCAGGCGTTTGTTTCGGCGATCGTAAACGCCGACGAAGTTTTTTCCTTGCCCTGCGGGCCAAGTGGCCGGCGACGTCGGAATGCCCAAAACATCTTCGATTTCCGACAAAAGTTCGAGCGGATCGCGGCCTTCGCGATCCATTTTGTTGATAAACGTCACGATGGGAATGTTGCGCATGCGGCAGACTTTGAACAATTTAATCGTTTGCGGTTCGACGCCTTTGACGGCATCGATGAGCATGATGGCAGAGTCGGCGGCGGCAAGCGTTCGGTAAGTATCTTCGCTGAAGTCGTTGTGCCCCGGGGTGTCGAGCAAATTCATCTCGCAGCCGGCCCACTCGAAATGCATGACCGACGTCGAAATCGAGATGCCGCGCTCTTGTTCCATGGCCATCCAGTCGCTCGTCGCATGCCGCGCGCTTTTTCGGGCTTTAACCGACCCGGCCGTATGGACGGCGCCTCCGTAGAGGAGGAGTTTTTCGGTCAGCGTCGTCTTGCCGGCGTCGGGGTGAGATATGATCGCAAAGGTGCGTCGTTTATGTATTTCTTCCGTATATTGGGGCATGCGTCGATCTCCGAGTAATCGCCGTATTTGTCGGCGTGACCGCGTCCGAAGCCGCAGCGCTTCGGCCGGAGCGGATTGCAGGAAAAGCGTCCGATTGCGTTGAAAAAAATCGGACATGTCGCACAAACGCCCCGAACGGGGCGTCGGCGCGGCGATTGCCTCGGGCAATCGCCGCGAGCGCCGGGCGCTTTTGAAAGCGCCGGCGCACCATGCGCGCGTATTGCCTGCGGCAATAGCGCGCAAGCCGGGCGTATTGCCGCAGGCAATAGCCGGCGCACCATGCGCGCGTATTGCCTGCGGCAATAGCGCGCAAGCCGGGCGAATTGCCGCAGGCAATCGCCGGCGCACCGTGAAACGCGGCGTCAGACGAGATCGTAAATATGCGCGACGGCATCGCCGAGTTTGGAAACGTCGCTGCCGCCGGCTTGTGCCGTATTGGGGCGGCCGCCGCCTTTTCCGCCGACGATCGCCGCGCATTCGCCGACGAGTTTGCCCGCATGCAGACCGCGCCCGACGGCATCTTGCGTCACGATGCAAATGAGCGCAGGTTTGCCCTCGGCAACGGCGCCCAAGAGCGCAACGCCGCTTTCCATCTTATCGCGCAGCAAATCGGCATACGTTAAGAGATCTTTGCGCTCGCGGGCATCGATTTGGGCGGCATAGACTGCCAAACCGCTTGCGCCGATTCTTTTTGTCGCCAAGATGCCCGCCAGCTCGGCTTGCGCAATCCGGGCATTGAGCGCTTCGATTTCGCGTTCGAGACGCCCTGCCGTTTCGCGCATTTTTTCGAGACGCGCCATGATATTGTGCGAATCGCACTTGAGAAAGCCCGAAATTTCTGCGACGCATTTGCGTTCTTCGCGATATAAATTCATTGCCTCATGGCGCGTAACGCATTCTATGCGGCGCACGCCGGCGGCAACGGCCGACTCCGACACGATCCGGAAAAGCTTGATATCTCGCGTGTTATCGACGTGAATGCCGCCGCAAAGTTCGGTGCTTTCGCCTTCGGCGACTTCGATGACGCGGACTTTTTCGCCGTATTTTTCGCCGAAAATGGCCATGGCGCCCATGGCTTTGGCTTTGTCGACGGGAACATCGGCGTGTTTTCGCACGGGCAGCGCGCGTCCGATGACGTCATTGACGCGCGATTCGACGAGCGCCAATTCGCGCGGCGCAAGCGCTCGCGAAAAGGTGAAGTCGAAACGGAAGCGGTCGGGACGGACGAGCGACCCCGATTGGAAGATTTCTTTGCTGACGATGCTGCGCAGCGCCGCTTGCAAAAGATGGGTGCATGTATGGTTTGCCGACGTGCTGAGCCGGAATTCGCGATCGACGGTCAGAGTAAACTCGCCCTGCATGACTTCGGGCGTGACGAAACCTTCGCGGATTCGGCAAATATGCACGATCCCGCCTTCGCTTCGGATTGTGTCGATGACGTCGAACGTCAAATCGGCATCTTTCGCCGCGATTTCGCCGCGATCGCCGACTTCGCCGCCGCCTTCGGCATAGAACGGCGTCTGCCGCATAATGAGCTCGCATATATCGTCGCTTTGGCGGTATCGCAAACACGCCGAAACGGCTTCGTCGGTTTCGTAACCGACGAAACTGCCCGTTTGTCCCTCGCGCAAAATTGTCCACGGGGTTTGCAGGGTTGCATAAAATTTGGCTTTTTCGCTCGAACGCGCGCGCTGTTCGGCCAATGCATCGTCAAATCCCGCGGCATCGACGGTCATATTGCGTTCTTGCGCCATGATTTGCGTCAAATCGAGCGGGAATCCGTACGTATCGTAAAGGACAAAAGCGTCTTTTCCTGCGATGATGCCGTTTTGAGCGCGCGACGCGACTTCGTCGAAGCGCGCCATGCCGCGGTCGATCGTTTGGAAAAAGCGCTCTTCTTCGATGCGGATGACTTCTTGCGTTTGTTTCGCGACGAGCGCGATTTCGGGGTATGCCTTGGAAAAGGTGTCGACGACGGCTTGCGAAACTTTGTGCAAAAACGGCTCATGAAAGCCCAGCATGCGCCCGAATCGGACGGCGCGGCGCAAAATGCGGCGCAGAACATAGCCGCGTCCGTCGTTTGCAAACGGCTGACCTTCGCCCACGGCAAACGTCAGCGTGCGGATATGGTCGGCGATGACGCGGTACGCCGTGCAATCGGGCGAAGCCAAGATTTGGGTTTGCGTTTCGTTTTTGCCCAAAAGCGCAGAAATCGTTTCCAAAATCCGTTTGAACAAATCCGTTTCGTAGACCGAATCGACGTTTTGGAGAATGCCCAAAATGCGTTCCATTCCCATGCCCGTATCGACGCTGCTCATCGGCAGACGCGTCAGCGCGCCGTCTTCGGCGCGTTCGAATTGCATGAAGACGAGGTTCCAAAGTTCCAAATATCGGTTGTCGGGGAACCCAGGTCCCCATTGATTCGGCTGGTCGGGGCATTTGTCGATATAAATTTCCGTGCAAGGCCCGCACGCGCCGACCGGACCCATGCTCCAGAAGTTCTCTTCGTCGCCTTTTTCGATATCGCCGAAGCGCGTGATTTGCGCGTCGCTGAGTCCGATTTCGTTGCGCCAGACGCCGTATGCTTCGTCGTCGTCTTTGTAGACGCTGACGGCGAGATGCGCCGGATTGAGGCCCAAGTGTTCGGTCAAAAACGTCCATGCATAGCGGATGGCGTCGCTCTTGCCGTAGTCGCCGAAGCTCCAGTTTCCGAGCATTTCGAAAAAAGTCAGATGGCGTCCGTCTTTTCCGACTTCGTCCAAATCGTTGTGTTTGCCGCCGGCGCGAATGCATTTTTGAACGCTCGTTGCGCGTTTGTAGCTGCGGATTTCGTTGCCCAAGAAAACTTCTTTGAATTGGTTCATTCCGGCATTTGCAAAGAGCAAAGTCGGGTCGTTGCGCGGAATAACCGGCGAACTTGCCACAACTTCGTGACCGAGACTCGCAAAATAGCTTAAAAACTTCTCTCTCAACGTATCGGAATTCATGCGTCCTATCTCCTGAATGCAAACAGCGGCGGAGCAGTCCGATTCGGATAATCCGCCAAAATCGGGGCTTTTTAGCACAAAAACGCGATAATGCACGAAATTTAAGCGGCGATGCGCCCCGGATGCATCCGTCGCGGCATCGTCCATGGCGCAGGCGCGCGGCCGCCGTGCGCCGAACGTCAAAAAGGCAAAGCGGCGTCGGCGATCTTCGGAGCGCATGTTCATTGCAGAATGTTTTAAACCGAGGGGCGCCGCCTATTGCCCGGCGGGCAATACGGCGGCGGCTTCGGCTATTGCGGCATGCGCCGCAATACGCCTTCGCAGGCCGGTCCGCCCTTTGCGCGGCCCGGCCGGTTGCGCTGTTGCCTGCCGGCCGCCTCTCGGCGTCCGGCTGGCAATACGCGCAACTTTTTTTGGGTTGACGGGACTGCGCGGCGCGTTGCGCAGCAAATGCGTCCGAAATCGGTTTATGGCATCCTGACGCTTATGAACCGGCGGTTTTCATCTGCGCGTTCGGTTATTATTATGGATGAATTCGCGCATTTTCGGCTTTTGTTTATTTTTTATTCTTTTTTTTGCGCGCAAAAGGCAAATCGCGAGACCGTCCGTTTTGCCCGCGGCCATGGCGTCGGCGCCTTTGGGGGAATTTGCTGCGAAAAAAAAGCGCCGGCGCTGCCCGAAAGCAGACGCCGGCGCTTTTTCGCGCCGTTCGGCGCGGCTTCGGCCGCGCCCGATGCTTTATTCGCAAGAAATCTTGATTTGATGCGGCACTTGCGATGTCGGTTTTGCCAATCGCAATGTCAGAACGCCGCATTTATAATCGGCATTGCATTTCGACGATTCGAGCCCGCGCATGACGCGGAATTGACGGCGATATCGGCGCGGCGGAAGCCCTTCGATTTCGGCATCGGCTTGCAATGTCAATATATCTTTGTCCAAGCTGACATCGATTTTGCGCGGATCGAGACCGGGCATATCGATGTTCAGAATATATTCGTCTTTTGTCTCTTCGATATCGACGGCAGGCTGAACTTCTGCAAATTTGACTTGGACTTCTTCGTTTTGAGCGGTTTCTTGTTTATTGTTCGCATTCTGAATATGTGTTGCTGACATGATGACATCTCCTATTCGTTATATATATATTATATGTATTAATATTAAAGGCTAAATATCCAATTCTTCGGCGGCGGCGAAAAATGCATCCGGCATCGGAATTCGTGCGCATGCATCTTTCATTATCCGCGCTTAAGCGTTGATTGCGATTTGGCGGGGTTTGCTTTCGGGGAGTTTCGGCAAATCGACGGCGAGCAAGCCATTTTTAAGCGTAGCCTTTGCATTTGCCGCGTCGACATGAACGGGCAGCGCAATGCTTCGGCGGATATCATAATCCTCGCGTTCGGAAAGATACACCGTATTGTCTTTTCCGCGATCGATATTGCGT
>CAVGZQ010000021.1:0-18587 GCA_963633515.1 Bacteroidaceae bacterium
TGCCCCCGCCGTCGCCCGTGCCCCCGCCGTCGCCCGTGCCGTCTTCTGACTTTGCTTTTCGGGTTTGAACTTTCAGGGTTATCGGATACTCCGTCTGCATCGACGACGCCGAGCTGTCCCCATACGGATAAAACGTCATTTCAAATTCGCACGTCGCGCTGTCCGTCAGCCGCACGGCGATTTTGCCGTCTGAAAGACCGACCGTCTCTCCGTCAGAGACATACGCAATGCTATCCGATGATATCTTTCCGTTGCCCTCCGCCGGTTCCCATTCGCCGGGTTTCTTCGGATCGTCCGAAGGAATTATCGAACTGCTGTAGATGAGTTCTGTCGGCAAAAAACACCCGTCGATCTCTTTCTCGAATTTGCCGCAAACGACAGTGCTCCCGCTTTTGCCTTGCGCCAAAAATCGGCCGGCCAATTCGCTGAGCAAATATATATTGACTTCGTACGTCGTGCCGATCTCGGCATCGGGCAACGCTCCGATAACGTCGCGTTCCGTCACGGGTTGCTCATAACACCCCTCGGGCGTGCAGAAAAATGCGCATAATCCCAAAGCCGCCAAACCGCGATGATATTTCGATCGTTTTCTTATGCTTCTGAGCGCCATAACCCACCCCTTTCCGCAATGCTGTTTTACACGCCCGGCACAATAACTCTTTTTGAGCATGCCTCTGTCGATATGCGCAAAAATGCTGCCGCTGCGCGGCAATACATATAAATATTCCGACCTTTTCGATCAATGCGCAAATTGCCGCAATAAACACGCATGGCGTTGTGCGGGCACAACGCCATGCTCTTTCGGGTGCTGCGGCGCGGCGCCGCCGACAAAGACCGACGCTTTGGCGATTTCAAGCCATCGATGCGGCAACAATCGTCATCAATTCCTGAGCTTTCGCGCTCAGTTGCCCCATCACCCCGTTCAAACGGACAATTTCATTCTGAGCTTGCGACAGCGACGCATTCAATGATGCTATCTGCGCCTCGCTGCTGCGCTGAGTTTCATCTTGCATCGACAACGCATGTTCGGCTTCATTTTTCAATGCCTCAGAAATAGATTCCGCATTCTGACAACGCGCATTCAAAGCATCGCACTGGCTCTGAAGCATCGTAATCCGGTTGTCTCGCGCCGTTATCTCCGACTTCAGCGCCGTCACCTCATTTTTCAATACCGTTATTTCATCCGACATCCTCGACATGTCTGCCGCCGGGATCGCAACCTGGCTCACGCTCGAAAACGATTTTCCCGGCAGCGCGCCGCCGTCTTTGTTCAACGGCACACGCGAGCCCTGCAATGCAGACGATATCGGCGCGCGAACCATTCCCGCCGACGATGTTCCGGCCGGCGCCGACGCAACAGACGTCATCCCCGTAAGCGTATTCGACACACCGGGCTTGGGCGGCAACGCCGGTTTATTCGCGCCGGCAGCGCCCGCCATTCCGGGCTGCTGCGTCGGCAATCCGCGCGGCGCAGCAGGAATACGCCCGGCCGCCGGCGCCTGCATGCTTCCCGCCGCGCGAGGAACTGCAGGTATCTGACGCGCAGCGGCGCCGGCCGAAACCGGCGCCGACGGCTTATCCTTCGGCGCCGAGGCGGCCGGAATGCCGATGCTTTGGCTCGCCGACGCCGCCCGCGGCGCATCGAACAACGCTTCATCCGCAGGTCCCATCAAGTCCTGCGCATCGATCTCGCCGAACAAACTCATATCTTCGGCCGAAAGCGCCCTGATCACTTCGCTGTCATCCGCCGAATTCTCTTCGGCAACGTTCGAACTCACATCGATCATCTCATCATTCGACGCCGCGCGCTCTGCCTGCATCAAACGAACGTCTTCGAGTATCGCTTCCATCTCCTGAAGCATCGCATTCGTATCGACCGGCTTGAGAAAATAGCCATCGGCATGGTTCGCCAAATTCAGATGCTGCTCAAATGCCTCCGTCCCGTCCGCGCTGCTTGTGATGAACACAGGCGTCTCCGACGTCACCGCATCGCGCTTGAGCTGCGAACACACGACAAAACCATTTTGATCGGGCAATTCAACCGCCAATATGATCAATGCTGCGTTTGCAGCCATCGCCAAACCTTCCGCCGCATTTTCGGCTATCGTGACTTCGTAGTTCGCGGCTTTGAGCTCCGCGCTCATCTTGTTCAAAAATTCAACATCGGAATCGATGATAAGTATCTTCGCCATAACCTTTCCTTTCTGATTAACGGAACACATAATTGCGCCGCCTGACTACACGATTTCAAAAAAAACGACAATACCCGCCCGGAGCGGCAAATCTCTTCCAAAACGCACTATAACGCCAGCAAGCGTCCCGCTTGTTCCCGCACAAAACAATGAACTTCCGGCGACGCTTGCAACTGCGTCAAATACTGACGGTTTAACGTGCATGCGCAGCGCAGCGCATGCCCCACGCCGAAATACGGATTCGACGCAAGCGCAAATCGTATCTCCGGCATCGACGCCCAGCGGCTCATCAAAATCGTCTCCAACAGTCCATTTTGCGTCGGACGGCGCGCCGCCATGAACAATATATCACGCGCTTGAATCGACGGATTCTGACACAAAATCTCGACGACTTCCGGCCACGGCGTAAAAAGCAACGCTTCGTGACGCCCCCTATGATGCAGACGCGCATGCATCTTTTGCACGCCCAAAGGCTGACCGATCAATGTCTGCGCATTATTCGCATCGGCATCGGCATGCCCCGTACGATATGGACCGTAAATCCCGAAACATAATCGCGTAATGACCGTATGCGCTTCGTCTTTCCCTTCGCATGCATGCAAATCGCGCACTCTCGATTCGTCTGCGCCGCCCGCCATCCACTGCGCAAACGCTTTTGCAAACATGATAAGATCGCGGCAACCATCCGAACGCCCTGCGCTATCCCCGCCGTAACACTCCGAAATGCACGTGCAGACGCGGTCGAATAACTCCGGCACCGGGGCCGACGACAAACGCATTCGCCACTGCGAAGCGATAATCCCCAAATCCTCAATGCTCACAACCAAGCCTCAGTCTTCGTCAATGACGTCTTGCTTGTCCGAATCGGCCGTTTTTCCGACGCACTTCAAATCAAGCTTGCGCACAATGTACTCGGCCGACTTCCGGTGAATTCCCGCCAATCTTGCCGCCTTCGACACATTGCCCCCGGTCTCTTCAAGCAAATGAACCCAATACGTCTTCTCGAACCACTCGACCGCCTCTTGCTTCGCATCTTTGTAAGGCAATTTATTTTCTATGATATGACGGATATAAGCCCCGCCGACAAATGTCGGCGATCCTTCTTCCGCGCTCTTGCTGTCTGTCGGCTTGGCATTTAAAAACTTCGTCTCTATCCGATCGTCATTCGACAGCAAAAATGCGCGCTCAATAAAATTCTTCAGCTCCCGCACGTTCCCGGGCCATCCGTAACTGCGCAGCTTCTGCATCGTCGAAAACGTTATCGTCGGCGCCGCCCGATGAAACTTTTTCGACGACGCCTCGAGAAAATGCTCCGCAAGCATGGGCAAATCTTCGGGTCTCCGCCGCAACGGCGGAAGCTCAACCTTTATCACCGCAAGACGGTAATACAAATCCTCGCGGAACGTCCCATTTTCAACTTCTTTGGAAAGCACCCGATTCGTTGCCGCAATCACGCGGACATCGACCGGATACGTCCGCTCGCTTCCTACCGGACGAACCATCCTGTTCTCCAGCGCCCGAAGAAGCTTCGGTTGCAAATCGAGCGATAATTCCCCGATTTCGTCGAGAAATATCGTCCCGCCGTTCGCTTGCAAAAAAGCGCCTTTCCGATCCGATTGAGCCCCCGTAAACGCCCCTTTCACATGACCGAAAAGCTCCGACTCGATTAAATCGGCCGACACCGCCGAGCAATCGAATATCACAAACGGTTTGTCCGCGCGCGGCGAATGCTCGCGGATCGCGGCCGCAACCAATTCTTTCCCGCAACCCGATTCGCCCTCTATCAATACCGTCGCATCCGTCGGCGATATCCGCTCCAAAAGACCGAATATCTCGCGCATCGCAACCGATTGACCCAACAGACCGCCATATCGCGTCGCGCCCGATATCGAAACATCTATCGCATGACTCTGGACTTCGAACGTTATCTCGGCCGCGCCGCAACGAAACGTCGTCGGCGACTCGATATAAACATCGTTAACGCGCAAATTCCCGATAAATGTCCCATTTTTGCTTCCGTTGTCCACAAGACGATATCCCGTCTCATCGATTTCTATCCGCGCATGATGGCGCGATATCGAACTGTCTTCTATCGAAAAATCGCAATCGGGATGCGATCCGATAAAGACGAGACGCTTCTGAAAACTTTTCGTGCTGCCCGTTCCGGCCTTCGGGGCGCTCAGCCGATACTCATGTATCTTTAACGCTACCGTCCGTCCTGCTATCGTTCTCGTCTCATCACCCGTCATCTTCACCGACCAAAATCAAAAACGGCGCGCCAAGCGGAAAACCCCAAAATGCGCGCGGCGCATGCCGCGCAAACCGGCATGCCGATGCCCTATGCCAAACGCTTCAGTATATCGCAATTCGAAATTTGCGCAAAACTTTGGTCTTCGCCGGCGATGCGCCGAAAAACGCGATGACATTTGCGCTGCGGCGCAAAGAAAATCCGCGAACTCCGCCGCAGATCTTAACGATGCCGAAAAAACGCTCGTTCCCGGCGCGCATAAAAAAAACCTCATGACAAATCTTCTCTGTCACGAGGCTCTTCGGCATTCCTGCGCCCGCCGATCCGCCGACGCCGCTTGCATCAAACATAAATCCGAGGGAAGCCTAATATTGGAACGTCGCGCTCAAAATGAACTTCGTATAGTTCTTCGACGGACTCACCGTATCAAACCACGGAAAACGCAACGTCTTGTTGTCGGCGGTCTTCCACGGCTGCGTGCTCACCATGCCGAAATTCACCGTCGCATATTTGATCGGCGTATACGACAAAACAAGCGATCCTTGGCTGTATTGCGAATGACCGCGCCCAACCTTCGCATACTTGCCTACATACGAATCGTCCGTCGTTATCGATTTGTTATCATACGTCCACGAATCCGCAAACGCCAAACCGATGCTCAGCTTCAACACCTGTTTGATGCAGTCAATTCCAATCACAAACTGATTGGCCAAATCATGTTCGTTCAATACGCCGCCCGCCGCAATATTATGCGAGTCAATGATTTCATTGCCCGTCGAACGCGACAAAACATCGACATCATCAGGATCATACGTCACGCTCGTATACTTGTGCGCGTTGTAACCATACGTAATCCCGTAAGCAACCGACAGACGCGCATACTTTAACGATGCCGTCAATCCCGGCATGATCGACGTATACAATTTCGAATTTATCGATGCTTTCGACGTCGGAAGCGTAAAGCTCAGATCCGCGCCGAACGAAACGCTGAATTCGCCTTCTTTGTAACTCCAAATATCGCGCGAAAAACCGATCGTCGAATCTGCCCAGCGAAACTCGTACTTGCCGTTCGATCCGCCGCCCTTGCTCATCCATTGGCTGAATCCGGTCTCGAGATGCACATCCGTGTCGATGACCGGTATCGTATAATAACCGCCGACGCTCATCGTAAAACGCGATCGGACTTTTCGCGCATGCTCATCTTTCGTAAAAGCGCCAAGCCCCAAGTCAAAACCGACGGTCGCATTGATCCCCCACGATTTGTCATCGTCTGAAGAACCGCTCTCGTCGGATTTCTTCGCTTGATCGCCGCCGTTCGCCAAACTTGACGGCTCCGGCGCCGTCTGCTCGGCATTCGACGCCGCGTTGCTTTCTGCGCCCACGTCTTCCTGAGCAATCGCCGCCGACGGAAAAACGATCGCCGCCGCCATAAACGCAGACTCAATAAATCGGGCTTTCTTCATTATCTCAATCCTTATCGGCCGCGAAGCGCCGTCTTGCGGCGGCTCCCGGCTGCGCTGCGGCTTGATGCCGCCTATCGGTGAATTCAGGCGCGAAAGGCACACGCCGTACCTTTTGCGCGCGCAAGTCCTGTTTTCTATCGATACGATGCGCGTCTTGTCAACCCCCAATAAGCAGATTATTCAAAACACACGGCAAAAACAGGGGTAATTGTGCATAAAATTCAGATTTTCGGATGATCTCCAAAATTTATGCGCAACGCGCCCGTTTGTGACGTTTCGATCGATTCCGGCGGCAATCGCCGCCGTTCTCCGCCCTCCGCGGCTCGGCGCCGCAATCGCCTACAGCTTCACGCTGTAGACAAAACTCGTCTTGGGCAGGCGAAGCATCCGCTCCGTTATCAGATCAAACGGTATCGCCTTCCCTTCGACATGCTTAAACCGAAGATCGTTCAGCGCATCCTTATCCCCGGTTGCCTTGATTTTCGCGACTTGCTTCATCAAACGATCGACGCAATCGGCCATCTTCTCCAAATGGATCACAAACGCCCCCTTGTCGGTGCCGTTCGCGGCCATGGCTTCAGGATCAAACGTCAGCGCGCCGCTCTCAAGCATCGCGCCGATCTGAATTGCCGAAAGCTGCGAATACGGCTGCATCCGGCCGTCGGCCGTCGTCATCCCGCGCGAAATATGACCGAATGCCCAATATATCGAATCCGCATAGCTCTTGTTCGCCAATTCCTGCGAAATCACCCCCTTCTCGGCCAAATACGGCAAATACCATATCGCCGCCGTCTGCGCCTTCAGCTCTTCCGCCATCGATGCATTGGCCCCGCCGAACAATTCGTCATCGACTTTGCCGCCGACTTTGTACTCATGCGCAGGTCCCAAATTATGCGCCGCCTCATGCACAATCGTGCTCAAAAGCCCCGGTCCCGACGCATCTTCGAGCAACGCCATGTCCTTCGCCGTAAAAAGCGACTGCGCAAGGCGCTTGCGATCGCGCAAACTGTCCGGATCCGTATACAAATTGCTCATCGCGACCGTCCGTCCGCGTCCGTCGTTCGCGACCGGTCCCCAGTTCGGAAGCGACTGACCTATCGTCGCCCCGAAGGCATCGCGGTCGTCGCCGCTGTTCGTCACGATGTCGATAAAATCGGGCAAATGGAAACTCACGCGCCGAGCCGAATACGGCGCACCGGCCGCCGCCGCAAGCCGATCTTCCATATCCTGCTGAAGCGGCGTCAGCTTCTCTTGCCACGCCAGCGCAGCCGGATTGATCCGCGCAAACGTCATGTGAAATCCCGCCTTCCGCGAACACGGCTCCCAATACACTTCATCCGGCGCCACGCGGACATACCACGACGAATTCGTCGAATTCATCGCCGCCCACGCTTCGTCGGCCGCCGTCCAATCGTTCGACAAAAACGAATCGGCCGCCGCAAACAAATACTTCTGAAGCGCCGTCTCTTTCTCGTTGCCCGCAAGCGTCTTGCCCGCTTCGCGCAATCCTTCGCTTATCTGCGCCATTTCCGTCTTATAATGCACATTGTACGGAACCGCCTCGAGCTCGCCCTTCGCGTTCATCGCGACCGCCGTAAACGGCGACAGCAACGTTTCCGAATCTTTGCGCTCCGACAGAACCAAGCAAAAATCCGGATCTTTCTGAATCGGCTCAGGATACACGCCCACGACCTGCGTCATCGCCGCCGCTATCGCCCGGCATTCCGAATCTTGCTTCATCTTGGGGCTCTCGGGCATCACGCCCCAATTGCGCCGCGCCATGCTCTGCGACAAAATATCGTCGGCAGGAATCTTTTCCGCCGCCTTGTCCAAGCCCGTTTGCTTCGCATAAAGCGCATCGATGAGCTTGCCGACCTTGAGCATGCTCGACACAAACGCTTTTTCTTGCGCATCCGAACCCGAAAAATCCGTCGCCACTGCCGTCACCGCCGCTTCGTCGAGCTCCTCGGCCACCTTCAGACGCCGCGTTTTCTCGCCCGCATCGACCGTCGCGCCCATCAGCGGATCTTTCATCACTTCGACCATCAAACCGTATGCATCGTAAAATGCCTGCGTAAACTTCCCTTCGCTGTCCTTCCAAACAAACGTCTCGCTCGTCGGATAGAAATTAAGCGTCGTCAGCGCCTCCGGACGAACCGTTTTCGACGGTTCCGCTTCATACGTCCAGAATATCGGCAAATTCAGACGGACCGCCGCCCGGTTGAACGTCGCCCGATCGAGCTGCGACAAATCGGCCGTCTTGCCCTCCGCCGACGCCTCTGTCTCGGGCGCCTTCGCTTCCGTGCCCGCTTCCGACGGCGCTTCGGCGGCACCCGTCTTCTCTTCGCCTTGCGACGGCGCTTCCTTCTTGTGGCAGCCCGCGCCCATAAAAATCGCAGCCGTCGCCGCGCAAACTATCCATTTCTTCGACAAACTCATTGCTCTTCCTTACTTTTGCTCTGCGCAACCCTTCGGTCGCTTCCAACGCGGATCGCCCGGGCGCACGACGTCGCCTATCGCCCGATGACGCGCCAGCGGACAAACCATTTCCAACACAAATCGCCCCGCATGCCCCGAAAAATACGCACGCCGTTTCACAAAACCGAGCTTCGAAAAACAACGCTGCGCACGACGATTGTTCGCATACGTCTCTAGCACCGCAACCCGAAAACCCATCCCCGAAAGCTCCGCCAAAAACTGCTTCAGCGCACGGCTGCCGTATCCGTTCCCCCAATGCTGCGGCATCGCTATCACGATGCTCAAAATGCACTGACCCTCAATCCGGGCGCACGCCCGCGCCGACACCGTCCCTATCGGCTCTCCGTCCAACACGATGATGCGCTCCGTCACCTGACCGAACTCGAGCATCATCAAACGCGTCCGCGCATACTCGTCCCGCGACAATATCTGCGGCGAATCGTCCGCCCAATACACGACTTCATCGCTGAATCGCGTGTCGTAAAGATGATCGTAATCCGAATATGACGGCATCTTCAGCGTTACGGAATGTTTTTTGTTCGTGTCGAAGGTCATAAAAACTTATTTTATTTTGTGTGTCGCCCTATCGCGCCTTGCGCAATACGGGCTCCGGTCCGCCCTATTGCGCCTTGCGCAATACGGGCTCTGTGTCGCCCTATCGCGCCCTGCGCAATACGGGCTCCGGTCCGCCCTATTGCGCCCTGCGCAATACGGGCGGATCCCCCCTGCGGGGGCGCGGCTTGCGCCGCGATTCTGCCGTCTCCCGAATTACTCGGCCGGAATCAAAAACCGATGATTCCGCCGCTACTTCACCGACGATCCGGGCGCCCGAAGCAATACCCCCGGCAATTCCAATCCCGTCTCATCGCTCGCGGCCAATACCATCCCGTTCGACATCATCCCGAACATCTCGCGCGGTTTCAGATTCGTCACGACCAAAACCTTGCGCCCGATCAGCGCTTCCGGCGCGTAATGCTTTGCCAAGCCCGACAAAATCTGAACCGGTCCGTCCGGATGCCCTATCTCGACCTCAAGGCGCAGCAGCTTGTTCGATTTCTTCACTTTCTCGCAAACAAGCACCTTGCCGACGCGGATGTCGAGCTTCTCAAAATCGCCGAAATCGATGAGCGGTTTGAGCGGCGTTCGGATGACAGAGGCTTCCTGCGCCGCTGCGCCCTGCTCTTCGCCCGGTATCGTCTGCTTCGCCGTTTCTGCGGCTGCGCCGCTCTCTTTCGGCGCTTCGTCGGGCAATGTCAGCGCATCGAATTCCGAACGCTCCGGACGGATATACGTCTTCTCGGCATGCGATATGACGTTGCCGTCGCCCAGACCTTTCTCCAAATCTTCCGCATTCTGATCGCCTATCCCCAGTTGCGCAAAAATCTTCGACGAAAAATCGGGAACGACCGGTTTAATCGCTATCGCGATCAAACGGACAATCTCCGCGCATGCCGTCACGATCGCCCGCGCTCGGTCGGCGTTCGCGCCGTCGCCTTTCAAATAGCTCCACGGCGCCTGCTCCTGATAATACAAGTTCGCCGCATTCCCGATTTCGCATATCGCTTTTATCGCACCCGCCGTATCGAGCGACGCATACATCTCGAAGACTTCCCTGACGCGGGCTCGCGTCTTTTCGACGATCTCCGCATCCGCCGCTTCGAAGTGCGACGACGAAAGAC
This sequence comes from Bacteroidaceae bacterium, assembly GCA_963633515.1. Taxonomy (GTDB): domain Bacteria; phylum Myxococcota_A; class Bradymonadia; order UBA4248; family UBA4248; genus UBA4248. The sequence goes on from CAVGZQ010000021.1 coordinate 10,061, forward strand.
GGCCGCCCAATTTCGTTTCCGCAAAACTGAACGATCGGTTGTGCAAATTCGCCAAATTGTCGATGAGTCCCGACCGAACGCGATAATAAAAGTCTTCGATGTTCAAATCGATATCGTCGACTCCCGACGACAGCTTCGCCGCGAAATAAAAACGCAGATAAGCCGCCGGCAAAACTTCCAAATACTTCGACGCCAAGATAAACGTGCCGCGCGATTTGCTCATCTTCTTGCCGTTAACCGTCAAAAATCCGTGCGCATGAATCTTGCGCGGCAGCGAATACCCCGCGACGTTCAGCATCGCAGGCCAAAACAGCGTGTGAAAATAAATGATATCTTTGCCGATGAAATGCCAAATCTCCGTCGCATCGCTGCGCCAATAATCGTAAAACGATTTGCCGTTTTTCTCGCACCACGATTTCGTCGTCGCCATATAACCTATCGGCGCATCCATCCAGACGTAAAAATATTTCTCCGGATAGCCCGGAATTTCAAAACCGAAATACGGCTTGTCGCGCGAAATGTTCCAATCCTGAAGCCCCTCTTTGATCCACGTCTTCACGAAGTTGCGCACTTCGCCGTCCAACGCCGGCGACGACGCATACGAATCCAAAAATTCCGTCAAATCGCTCAGCGACACGAACAAATGACGCGATTCGCGGACAACCGGCGCCGAATTGTCGAGCACGCAATGCGGATCGATGAGCTCGATCGCGTCATAGCGGCATTTGCACGCTTCGCACACGTCGCCGTATTGATCTTCCGCTCCGCACTTCGGGCACTTGCCCTTGACATACCGATCGGGCAAAAAGCGATTGAGCGATTCGCTGTAAAGCTGCCGCACGACGCGCTCTTTGATATGCCCCGCCGCCCGGAGCGCCGAAAAAAATTCATGCGCAAGCGCCTTATTCTCTTCGCTGTGCGTCGTGTAATAATGGGCAAATTCGATGTCAAAACCTTTGAAATCCGCCATGTGGCTCTTGCGAGCCTCCGCGATGAGCGCCTCGGGCGTTATGCCGCGCTTTGCCGCGCTTATCTCTATGGGCGTTCCGTGCGTGTCGTCCGCGCACATATAAACGGCGTCATGCCCCATCGCGCGCATCGCGCGCGCAAAAATATCTGTCTGTATCGTCTCGACCATATGCCCCAAATGAATCGCGCCATTGGCATACGGCAAACCACTCGTTATCAAGAGGCGTCGCTTCGTCATCTGCTGTCGTTCCCATCGGTTGACACGCCCAAAAAATTGGGCAATCAAATAAAAAAATAAAAAAAAAGCATCGGCCGAATGCGCTATGCTTCGTAACCGACGCCCCTATACCACACAGACCCACAATGGGCATGAAAAATTGCCGTTTCAATGCGCCCGCGGCAAAAAAAAGCCGCTATTCTTCGCCGTCTTCGCCGTCTTCCGCATCTTCGATTATGTCGAAAACCCCGGCCTCTGCCATTTCGAGAAAATTTTCGACCGTTTCGGCGGCAATCACATGTCCCACGCAAAGCTCGGCGCGAACGATGATGATGTTCTCGTCGCTCATATATGCCGAAACCAAACTTTCGTTGCTGTTAAACGCATTGAGGTCGTCGAGCGTCGCCGAATCGTCTTCGAGCGCGGCCGTCATCGACAAAACGTGTATCGTTTCGTGCTTGAGCAGCGACAGCTGCGCCGTAATGTCTCCGCCGCCGAGCTGCCACTCGAGCATTTCGAGACCGCTCTCTTCGTCCTCAAAAACCTCCCATCCCCGCTCTTCGCCATACGTTTCGATGATTTCTGCCACGTCTTTGAGCGTCAAATCGTAAATCAATTTCGTCGTCATAGCCATGTCCTCCTGCCCAAAACGCCGGCTCGCGGCCGGCGCGCATGCCCCCGGGCAAATGCTTCGGTCACATTCGGGATTCGCCCGCCAAAAATGCATCATAAGTCATTTCAAGCCCTCGGGCAAACGAAGTTTTCGGCGTCCAGCCCGTCGCGCGCAATTTCGAAATGTCGAGCAATTTTTGCGGCGTCCCGTCGGGATGCGACGCGTCAAACGCAATCCGCCCCGTATACCCGACGGCTTGGGCTACCGCTTCGGCCGCCTCGCGGATCGTCATGTCTTCGCCCGTTCCGATATTGATCAATTCGCAAACATCCGTCTCGAACAACAAATGCAGACACGCATCCGCCATATCGTCGGCATGCAAAAACTCGCGCCGCGGCGTCCCCGTCCCCCAAAGCACAACCTCCGGCTGACGCGACAGCTTCGCTTCGTGAAATTTCCGAATCATCGCCGGAATGACATGCGACGTCTTCAGATTGTAATTGTCGCCCGAACCGTACAAATTCGTCGGCATGACGGAAAAATAGCGCTTGCCGAATTGCCGCCGTATCGCTTCGCACATCGTCAGCCCGGCAATCTTTGCGACGGCATACGGCGCATTCGTCGGCTCAAGCGGCGACGTCAGAAGGCACTGCTCCGTCATCGGCTGCGGCGCTTCGCGCGGATAAATGCAGCTCGACCCCAAAAACAAAAACTGTTCGCACCCCGTGCGAAGCGCCGCGCGGATGACATTGGACGCGATCGCGATGTTGTCGAGGATAAAATCGGCCGGCTGCGTCGCATTCGCATATATCCCGCCGACTTTCGCCGCCGCCAATAGGACGATCTGCGGACGCTCCGCGTCAAAAAACGCATCGACCCTGCCCGCATCCCGCAAATCGAGCTCCGACGACGTTCTCGCGATTACATTGACAAAACCTCGCGCCGAAAGCCCGCGGCACAGCGCCGATCCGACCAATCCCCGATGTCCCGCAACGTATATCTTCGCCATTTTATCCGGGGTTTGCATGCAATTCATGATTTCTGTCCTTTCTTCGAATATTGCGCGCATTCCAAACGCCGCTCCGAACGCTCCCGCGTCGCGCAAAACAACAAAAAAACAAGCGGCGTATGCGCAAAAGCGCGCAGCGCAGGCGCATAGCCGCTTGCAGAGCGCCGTATTTCGCAAGAAATAGGCGCGATAAGCCCGGCGTATTGCCCCTCGGGCAATAGCCGGGCAGCCGGAGCGCATTGCCCCGATGCGCAATGCGCTCCGGCTCCCGACAAAAAAAAAGCTTCCTGCGTGCCGAAACGCCGTCTCAATGCCACGACGGCGTGCGAAGTCCGGGCGTCGCCGAAATCCGCGTCTGCCAGCGCCCGTCGGCATTCATGATGTAGAGACGCGGCTGTTTGCCGTCGCGCGTCGATTCGAAAACGAGATAACGCCCGTCGGGAGACCACGAAGGCTCGCGGTTATGCCCCTGATCCTGCGTCAGACGCGTCACTTCGCCGGTTTTGACGTTAATCGTGAAAATATCGAACACATTGCGCTCGTCGCGCGCCGTAAATGCGATCAAATCGCCTTTGGGCGACCAATCGGGCGTCGTATTGTAGTTGCCGACCCAAGTCAGGCGACGCATGCCCGTGCCGTCGGCATTCATGACGTAAATCTGCGGCTTCCCCGAGTAACTCGACACAAACGCTATCTGCGAACAATCGGGCGACCATGACGGCGACGTCTGAATCGAATCGGGCAAATCGGTCAGCTGCGTCAATCCGCTGCCGTCGCCGTTCATGACATAAATGTTGCCGTTTTGTTCGCGCGCCCCGGTAAACGCGATTTTCCCCGTTTTGGCGCAATAATCCGCCCCCGAGGCCCAGCCTTCGAAGTCGGTCAGCTGCCGCAGAGGCGGTTCGGACGATCCGTCGCAAATATAAATATTGTCGCTCTTTGACGAAAGCTGCGTAAAAAGCACCGACGCGCCCGGTCCCCATTCGGGCATGACGTTTATCGCCTGCGGGATTTCGTACGTATGAAGCCCGAAGCCGTCCGTGTCGAACGATTGAATCTTGCGGTAGTTCGATTTGCCTTGCGCGGCAAACAATATGCGCGTCCCGAACACGCCGTCGGTTCCCGTATAAAATCCGATGAGTTTATTCGCAAATTCATGCCCGACGGCGCGCGCGTTGCCCGCGGTCAGCTTGCGGCTTTCGAATTTAAACGGCAATGCCTGCGCCGCATCGACGTTAAATACCGAAAATCCGAACACATCGCCGCCCGGCTCTCGGCTGTAATGCGTTTTGACGAGCACCGACGCCCCGACGTTATACCATCCGTCGAAATGAATCGTCGACGGCGCAATGCCCTCTTTTGATGTCGCAACGAGGGCATACGTCTCGGGCGGCATGATTTCGAAAAGCCCGCTCATCGACAAATCGTTGCGAATGACCGAAATCAATGTCTGCGCGATTTCCCGCGAACTGTCGGCCCCCATTGCCTGCGCATCGGGGACGGCGATGGGAATCCGGACGGGGGGACCGCCGGGCGTAACCGTGATGAGACTCAGCGGATCGACGCCCAAAAGCACGGCTTCATCGTTGAAAGATCTTTGCGCCGCGCAATCGCCTTCGCATTTTTCCGGCTTATCCGCCGATTCTGCTTCCGCAATCCGGGCTCTTTCCGTTTCGGCGAGTGCCTTCATCGCGGTTTGGGCCGCATCGCCGCCGCCGCCGCCGTCTTGGGGTTGCGCCCAAACCGCCGGCGCCGTCAAACATGCCGACGCCAACGCGGCCAAAACGCCGAACTCTGCTCCGTTTAATCTCGATCTTTTGCGCACGTGCCGTCTCTTTGCTATCGCTCGATAAATTCGACGCGCCGATTCAGGGCATAATCTTGCTCCCGCGTTCCGATCGACGCCGGTTTCTCTTTGCCGTAAGGCACAACCGACATTCGGCTGCCGTCTATTCCCATGCTTTGCGCATGTTCTTTGACCGAGTTGCCGCGTTTCTGGGAAAGCGCGAGGTTGTATTCGGCCGTGCCGCGCTCATCGGTGTGCGCACCCAAAATGACGTTCATTCCGGGGTTATTTTTGAGCACGGCGACGTTATTCCGAAGCGTTTCGACGGCGGCAGACGACAAAAACGATTCGTCGAAATCGAAATATATCGTCCCGAACGCCGGATTTGCCGTCAGCTCTTGCGCTTCGGCCAATTCGTCGCGGGCGAATGTCTCGGCCGCGGCGTCGGAAACGGTCTTGCGCCGGGCGCAGTCTTCGGCGTTGAGCAGAGCTTCGTCTTTGGCTTGTTTGGCCAACGTTTGCGCAAGACGCGCTTGCTTGCGCGCCGTTTCGGCGTCGCCGGCTTCTTGCGCCTTTTTGGCCTCTTCGAGCGCCGTCTGCGCCAATGCATACGTCTGCGCGGCGCAGTCTTTGGCGCCCGACGCCTCGTTCATCGACGCCGCCGCGTCTTCGATTAAATCGGACGATGGCTGTTGCGTCGCGCACCCCGACGCAAACAGGCCAAATCCCATGGCAACCGCCAATATGCCGTGAATTCTCATGATTTCCTCTTTTGCGTTTCTTGCGAATGTCTTCGCCTATTCTCCCGATGCGATGTTTGCGGCGTGCGAAACAAACCGTTCAATGTCCCCAAACAGGGTTTTCGTACCAACCCGATGTCGTCGCGGCTACCTGCGATTTTCCGTCCGAAGTCGCGATATAAATTCTGCTTGCACCGTCTCGCGTCGAAGAAAATGCAATATAACGGCCGCAAGGCGACCACGTCGGCTTGTCATTTTTTCCCTGCTGCTGAGTGATGCGCGTCAAGTCGCTGCCGTCCGTCCGAATCGTGTAAATATCGAGACTGCCGGACTCGTCGCGCGCGCTGAACGCAATGACGTTGTCTTTGGACCACGCAGGATTCGTATTGTATTTGCCTGACGTCGTAAGCCGCGCCACATTGCCGCCGTCTGCATCCATAATGTAAATCTGCGGCGTTCCCGCGCGATCCGAAACGAACGCAATCTTCGAGCAATCGGGCGACCACTCGGGCGATGTGTCGATCGCGCGGTTCGACGTCAGGCGGCGCAAATCCGTGCCGTCTTTGCTCATGGTATATATTTCCGCATCGCCGTCTTTTGCAAGCGTCAGCGCGATGCGGCCGTTGCCCGCGCAATACGTTGCGCCGCTGTTCATCCCCGGATGCGATGAAATCCGTTTTCCTTTCCCGCCGCGAACGATGTAAAGATCGGGATTGCCCTTGGCATAACTCGTCAAAAGCACCGATCCGTCCGGTCCCCATGCCGGAAGCATTTCGATTGCCGACGATTTTGTCGCGCGCGAAACGCCCGTGCCGTCGGTCAGCATCGAAACGACGCGCGCATTCTTGCCGCGTCCTTCGCGCGAAACGGCGAGCATCGATTGACCGAAAAATCCCGCCTCTCCGGTGTAATACCCAACGACGGCATTGACAAACGCATAAACGGCCGTCCGAATTTCCGTTCGGCTCACGCGCGCGGCGCGCCAAGGCAGTTCGATGCGCTTCGATTGACCGACGTCGAAAAGCCCCAAATCGAGATAATAACCGCCGTCTTCGGCGCGAATGTCGCCTTTGATAAGCGCCGCCGCGCCGCTGACATGCCACTTGCCGTAATCTGTCGGCGACATCGCCTCTTGCGTCAGCCCGGGCATAAACGAACCGGCCGGCAGAAGACGAAACAGCCCCGACAGCTCCAATGCATGCGTCAGCGTGAGGTCGGCCTCCCGCGCCGATGCATCGGACGATCGATCCGACAGCGGCGATGCCGCAAGCACGGTTTTTTGAGAAGACACGCGAACGGTCACTTCGCCGCTTGCCGCGCCGGGCGTTTGCCCGAACGCCGGCACAGCCCCGAGACAAACGGCGCAAATCCCCGCCAAAAGCCAACTCCCGCAACGTCTCGCTTTCATCGTCATTCACTCCTTGCGCATCCGCCGTCCGCCGGCACTTTGCCGATCCGACGCCGCCGCTTTATAATTGAAAGATCGCAAAAGGCGAATTTTTCGGTATATCCCCCGGCGTTTTTCGGGCAACTTGCGGCAATAATCCGCTTTTTCGCGCGCCGCGCGGCCGACGGCGAATCAAAAACCGCGGCGGCGATATCGCGCAGACGCCGTTCATCGCCGCTGCGCCGATTGCGGCAAAACGCCGCAAACAAACATCCCCCCCCCCCCGGGCGCGGCCGACGGCGCAATATGCCCGACGTGCCGTTTTTGTTTCGTTGCGCGGCAAAATCGCTGTAAAATAATGCGTCGCTTTTTTGCATCATCGGTTTTTCTTTGCCGAAAATGCAAAAACATCAGTTTTTTTTTCAATTCAAAACGTTTCAGCCGGAGTTACCCATGCGAACTGCCATCATTTTAAGCGGATGCGGCGTGCGCGACGGCGCAGAAATCCACGAAAGCGTCTGCGCCATGTATTGTCTCGAAGAAAATGGACATGCCGTCTCTTGTTTTGCGCCCGACCGCATGCAATCGGCCGTCATCGACCATTTCTCGGGCAGACGCGCCGCCGAAACCCGCAACATCCTCGCCGAATCGGCGCGCATTGCGCGCGGAAACATTCGCCCGCTGACCGAACTCAACCCCGAATCTTTCGACGCAATCGTCATCCCCGGCGGAATGGGCGCAATGCTCAATTTCTGCGGCGGCGGCGCCGATCTCTCCAAAGCCGAAGTATGCCCCGACATCGCCGATGTCCTCTTGCGCGCAAACAAAGCCCGATGCGCGCTCGGATTGATGTGCATCGCTCCGTGCATCGCCGCGCATCTCTTCCCCGGCGCGAAAATCACCTTGGGCGATTTGAATTCCGCCGCCGACGCATGCAAAGCAGCCGGAGCGCATCCGGTCGCATGCGAAACCGACGAAGCATGCGTCGACGAAAAGTATCGCATCGTCACCGTCGCGGCCTATATGCGGGCGAAATCGATCGTCGGATGCATGAAAAGCGCAAAAGCCCTCGTCAAAGCGCTCGAAAATCTCGTCGGCGCCGACAATCCGAAAAAGAGCGCCGGCTGATTTCGGGGCGCGCCGCGAAAAACATGCCGCGTGCCCGCCGGAAATCGGGGCAATAACCGGTCCGTCAATCGTTTTTTGCCATCCCCGGGAATATGAACGAAGCGCCGAAACGATGCCGGGCAAAAAACGCGCCGCCCGATAACGCCTGCATCATGGCGCGGCAATGATGCGGATTTGCCGAAGGCAAAAAAACGCGGTCTCTTTGACTTCTGCCGATTGCGCGCCCTGCGGATTATTCGGCCGAGACGAAAGATAATGCGCAAATCTCTTTGATTTTTGAAACATTCTGAACGAAAAGACACTGCGTCGGGGACCGCAATTCAGGAGGACTTATGCCGGGGTATTTGGTCAAAACCGCGAATTTTGTTGCGGAAATCGGAAATGATGAAGAATTGATGAAATTGGCCGAAGTCGATACCATCAAAAAAGATACTCAAATCCGAATTTTGCCCCAAAAAGAATGGATTTCAGCGAAGAATATTCCGATTTTGCGCAAACTTTGGAAGCTCGATCCAACCGAAAATGTGCCGCCGCTGGCCAAGATTTCCGGCGGCATCCGCGCCCCCGCGCCGGCCGCGCGCCCCCCGAGGCTCGAAACCGTCATCGACAGCAAAGACGAAATCGCCGCGCGGCTCGCCGCCCAAGCAAAACAACTCAAAAACGCCGACGAATCCGTGA
>CAVGZQ010000021.1:18597-19727 GCA_963633515.1 Bacteroidaceae bacterium
GCGCATCCATAAAGACGCAAAATTCGACGCGCGTGACTATGCATTCGAAATGCAAACCACGCAGCCGCTCCGGCTCGACGCCGGCGAAACGAAAACCGTCTTGCGCGCAAAATCACAAAACGCCGGCGAAAATGTGCAAATCGCCGCCGCAGTTTCGTATGTTATCCGCGAATGCGATATTTCCGGCCGAAACGCCGATGCAACGCCCGATTGCGGCGGATCGAACGCCGAAGACACGCAAAAAGCCGGCATCGGCTTCGCGGGCGGACTCATCGCCGATAACGGATTAATTTCAAATTCCGATCATAAAAACGCGGAAAATTCAGACAATTGCAAACCCGGCAAAGACGATTCGAATTTCCCCGCCGAAGACGAAAAAAATTCACCCGATGCTTGCGGCGCAGAAAACGCATGTTTTTCAGATGCAGACGTTGCGGATTGCTGCGGCGGCATCCCCCATGAAGGTCTTTCCCCCTTCGATATTTCCGCCGGCGATCCGGCGCCCGCCGATCCCGAAGACGAAAGCCGCACGCGACCCGACGGCTTTTTCGCCGATGCGCATGACGCCCCCGCAAACGAACCGGAAAAAAACGAAACCGCAAGCTCCGAGTCCCAAACCGACGCAATCGCCGGCGACCCAAAAACGCGCGCCGAAAGTCTGATGATGCGGATGAGAGAATTGGCAAGCATGGGCGATGACGAGTATATCGAGGCCGCGCCCGACGAGGCGACTTACGTGATGGAATCGAACCTTGTCCGCGAAAACATGGCGGATCAAGCCGCCGACAAAAAAATGGCTGCCGCCAAAACGTCCGACGGTCTTTTCCTGACAGATTGCCCAAGCATCGAAATTTCACTCGATGTTCCGTTTAATGCATCGAATTTTTCGCCCGATTCCAAATGCAAATCGCTCAAAAATTCACCGGAGCGCATGCAATCTTCATCGCTTGGCTGCGCGCCCGCTCCCGGCGGCAGCGAAAAAACGCATCTCTTCTCCGAGACCCGCCCGGCCGTTCAAACGCCCGACGACGATCCCGATCATTTCGATTTGACCGAATCGGTTTTGGAATCCGACGTGCTCGATTTCAGCGATTTCGGACGCCATCAATCGATGAGCGAAGAACTGAGCG
>CAVGZQ010000022.1:0-583 GCA_963633515.1 Bacteroidaceae bacterium
TGCGATTTAGCAAATACCTTGAGAAAAATGTGTCAACTTTTTTTGTACAGGATCAAAAAGTGTTTTGAAAAAAAAGACCTTGGACGGCTCTGCGGCATTCTGCCGTTGCCGGCGGAATGTTCCGGGATCCGGGCTCAGCCCCCGCGTCGGGCATTCGGGCGGATTGAAAATGCCGCATTCGGCCGGCGCATTTTCAATCGGGGCTGCATTTGCGCGGCTTCGGCATGCGCGTCGCTGTTTTGTTTTTGGATATCGCCGTCCGCTTCCGGTTGCGCGGCAGCGATTCGGGCATCCGTTTTTTGCCGCAATCGGCAAATCCGACGGATATGCTGCGATGCGAACGTTTCGTGCCTTCGGAACCGCCGCCCCGCATCCGGATCAAACGCTCGGGAAACGTTTATTTTTCGGCCTTTCTGCGACCATGCGCCGCTTTTTTTGGAGCCGCCCCCCGATGCTTCGGAGTCAAACCGAAAAAGTCTCCGCCGATTGCGGCCGGCGCATGGCGAAAATGGGCGTGCGATTAAAAAAAAACGCGTTTTTTCAATATCAATGATAAAATGCATGCCCCGCAGGAGTTTCGGAT
>CAVGZQ010000022.1:593-15736 GCA_963633515.1 Bacteroidaceae bacterium
GCTCTCGGCTTACAAGGAGACCTCGAAATGAAAAAACAACTGACATCACTCGCAGAAAAATTGCTGACAAAAGGCATGGCGATTATGGAATCGGAGCAAGCGCAAAAGCTCCTCGCATCGCCGCAGGCTCAGAAAGCCATGGATTTGGGCATGGCTGCGCTCAGCAAAGCCGCCGAAACTTCCGAGTGCGTCAAGGGCGTCATTGCCGACAAACTCGGCTTGGTCACGCGCAAAGAAGTCGAAGAATTGCGCGCGCAAGTCGAACGCCTCGAGGCTGCCGCCAATGAAACGCAGCCGCAGGACGCGGCGCAGACTCAGGAATAATCGGGCGTAACGGGCGAGGTTTGGCGGTATGGCTGACGGAAAGAAGATTGGACTCGGCGTGGGGATCGGATGCGGCATCGTCGCAGCCTCGGCCGTTCTGTCGTGGTTTGCGATAGCGCCTCGGGCGGCGGAGCAAAAGATAAATGCTTCGCTCGAGGAAATATCGGCGCGTCTCGGCCGCCAAATCACCGTCTCCGATCTTCGCCTTACGGGCTTTCGAAGCGCCCGTTTGGGGCAAATTGCGGTATCCGACGCCGGGCATCCCGACCGAATCGGCATCCGGCTCGACGGCGTCGGCATCGCATTGACGCATATTCCGTTCGGCAGCGATTTTTCGATCGCGTCGATCGAAATCGATTCGCTCGAAGTCGTTTTGCGCCGCTCCGGCGGAACGACCAATTTCGACGATATTCTCGATAAACTCAAAAAACGCGGCGATCCCGAAGACGCCGCAGCGGCGGGCATTTCGGGGTGGAAAAGGTTTGTGACGCCGTTGCCCGAGATCGGCATCGCGTCGGCTTCGCTGACGATGGATCCCGTCGCATTGCGTCCCGATTTGCAATTGGGCGCGGTTGCCGCCGAGGCGTTGCGATTCTCCCCGGCCGAGGATCATAAAACGGGCGAAACCGTCGATTTCGGCGCGCCGACCGTCAACGGCGGCGGCGACGTGACGGGGAAAGTTTCGTTCTTGCTCGTCGAAAATAACGTGCCCGAAACGTATTCGTCGCGGTTTTCGGGGCAAATCCGCAGCGCGCGCGACGGCTTCGTGTCGTTCCTTTTGCCGCTGTCCGAAAAAGGCGCAAAACCGGCGTTCATGACGCAAAACGGCGCAGAATACGGTTTTGAGGCGGTGCGGTTTGCGTTGCCGTCGACGATCGAAATCAAAATGCCGCAAATCAAAATCGGCGGCGATCCGCCGTTTTTTTCGGCGCAAAAAATCCGCGCGCAATTTATGCAATTGCCGCCCAAAAAAGTGAGCGGCGTGTATTTTAAAGAAATCGAAATCGTGCAGCCGCAAATACAAAGCGCCATCAGCGACGGCGTGCCGGCGGCATATCATTTCATGAAGATTGCCGAGGCGGGAAAGCGGCTGTTTTCGGGGGGGGGCAATGTTGCCGGCACCGATGTCGCGCCCGAAACCGGCAAAAAAGAAAAATCGGCGCGCGATTATTTCTTTTCGCAGCGGCTGTTCGTCTCCGACGGGCAATTTGCGCTGTCCGATTCGCGCCAAGACGGCTGGCTGCGGCTGAACATCGCGTCGTTCAACGCCGAAATCGGCTACCGAAGCATTCGGAAAGTTCTCGATTACAAAATTTCGATGCAATTGAGAGAACCCGCCGAAAGCAAAATAACGCTCGACGGGCAATATATAATGCGCGGCGCCGAACGCGCGCAGGGGACGTTTTCGGTCGAATCGATGCGCGCCGGGAAGGCATTGCAAAGGTTTGGGACGCCGCTGCGCGACGAGCGCGGCAATATCCTGACCGCATCCGCCGAGGCGCAAACCGATCCCGATCTCGGTGACGGCGCGGCGACGGGCGCGCAGCCGCCCGATCGCGATCCGTTGCCGACGGGCGCTCTTTTGCTCAAACGCCGCTTGCCCGCCATGGATTTGTCGCGCGCCGAGCTTGCTTTCAAAATCGATTATGCAGCGCAAATCCCCGACGAAACAGCCGATTTGCGCGCAACGCTTTCGACCGCCGGCGCGGTCTTCGGCATTCCGGCCATAAGCCGCGAACCGTTTGAGCTCAAAGCCGATGTGAGCGCCGATGCGCATATCAGCCTCAAACGCAAGCAGATTGCATTCGATGCGTTTCGCATCGGTTTCGGCGACAGCGCATTGCAGATTTCTGCCGATTTCATGAAAAAAATGCGCAAAAAAAAGGTCAAATCCGGATTTCAAAACGAAGAAGCATGGCATTTCGATGTCAGAGCCGATTTGCTTTCGATGCCGATGCAAACGATCTTCGGCAGCGTGCCCCATGCGTTGCGCACCGATTTGGACGGGCTTCAATGGCAGGGATCGCTCGGATTGAGCTTCAAAGCGCGCGGTTTTTTCAGCGATATGGCTGCTGCCGAACACCGATTCGAACTCGCGCTTTCCGACGATTTCGCCGTCATCGCATGGCCGGAATTGCGCGATATCAACATGCTCAACAACGGATTTGTCCATCGCGTCATCGACCCGAACGCGCTTGCCGAACACGATATAACGGTTCCGCCGTCGATCTATCCGATTGACGGCGGCGATATCCCCCTCTATGTCCCGCGGCAAAACGAAGACGATATCCGCGCGCTTTATCCGCAATGGGTTCTGTTCGACGATATCAATCCGTGGCTTGTTCAGCTCATTACGACGACCGAAGACGGATCATTTTTTACGCATAACGGGTTCAGTGCGCTTCAGGTCAAAGCCGCGATGGCGCGCAATATCGACCGCAAGAGCTTTAGCCGCGGCGCGTCGACGATCAGCATGCAGCTCGTCAAAAATGTCTTTTTCGATCGGACAAAATCGGTTGCGCGGAAATTCCAAGAAGTCCTCTACACATGGCTCATGGAATCGGTCGTCAGGATTCCCAAAAAACGGATTATGGAGCTCTACTTCAATATCATTGAATTCGGCCCCGAGATTTACGGCATAGAAGAAGCCGCAAAATATTATTTCGGCAAACGCAGCCGCGATCTTTCGCTCAAAGAATGCGCGTTTCTCATGGCGATTATCCCAAATCCGCGAAAGGGTGCCATATATCGGCTTTTGCCGAGTTTGCCAAAACCCCTTGCCAAAACGATGAATTTCTACATCAACGAAATGTATCGCCGCAAATGCGATCCTGAGGCTATCGAAAAAATGCGCGCCCGATACGCAAAACTCAATCAGCCCGTTCCTTTTGAGCCGTGTTGCCCGCCGCAAGCCGACTTGCAGCTCATGCTCGGAGACGACGTGCTTGAGTTCTATATTCCCAATCCCAAAGATACGTTGCAATACGGCTATCGCAGCGATCTCTATGCCGAAGACGGAACGCCGCTCACGCCGATGAAATCGGCGCATTGCGGGTATTTGGGCGGCAATATCGAAGGGTTTGGCGACGACGAAGGCGATGCGCCGGCCGATTGGATGCAAAATGAATCGATTTTCGGGACGATCCGCGGCGGCGATGATGCGTTTGACGAAACCGGATCGAAAAATGTCAAAAACGCTTTTTTCAAATCTTTCGGGGACGATTCGTTTTGAGCCGGCGCCGGAGTCGGCAATATTGCTTTTTATGACGGCGAACATCAACGCATATCCGCTCAGACTTCGCGCATGCCGGGCGCGGAGTCTCGCGCCCGGCATGCGCAGGACTTTGTTGTTCGCAGAATTGCTTTTTTTCTATAATAAAGGACGATTGGCAAACGATGAGACTGTTTGATAACCAGAAAAACGATTGCGCATTTATCGGCATGGTGCATTTGGGCGCGTTGCCCGGCACGCCGGGAAGTTGTCTGCCGATCGATAAAATTCTCGAAATGGCAATGAATGATGCCGAAAATTTGGCGCAAGGCGGATGCGATGCGCTTCTCATCGAGAATATGGCCGATTTGCCGTATTTAAACGGTCACGTCGGACCCGAAATCGTGGCGGCAATGGCGATCGCCGCCGATCGGATTGCGCATGCGTTTGCGCTGCCGGTCGGCGTGCAAGTTTTGGCCGGCGCAAACTGCGAAGCCATGGGATTGGCAACGTGCGCCGGCGCGCAGTTTATCCGCGCCGAAGCTTTTGCTTATGCCCACATCGCCGACGAAGGCATGATGAATGCTTCGGCGGCCGAAGTCCTTCGCTTGAGAAAACGATTGGGCTCTGATGTCAAAGTTTGGGCCGATGTCCAAAAGAAACATTCCTGTCACGCCATTACGGGCGATGCAAAACTCGAAGATCTCGCCCATGGCTTCGCTTTTTGCGGCGCCGATGCGCTCATCGTCACCGGCGTTTCGACGGGATGCGAAGCGCATATCGAAGACGTCGCAAAAGTGCGCCCGGCGCAGCTTCCCGTCATCATCGGATCGGGCATCACGGCGCAAAATGCCGCGAAATTCGCCGCGCAAGCCGACGGACTCATCGTCGGCACGTCGATTAAAATCGACGGCAATTGGCGAAAACCCGTCGAAAAATCCCGCGTGAAAGCGATTGCCGATGCTTTGGCTTTGCCCGAAGCACGGCACAAAGGCGGTTTTTGATCGATATCTTTCCGGGCAATCGTCGCATCGCGCCCGAAGGCAGCGGCCGATTTTGAAACGATCGGCGCAATGCCGGCTCGCGGCATGGCCTCAATCCCCGACAGGAACAAAGCAATACAACATGAACGGAACGATGCATTCTTCGGACCCCAAACTTCGCGTTTGCGAAATATTTTATTCTCTTCAGGGCGAAGCGAGTTTCGCAGGGCAGCCGTGCGTTTTTGTTCGGCTTGCCGGATGCAATTTGCGGTGCATTTGGTGCGATACGGCTTACGCATATGACGGCGGCTGCGAAATGACCGTCGGCGAAATCATCGAAAAAATCAACGCTTTTTCCTGTCCGCTTGCCGAAATTACGGGCGGCGAACCGATGTTGCAGGAAGCAGGCGCTTGCGCCCTTATGTCGAAGCTCTTGCAAGACGGAAAAACCGTCCTCCTGGAAACGAACGGTTCGCTCCCTTTAGATGATGTTCCGCAAGGCGTGCGGCGCATTATCGACCTCAAACCGCCGCAAAGCAAAACGAAGCATGATGCCGATGTGTGGCGCCGATATGCTGCCGCTTGGCGCGATACCGACGAGATAAAATGCGTCGTCGCCGACCGAAGCGATTTCGATTGGTGCGTCGCAAAACTGCATGAATACGGCGCTTTTAACCGCGTAATCGTTCACTTTTCCGCAGTTTGGGGTAAACTCGCTCTTGCGCGGCTGGCGCAATGGATTTGCGACAGCCGGCTGCCCATCCGTTTGAATTTGCAACAACAAAAAATCATCTGGGATCCTGCCGCGCGCGGCGTATAAATCCCAAGGAGACGCAAATATGCCGACGACGACATTGTCTAAAACTTTTCGCTTCGAAGCCGCTCACCGTCTGCCGTTTGTGCCCGACGGGCATAAATGCGGGCGGCTTCACGGACATAGTTACCAAATCGACGTCATCGCTCAAGGCCAAGTCGATCCTGCGACGGGCATGGTCGTCGATTTCGCCGACATTGCCCAAGCATGGCAACCCCTGCACGATGTCCTCGATCACTACTATCTCAACGAAGTGCCCGGACTCGAAAATCCCACGTCCGAAGTCCTTTCGGCGTGGATTTATCGCCGATTGAAGCCTTCTTTGCCCTGTTTGAGCGCGATCCGCGTGCACGAAACGTGCACGTCGAGCGTTTGCTACAGCGAATAACGTCATCCGCGCGCGTTTGCGACGCGCATATGTTCGGGCGTTCGGATGCATTATGCTATTTCATATCTCGGCGAACGCCGACGGGATGTATATATTGCGGTGTTTGTCAAAGAGAATTAAGAGGAGTAAAAAGACGTACCATGAAAGATGTCATTGCCGTCATTCTCGCCGCCGGAAAGGGAAAACGCATGCATTCCGATCAAGCGAAAACCCTGCACAAAGTCGGCGATCGCACCATTCTCGATTGGATGCTCGATGCATGTCAGCTCGCAGGTATCGAAAATGTCATCGTTGTCGTCGGTCCGCATAACGACGATATCCGACAGCATCTCCAAAACGACGGGCATGCGCTGACCATCGAATTGGCAACGCAAAATGCGCCGCTCGGCACGGCCGACGCCGTGCGGGCCGCTTTCGACCAAATGAAAGCGTCAAAAGCGCGATATGCCATGATTCTCCCCGGCGATATGCCAAATATTCAGGCAGCCACGCTCAAGCGCATGATGCTCAAACGCGCGCAAAAATCGATCAATTGCCTTACCGTTGCCCTTGATGAACCCGCCGCATACGGGCGAATCATTCGAAACAGCGACGGAACGGTCGCAAAAATCGTCGAATTCAAAGATTGCACGCCCGAACAAATCGCCGTGCGAGAAATCGGAACGGCGACTTACAGCGTGCCGATTGCGTTTCTCGAAACCGCTTTGCCTCAAATTCAAAACGACAATGCAGCGCATGAGTATTATTTCACCGATATTATCGAAATCGCCAATAAAGAAGGCATGCCCGTCAACGCCGTCGTCGCCGACTCGTCGGGCGAAGTCATGGGCGTGAATTCCCCCGAAGAACTCGTCATTGCGCAGAATTGGCGCAAAAAATTGAGTCTCTGAATGTCTCGGCGCCGATCCCTGCAATGCCGCGCGCCGGTTCGCTCTCGGGCGGTTTGCTGCGCCCGAACGGGGGGAATATCATGACGCCCAATGAAATGGCGCAGCTGTTGCGCCACGACCTCGTCAAACATCTCGATATTCCCGACGCCGACGCCCCTTTGTCCGATGCTGCGGCTCAAGTTCTTGCGCGGCGCCTTTTCGATTCGGCGACGGGGATCTGCAAGACGGCTGCCGTGCTGGGGTTTAAGCTGCGCCATGACGCCGATTGGGATCCCATTCTCGAAACGCCTCTGGCGGCGGTCGAATCGCTGTGCCGGAGCTTGGACGCAAAACGCGGCGATATCGTCTTAAGACTGCGCACGGGCGGAAATCTCAAAAATGACGAAATCAAATTGCTGCGCGATATCGTCGATGCCGTCGGATATTTCGGCTCCGAATGCCAAAAAATCAGCATTATCAACGATGTGCCGAATTTAGATGAGTCTGCATTCAAGTTCTTTGGATTCGGTTCGGGCGGCGCAAAAAATGCAAAACAAAATTCAAATTCGCTTGCGCTTTCGCCGGCAAGCGATCCGAAGACGGCGCCGCGCGAAAAATTGCGCGTTCTCGTCGTCGACGACAATCTCATGCTCATCGATCGGCTTCAGGCGAATGTTTCGTTTATTCGGCGGTTTGAGTGGGCGACGCTGTGCGATCGCGGTATTTCCTGCATTGCATGCAGCGATCGCGAAGCATGCCCGATGCGCCGGGCGCGAAACGCGAGCGAAGCATTCCAAGCGCTCCGACGCGCAAAAAGCCAAAATTGGCGCATCGATGCCATACTCATGGACATTCGATTCGATGCGCTCCCAAACGAAGAACTCGTCACGATTCCCGAAGAACCGTTGCTTCAATCGCCCGAACGCGTCAAATCTTTGCAAGGATTGATCATCGCGCGCCGGTTGCGTCAATCGCCCGATTATGCGCGCATTCCCATCGTGCTCATGACCGACAAAAGCCGGTTGCCCGACGGCGCGAAATCTTTGCTCCGAAATATGTCGGGACTTCAGTTTGTCGACGACGAAGACAGCCTCGACGCCTTGGCGGCGCGAATCGAAAGCCTTGTCAAACTCGGCCGCGAAGTTCCCGTCGAACAAGGCTATTTTTGGGGATCGTCTCAAAACATTCAAGCCGCACGGCAACAAATCGAAATCATGAGTCAAGGACCGCGCACCATGCTCATTTCCGGACCGAGCGGTTCGGGAAAAAGCTCGCTTGTCGAAAAAATCATCTATCCGATGAGCCGACGCGCACCGCTCGTGACGCTCGATTTGTCGGCTGTTCCCGAATCTCTCATCGAAAGCGAGCTCTTCGGGCATGTCAAAGGCGCCTATTCGGGCGCCGTCAGCGACAGAATGGGGCTCATCGAAGAAGCCGACGGCGGCATCTTGTTCCTCGACGAAATCGGAAATCTCTCGCCCGAAATTCAGCAAAAACTCCTCATCTTTTTGCAAGACAAAACCGTTCGGCGCGTCGGCGCGCCGTTTCAATCGGCAAAACGCGTCGATGTCAAAGTCATTGTCGCAACGTGCCGCGACCTCGACAAAGAAGTCAAAGACGGCAAATTCCGATTCGATCTCTATATGCGGTTTGCGCCCGCCATGCGCATCGAATTGCCGGCTCTGCGCGATCGCCGCATCGATCTGCCCGATTTCGTCGAAATGCTCGTGCGAAAAACGCTCAATTCCGTCGATATGAAGCCTTATCTCGACGCTTTCAGGCAACGCAGCCGCACGCAAGGCGGCATTCGCGTCGACTTCGATCGCAATTACGCCAAACTCCCCGACGATTGCGCTTGCGTCCGATTTAAACCCGCAACGCGAGAGCTTTTTATGACGTACGATTGGCCCGGAAACACGCGCGAACTCGAAAGCATTCTCGATATGCTTTTGCTCAAAGCGCTCTACGATCTCTATGTCGCGCATTCGCCGAGCCGGATCATCGAAATAGACCCCTATTATGCATTGACGCTCCTGGGCGAAATCGACCGATCGTCGGGCGCGGCGCAATCGTCGGCTCCGGCCGGCATTCCCCGCGCGCAGCGCTCCGGTTTCGATATCGGGATATGCGCCGATTTCGCTCAATTGCGGCAAACCCTCGAACGCCAATATCTTTCTCAAATGTATGAGACCTGCGAAGGCGACGTGACGCGCATGGCGCAACGAATGTTCGGCGACGGTTCCGATTCCGTCAAACACAAAATTATGATTCGAATGAACCAACTCGGACTCAGTTTGCGGCGGATGAAAAAAAATGCTCAAAATCGCAAATCTCTTTCATGAGGAAGGCTCATTGCCGCGCCGATCGCCGTCATATGTTGAGATTTTGCCCGCAAATCATTAAAAGACCGGTCGCTCTTTCGGCGGCGAATGCATGACGGAAGCGCTTTTTTTATAATATCGGCGATATATTGCAACGGCGCCCGGCCTTTTTTCGGAATGATAAAATGATACAAGTCACCGGATTGACAAAATACTTCGGACCGCAAAAGCTTTTCGATAACTTAACTTGGCAGGTCGATCGATTTAAACGCACAGCGCTTGTCGGGCACAACGGCGCCGGAAAATCGACGTTATTGCGCATTATTGCAGGCGAACTCGACGCCGATTCCGGTTCGGTCATCATCCCAAAAACGATGACGGTCGGCTATTTGCCCCAAGAAATCACCTTGCTCGACGCAAAACCCGCGATCGATCTCGTCCTTTCGGGGCGGCAACATTTGATTGACCTCGAAGCCGAAATCGAACGCCTTCAAAACGAAGCCGAACGCAATCCGACCGACGAAAATATCGCCGCCTTAGGGGCGAGACAGCATGAATTCGAAGCAAACGGCGGCTACGGCATGCGCGCCGAAGCGCAATCCATCATGGCGTCGTTGGGATTCAAACAAGAAGAATTCGAAAAATGCACGTCTGAATTCTCGGGCGGTTGGCAAATGCGCATTTTGCTCGCACGGCTTTTGCTCTCAAAACCCGATCTCCTTTTGCTCGACGAGCCCACAAACCATCTCGATATCGAATCGCTCGCATGGCTCGAATCCTTCCTCGCGGCCTATCCCGGCACCATCCTCATCGTAAGCCACGACCGCGCCTTTCTCAATCACGTCGTCGACGCAATCGCAGCCCTCGACGATAACGGCCTGCTGCTCTTTCCCGGAAACTACGACAAATATTTGCAGCTGCGCGGCGAAATGGAAGAACAGCTCGAAAAACAAGCCATCCAACAAAACAAAATTATCGCCGAAAAACAAGCCTTTATCGAGAGATTCCGATATAAAGCTTCGAAAGCCAAACAAGCGCAAAGCCGCATCAAACAGCTCGAAAAAATGGACAGCGTTCAGCTTTTGCAAAATCGCAAAAAGGTGCGATTCCGTTTCCCCGACCCCGAACGTCCGCCGCATATTCTCCTCGAATTGCGCCATGTTTCGAAAGCATACGGCGACAATATCGTTTATAAAGATATTAACTTCAGAATATATCGCGGCGATAAAATGGCGTTATGCGCCCCGAACGGCGCAGGAAAATCGACGCTTATCAAAATTTTGGCCAATATTATTCCGTTCGATGGCGAGCGCTTGTTCTCCGATCGCGTGCATTTGGCGCATTTTGCGCAACATCAAATCGACGCCCTCGATTTTTCCAAAACCCTTATTCAAGAGGCCGGCGCGGGGTTGCCTTCGTCGGTGAACATGACGATGCTTCGCGCCGCTTTGGGCGCGTTTCTCTTCACAAACGAAGATATCGACAAATCGGTGTCGGTTCTCTCCGGCGGCGAAAAAAACAAACTCGCTTTGGCCAAAATCCTCCTGCGCGCCCCAAATCTCCTGCTCCTCGACGAGCCGACGAACCACCTCGACCTCGACTCCCGCGAGGCTCTCGAAGACGCTCTGCGCCAATACCCCGGAACGATCGTCGTCATTTCTCACGACCGATGGTTTATCGACAAAGTTTGCAATAAAATCGTGTCAATCGAACACGGAAAAATCGATGTTTTCGAAGGCGCTTATTCCGAACATGAGGCGTTCGTTGCCGCCCAAAATGCTTCGAAAACCGAGGCCGCAAACGAAAAAATCGACGAAAAATTGCAAATAAATCTTCCCGAAAACGTCAATTCAAAAAAAAGAAAACGCATCGAAGCGTCTTTGCAGCGCGACGCCGTCAAAAAAGCAACAAAACATCTCGCCGAACAAGTGCAAAAACTCGAAGCCCAAATCGCCCGACTCGAATCCGACTTGGCCGGCATCGATTTGCAGCTCGCCGATCCCGAAACTTATAAAGACAGCGCAAAAATAAAATCGCTCAATTGCGCGAAAAATCAAACGGCGCAAACGCTCGAAACGGCCATGGAGGCCTGGATGAACGCACAGGCAGAACTCGATGAAGCATCGGCGGCATTCCGAAATTGATATATATAAAATAATATAAAATTATGTGTTTATATATATATATTGCGCAGGCTTCGGCTATTGCCCGATCCGCGTTGCGGCGGGCAATACGCCTTCGCCGGCGCGGCTATGTTCTCCCTGCCTGACGGCAGGTGCGAGCATACGCCGCGCCAAGCGCGCTATGTTCTCCCCGGCCGCCTTGCCTGACGGCAGGCGGCAGGTGCGAGCATACGCGCGCTTTTTTCGGTTCCGATTTGAGATCGAAGCCGATTGACCGTTGGGCGCTTCTTCGCTTCCGTCCCAAGATTCTCAGCCGTCCCGAAAGGTTCTCTGCCGACTGCCAAAACAAAGGATAATCGCAATGATTGATACGCATGCGCATTTATACGACGAAAGATTTTCGAAAGATTTGCCGGATGTCGTGAAACGGGCTCAAGATGCCGGCGTTTCGCATTGCATTATTCCGGGAGAATTGCCGGGCGACAGCGAAAAAATCTTGAAAATATGCCGACAAACAAACGGTTGGGCGCTGCCGTGTCTGGGACTTTATCCGGGATCGTTCGGCGACGGCGATATCGATGCTTTCGATGCAATGGCGTCGCAAGATTGGATTGCTTTCGGAGAAGTCGGACTCGATACATGGAGCGTCAAAGACGAATCTCGGCAAGCGTATGACGAAAAAGGCTTTTGTCATGTGCTCGCCGCCGCCAAACGATACGATCGCCCCGTCAATGTGCATGCCCGCAATTGCGGCAAACGCGCCGTCGAATTGATCGCCGCAAGCGGCTGCAAACGCGTCCATTTGCATGCGTTCGAAGCCAAATATATGACAATTCAGGACGGAATCGATGCCGGGTTTTTCTTTTCGATTCCGCCTAATATCGTCAGGTCGGGGCAAAAACAAAAAATGGCGCGGCAAGTCCCAATCGGACAAATGCTCTTGGAAACCGATTCGCCTTATTTGGGACCCGACCCGAATGCGCGAAACGAACCCGCAAATATCGCCGTCACACTCGAAATTATCGCAGAAATAAAAGGTTTGTCGATTCGAGAAACCGAACGCATTCTCGACGAAAATACAAAAAGATTATATTTCTGAACGATAATATCCGGAAAATCGATCGGCAGCGCCGCGACGGACTGTTTTGATCTTTGTTGCGGCAATGTTCGAAAGCGCAAACATAACCCCGAATTGCAGTTTGCCCTGCAAAAAAGGCGATGTGCAAACGCCGCAGCTCAGCCGTTGCCTCGCATTGTGAAATAGGCAATGGCAATGCACAAGAAAACGATAATGACGAGGGCAACGGCGAGTATGAGTTTAAAACGCTTTTCGACAAAAGACTCTATCGAAGGCGGCGCATAGGGCGCGTCGGCGCAGAGCTGCGCCAAGTCGCGATTTTGGGATATGACGCGGGGATTGTCTTGCGATGACGGAATGCGCGCGCTGACAATCGATTCGGAACGCGATTGGCGCGGATGCGAACCGCTTTCGTTTACGCCCGACAAATCGAGAGAAATCGATCGCCCCGATCGCGTTAATATTTCGCCCGAACGCACGGCGGATGTTTCGCCCGAACGGCCGACGATTTCGCCCGATCGGCTCGATATTTCTCCCGAACGGTTCGATATTTCTCCCGATCGCCCGCTGATTTCGCCCGAATGCGGCGTGATTTCGCCCGGATGCGGCGCCGTGCGGTTTAGCGTCCGAACTTCGCCCGATTTGAGCACGTCGGAAATGCTGCTGATGACGTCGGATCGGATTTCGGACAGCTGCGAGAGCTGACGCATGCTCTGAAGCAACGATTGGCTGGGCGTCGATTGCCCGTCGACCATCAGCTCCGGGAGCTCATAGAGCGCATTTAGCGCTTCGTTTGCCGTCTGAAATCGTTTTTCGGGCTGTTTTTCGAGGCAACGCAATATAAAACTCACCATCCCCGGGCTCAATTCGGCTTCGGGGCGCGTGATGAGCGGGGGCACCTGCGCGTTGACGTGCTGCATCATGACGTTGAACGGGCGATTGCCGGGAAACGGCGGTTTTGACGTTGCCAATTCGTACAGTATGCAACCTAATGAATAAATATCGGACGAACACGTCACCGCCGATGCCGTCGCTTGCTCGGGCGACATATACCAAGGCGTGCCCAAAGCTTGTCCCGATATGGTGATTTTGGCGCGATCGGTCAATGCCGCCAGCCCGAAATCGAGAACTTTCACGAAATGGGGATCGCCATTTTCGTTGGTAAGCATGATGTTGTCGGGCTTAAGATCGCGGTGAATGACATTCATCGCGTGGGCTTCGGCAAGCGCATTCAAAACCTGATAGGTGACATGCGCAATAAATTGCCCCGATAATTCGTACGCCGGCACATTGGAAAGTTCGACGCCTTTGACGTACTCCATGACGATATAAGCGACGGAACCTTCGGCTTCGATGCCCGAATCGATGAGTTTTACGACGTTTGGGTGATTGACGCGGGCGATGCTTTTGGCTTCGCGCTCAAAACGCGCCAAGACTTGGGCGTCGGTCAGATGCGTCGTCGACAGGACTTTGATGGCAACCGATCGATTAAATTCGATTTGACGCCCTTCGTAGACGGTGCCCATGCCGCCCTGTCCGATGCGGCGCAACGCATAGAACGAACCGCCCAGCGGCCGCCCGACAACGGTTTCCGGATAATCGAGCTCAGCGATATCGACGCCGAACCAGCCGTCATTTTCGCAACGATACCCGATTTCGGGCAGTTCGCACCGACATTTTGGACAGACTGCCTGCAAGATATGCCAACTCCACAGCGAATTCACAATTCAGCGCTGCGACCCCGATGCGGAAATCGCTCCATTGAACGGCTGACGCGTTTCAGCAATGGCATCGCAATTATGCGCGATAACGCTTGTCGGCGCTGACGCCGACGAAAAACATAACCGAATTTAATCTAAGCGATCCGACGGCTTTAGTCTACAAAAAAGCGTAACGCTTTGATTTCGCGGTGAAATATAAAAAACGATTTTTTGCATATCGTGCAAATAAATTGTGACATTTGCGCAAAGATTTGAATTTTATTCGATATAGGCGCCGGTTTGGGGATCGAGATGCGCGAGCGCCGCAGCGGCTGCGCTTTGTTGGGCTTCTTTTTTGGAATGTCCGCAACCCGAAGCAATGCGTTGTTCGTCGATCCAAACGGCGACTTCGAACATCGGCGCATGATGCGGTCCGTCTTGGTGCAATGTCTCGTATCGGACAGATTTGTGATTTGCCTGCGCGAGAACCTGAAGACGCGTTTTGTCGTCGCGGGCAAGCCAATCGCCGTCGGGATCGGCGAGAAACGCGCTGTGATGCGTGAGAATAAAGCGGCGGGCGGGTTCGATTCCGCCGTCGCGATAGATGGCGCCGATGACGGCTTCGTAGGCATCGGCCAGCGTTCCGTCGCGCATCATGCCGGCCGCCGAAATTTCGCCTTTTCCCATGCGTATTTCGGTTTCGAACGATAATTTGCGCGCCAAAAGGCTTAGGGCCGATTCGCACACGAGCCGGCTGCGAAGGCGCGACAGCTCGCCTTCGCGTTCGTCGGGATAGCGAGAGTAAAGCTCGTCGGCAATGACAAAATCGAGGATGGCGTCGCCCAAAAACTCCAACCGCTGATTATTTTGCATTGCGTCGGCATGTTCAAATGCGTAGGAACGATGCGTCAATGCCGCCATCAGCAGGGATTTGTCGCGAAAAGCGTAATCGATTCGCTTTTGGAAAGCTTCGGCAGACATATCACTCCTTGGCGGCGGCGGTTTTTGTGAGAAGGCGGCGCACTTTTGTGAGGAGATCGGCTTCTTTGAACGGTTTGTCGAGATAGTCGTCGGCGCCGTACATGGGCGAACTCATTTCGTTGAGGGCGGCGCCGATGCCCGTAAGCATGAGCACGGCGATGCCGGCATATGCGGGCTTTGTGCGCATGTAGCGCAAGATTTCCCAACCGGTCATGCCGGGCATCATGACGTCGAGGATGACGAGATCGGGGGCTTCGACGAGGATTTTTTCGAGCGCGTCATGCCCGGAATTTGCTTCGATAATCGTGTATTCGGACGATTCGAGATACATCCTGACGAGGCGTCTGAGAT
>CAVGZQ010000022.1:15746-19492 GCA_963633515.1 Bacteroidaceae bacterium
GGTATGGGGGGTACGGCAGAGGGGGCAGCGCCGTCGAGCGCAAAAGCGCGAGAGAGGCGCTCAGGGGGAGACTTCCCCCTCCCCCCCAAAAAAAATAAAAATGAGAAATTACAGAATTCCGCGTTCGCGCTCGGCGCGGCGCAAGAACTCCCCGAGACCTTCGACGCTGTAGATATGCCAGCGAAGTTTGACGCGCTCCATTTCGAAGACGAGCGGCATGGGAATTTCGCGTCCCGAGGCGGAATCGCGCAGTCTGATGTCGGCGTAAACGTATGAATAGCCCGTATCTTCGGCGATTTCGACGCGTTTGATTTCGAAGAAGCCTTTTTTTGCGTTGTACCATTCGGATTTGACGAGTCCGTAGAGGCTGTTCAGCTGCCGGCAAACTTCTTCGCCGTCGCACAGCTCGCGGACGACGCGGTTGTCGCCGGTCGGCATGCTGACCAAGAGGCGGTTGACGGCGGTGACGTCGGGTTCGAAGACGAGCTGACAGCCTGCGGCCGATGTCGCAAGCAACGATAAAAATAAGGCAATGCGGAAGATTTTTTTGATCATGGCTTACATGAGAAGGTGGAGCCGACACGCAAAATAGGGGTCTTCGTAGGGAAAGGGCAGGATGCGGTCGAGGACGAAATCGCCGAAATTGTAATATCCGGCGGGAAACATCGATAAATCGTTTCTGAGAATAAAGCGCACGGCGTCGCGGCAAGCTTTTTCGAGCTGCGCGGGGGCGAGGACGATATCGTTCATGGCCGGACCGTAGAAGCGTTCGAGCGTGATGTCGAGGACCTCTTGAAGGCACATGCCGTCG
Organism: Bacteroidaceae bacterium; assembly: GCA_963633515.1. GTDB lineage: Bacteria > Myxococcota_A > Bradymonadia > UBA4248 > UBA4248 > UBA4248. Next base: position 16,558 of record CAVGZQ010000022.1, read on the forward strand.
ACGAGCGCGTATTTGTGGAGCATCGGGAAGACGTCGCGGATGTCGACGCCGAAGACGTCGCGGCTCCATTGGGTGAAGGCGAAGATGAACCATTCATAGCCCGTAATGCCGCTTGCGAGCAAAATGAAGTAGCACATGCGCAGTTTTTGCTGCACGTGTCGGCGCAAGACATCGAACACCATATGCCGGCTGACTTGGCTTGCGATAGGCTCTTTGAGCGCGCTCAGCTCGCGCCATCGCACGACGGGGACGTATTCGAGGATGTAATTCTGAACGTTCGCCGCGAGCGGCGAAAGGGCTTCTTTCCAGCGGGCTTCTTCGCTGAGATCGCGCAGAAAAAGGTCGAAATGGATATCGGCAGCCTCGGCGCATGCATCGAGCGCGGCCAAAATATCGTCGTCGGAGGCATCGTCGGCGCATGCGGCGTCGACGAGATCTTTGGAAATGCCTTTGGCTCGGACCGATTCGACGCCGTCCAAGCGCATGATCATTTCTTCGTAGTAGAGATTGCGCTCGTTATTTTGGCGCGTTTCGTGGTTGGTTTCGAAGATTTGGAGCAGAATTCGGGCTTGGGAAAAGCAGCCGCCCGTGAACTTTTGTTCGATAAGCGCGAGTACTTGGGCGCCTTTGTCGTTGACGGCGTCGCTGCCGCCGAAGTAGCTGAACAAGAGATCTCGCAGGGCGGCGAGCTCGTCGGCGCTGAGCTGATTGGCGCCCGGGAGATGTTCATTTTCGATGAGAATCGACAAATAGGCGCGCGCCGCCGCCGGGTCGGCTTTCGCAATGCCCATTTCGGCAAGCGCGAGCTGAGCCAAAACGTCGAGCGCATCGATTTCGGGGCAGACATCGCGCCGCGCGCCGCCGCCGTTTTGGGACCGGCCGATCATTTCATTGTAGCGGGCAACGTATTTGGTGCAGACCGAATCGAGATAATGTCCAAGCAATCCGACATCGAGAGGATTTTTCGCGCTACGCATCACCCGTTCCACCCATTTCCCTAACATTGCCAACATTCCAAACGTCCCTTTCCGGAATTCGCCGTTTTTTCATCCGCGCTCCGGGGCGCATAATGAAAACCGCCGCTTATTGTACTACGAAAAGAAGGGACTTATCCGCTAAAAAGCGAGAAAAATCTTTTTTTTCGCGCCGCCGAAGCGACGCGATCGAGACCGGCGTTTCGGCGGCAAATCGCCGTATCGATTTGCCGATCCGGCGATGTTCGGCGCAGCGGCGGATTGCCGCAGCATTCGGATGGGATTCGGCTTTGCGCGATATTTGCGCAACCTTGAAGCCCTTTTTCGCGGCTTCCAGCGCGATATTTGCGCCAAATGCCGAAATATCCTCAATAATCGACTCAATTTGCCGAAGGAATTGCATGATCTTCCTGCGTCAATTGGCGAAAATTCGGCGATCGGCATCCGGCATTGGCCGGAAATTGCCGATATTTGCGCAAAACGCCTCAAAAAGGCTCCGAAGAATATTTGGTGTTTTGATGAAAAATATGATAATAACGCGAAATATCGGCACTGGTGCTGTATTTTATGCAAGAAACGCGCGTGCGGCATCTTTGACGGGGACGGTTTTCTGTTCGCCGTTTGTCATATTTTTGACGGTGACCGTGTTTTGAGAAAGTTCGTCTTCGCCGAAGACGGCGACGAATTTTGCTTTTCGATCGTTTGCGTATTTGAATTGTTTGGCGAGTTTGTCGAAACCCGGATAAACTTCGCACGACATGTTTTGCGCCCTGACGGACGAAGAGAAGGCGATAGCGGCGTTAAGGGCTTGGGCGCAGGCGGGGGCGATGACGACATCGACGGAGGCATCGTCATCGGCGAACATGCCGCGTTCTTCCATGATGACGCAGATGCGTTCGAATCCCAAACTGATGCCGACGGCGGGAATATCGCGGCCGCTGAACATCCCGATGAGGCGATCGTAGCGGCCGCCGCCGGCGATGCTCGAATTCAATCCTTCGGCCTGAATTTCGAAGATTGCGCCGGTGTAGTAGTTGAGACCGCGGGCGAGTTCGGGGCTGACGCGGATTTGAACGCCGGAGTCGAATGCCGAAGCTGCGTCGACGATAATGCGGAGTTCTCGAATTGCATTTAATGCATCTTCGCATTGAGCAAAGATCGATTCCATATTCGCGAGTGTTGCCGAATTATTTTCTTTAACCTCGAGCAAAGCGAGCAATTTTTGCGCATTTTGTGCGGGGATGCCGCGTTCGGTCAATTCGTTCAAAACGCCGCCGGCGCCGATTTTGTCGAGCTTGTCGATGGCTGTGACGGCCGCCGTTTCGAGCGATTCGCCGATGCCCGAAACGGAAATCATCGCGCGCAGGATGCGGCGATCGTTGATATGAATCGCGAGTTTGTCGAATTTGAGGGCGTTAAAGACGTCGCAGACGGCGTGCAAAAGCGCGATTTCGGGCAAGGGCGCGGGGGCGCCGATCATGTCGATGTCGCATTGATAGAATTCGCGGAACCGCCCGTGCCCCGGGCGATCGGCGCGATAGACGGGCTGCATTTGATACCGTTTGAATATGCGCCCGATTTCGTTTTGATGCATGGCGACAAAACGCGAAAGCGGCACGGTAAGATCGTAGCGCAGCCCCAAATCGCATTGTCCCGACGCGGCTTTTGCGCCGCGCATGAGAATTTTGAACAGCAATTGATCGCCTTCTTCGCCGTATTTTCCCATGAGGGTTTCGATATTTTCGATGGCAGGGGTTTCGATGGGAAGGAAACCGTGTTTTTCATACACTTCGCGAATGACTTTCATGACGCCCAAACGCTGTTTCATTTGTTTGGGCAAGAAATCGCGCGTTCCTTTGGGAATTCCGGGTTTTATCGATGGCATGGTTGCTCCGTTTGCGATGAAAATTTATATGTAACGTCTGTTTTGCAAATAAAATATATATGGTTCGCGATTTTTT
>CAVGZQ010000023.1:0-14452 GCA_963633515.1 Bacteroidaceae bacterium
CTGCATACGTCGGTGATAGGACCGGACGGCGAGCAGTTTGAAGTGCAGATCCGGGCATACGAGATGGATCAAGTCGCCGAAGAAGGGATTGCGGCGCACTGGAAATACAAAGAAGGCAACATAACGCCGAGCAAAGATGCGCAAAACTACGCATGGCTTCGTCAGCTCGTCGAAATTCAAGAGAATTCCGCCGATATCGATTCCAATCAATTTCTCAACACGGTCAAACTCGATTTATTCAACGAAAGCGTTTATGTCTTCACGCCCAACGGAGAAATCAAATCGCTTCCGCAAGGGTCGTGTCCGATAGATTTTGCGTATGCCGTCCACAGCGAAGTCGGCGATCATTGTTCGGGAGCAATCGTCAACGGCAATATCGTTTCGTTGCGCTATGAGCTGAAAAACGGCGACGTCGTCGACATCATCACGCGTCAGAACCAAAAGCCCAAGAGCGATTGGCTTCAGATGGTGGCGACAAACCGCGCCAAGAACAAGATCAACCGCTTCCTGAGCCAGGAAGAGCGCGCCACGCACAAACTGATCGGAACGCAATTGGCCGAAAAGACGCTCAAAAAATTGCGTCTTTCGCTCAATCAATTCGAAAAACTGCCCGATTTGCCGAAGATTCTTTCATCGCTGAAATGTCAAAATTTGGAAGCGCTCTACGTTTCGCTGGGCGGCGAGAAGCTATCGCCCGAGTCGCTGTCGGAAAGAGTTCAGCCGTATGTGAGCGAAGCCGAATCGGACGACGACGCGGGCGCGACGCCGTCGATGCAGATGTCGCCCATTGCGAACGAAGCGCGGGTTATCGACAAACTCAACAAACGGTCGCAAACAAAAGTATGCGTCGACGGGATCGACAATTTGGCGGTTCACTTTGCCAAATGCTGTTCGCCGGTGCCTGGCGAACCGATCGTCGGTTTCATCACGCGCGGCAGGGGCTTGGCCATTCATCATATGAATTGCCCGCGCATCCGCAATCTGGAACCCGAACGCCACGTCGAATGCCACTGGGATCCGCATATCGCCGACGGGAGCGCGGCCACGCGTTCGGTCAACATTCAAATCGTCGCAAACGATCGCATCGGCATTTTGCAAGACGTCATCAAGGTTATGAGCGAAATGAAAATCAACATTTCGCAGTCGCACTGCCGGACGCTCAACGAGTCGATGCAATGCATATTGACGTTCGAAGTTCAGGTTATCGATATCAAACAGCTCAATCAGCTGCTTCGCAATCTCCAAAAGACGCCGGGCGTCGTGACGGCCGAGCGCAGCACGACTTAGTTTATATAGACAGACGGCAAAAAACCGTTTACAATGCCGATAAAATAAAGATCCGATTGTTCAGACAATTCAAGTATAAGGACACAGTCAATGAAAGACGAGTTAAGTTTTTATGCCGTCGACACGAAAGTGCTCGAAGAAAAGATCATGACAAAAGACTTGCTCATGGGGCGCGAATTGGCCGCAGAGCTCGAGCGCTTCGGACAGCATTTGGGAACGCTCTATTTCGACAAAGTATACATGGGCGATATATTCAAAAAGCTCGAAGAGCTGACGGGGGCGCCGTTTAAATTCCTTTTGGGCATGGGCGCGCGCCGTCTCGAACCGTGCGGTCCGATTACGTATTGCGGCCGTCAGATTCCCGCCGAATTGGGGGAATACGTCTTCCAAATCGACAACATCCAAAAAATGGCAAACAAAGCCGATCCGACCGAAAAAGAGCGAAATCCTCGATAAATGGACTGCTTTTTGCGATAAAAACCAACTCGCTCAAGAACCCGGCTGTTTGGATGCCATCAAAAAGTACATCGGAAAATTCCGAGATCGCACGCCGGAGCTGATTTCCGTTTATACGCGTTGCTGATTTTCATCGATTGGAATCGGCGGCGAAGAAGCCGGGGGGATTTGCGGATTGTTTGCCATGGAGCGTCGGTCGGCCGTGTCGCAGTATACTACACATCTCGAAACAGCTTACGATTATTATGCCGAGGGCAATTACGAAGCCGCAAAAGCAGCAAGCGAGCATGCCCTGTCATGCGCGCTTGCGTCCGACGGCAAAGAGGCCTGCGCGCTGCGCGCGCTGTGCCTGCGAAAACTCGAGTTTAACGACGAAGCTTTTGATGCGCTCAAAGAAATCGTCGAAACCGCGCCGACGCCCGAAACTTGCGCGGAGTTTGCGCTCATGCGTGCCGAACGCAACGATTGCGGCGACGGATGCAGACACTTGGCGCAAAGCGCCATCGACGCCGATCCCGACTTGCCGTCGGCCTATATTGCGCTCTTCCGGTGCGACGTCAGCGACAACGCGCCGCTTTCGGCGGTCAAGAATCTGCGGCGCGGCATATTGCGCGGCAGCGATTTTCCCGAAAAACATGCCTTCGACATCATTCGAAACTGGTGTCAGCGCTATTGCGACGAAGGTCAGCCGCAGTCGGCTTATGCGATTATCCGGGAAATCGGCGACCTTTTCACGTCGTTCGATTTCACCGTTTTGCAAGCGCGCATCGCCGACATTTGCAACGAACACCGCGTTGCGGTTCACTACTACAAAAAAGCGCTCGCTTGGCTTCGTCCGGGGCAGATGCGAAGCGAAATCCTCGAAGAAATCGCAAAAATTGCAATTTAATTTGCCTTTCTATTTTCCTTGCACGCGTTGACGGCTTTTTTTTCGGCATTGTTTCATGGCGCCGCCATGCTTTTGATATCGGAATGTGCCCGCCAATTTGCGCAATTAAGGCAACACGGATTTCGCGAAATCGAACCGGAACGAATAATATTCGTTCTGTCACACAAATTATATATTTTATTCAACTCAAAATGCGTTCAGAGCAAACATCGCGAGACTGCTTATGCAGGCACGGGAGCGTCGCCGGCACGGATTTCGAAAATCGGACTAAAGCGAATAATATTCAATCTGCCGCCGACATTTGCGCATTTTATCATACATAAAATGCGTTCAAAACGAACATCATGAGATTGCATGCGGCATGCGCAAACACGGCAGCCGGCAAGCCGTCGGTTTTGCATCGCAAAAAGCCAAACAAACACCCCGGAAAAAATGTCGCCAACCGAGCGAAGCCGCCGTTTGGAACGTGTACCAAAGCAAACGCCAAAGCCGCCAATGCGGCCGATATCGCAGGCGCCGTCTTGCGGACAAAAGGTTTTGACGCGTTTTTGAGCAAATTCGCAATGTTTGTTTGCGCAAAACCGCGAAAAAAATATTCTTCGGGCAGGGCAACGCAAAGGAACTGCCATAATATTTCGCGCGGCAATCGTTCGGCAATCGGCGCAAAATCGGTCTGAGAAAAGGCCGGAACACGCCCGGCAATTTGCGTCATATAGCCATAGTGCCCCAAAGCAATCGGCGCGCAGAGCAATAACAATGCGCCGACGCCCCAGCGCAAATCGCGCCATGACGGCGACAAACGCGCCGTGCATGCGCTAAGATCGATTTTTCGCCGATGCGCAATCAGCGACGGCAAAAAAAGCATGGCAAAAAGGGATGCTCCCCACAAGATCGATTCGGCAACGGCAAACCCCATGCGCCAAAAAGCGACATCGGCCGCAATGAGCGCCCAAACGGCGGCGATCGCAACGATAACATCGCGCCGACGCACGCTCGGGGCTTGGATATCAACAGACTCGTTCATGCTGCCGACCGCCTGCAAAACCGCTTGAGCCGCGGCATCAAATCATTGCCATAAATCATTGCCAAAGACCGCATCGCGCATGAAAAAATGGGCTTTTTTTCGGCGAATGGGGCTATTGTCCGACATAATCGCGAATAAAAATCGCAACAGCGGCGCCAAGATCGAATTGAGTTTATCTTTTGGAGCCGATCGCCGGATTGCGTTTTGTATCGTTTGGCGCAGCGATTGATACCGCAGCCGGCGCGCCGATTCCAAGACCGTCGGCGCGATATTTTGCGCATCTTTCGCGCAAGCATCGCAGAAAAAGCCGACTTCCTGCTGAAACCATTTCGATCGCGCCAACGGCTCGGCGCATTGCGCGCAGCAATCGAGATGCGGAAGCGCGCCCAATTGATAAAACAGACGGCACTCAAACCAAGCAAGCGTCAGCGGCGCATATTCGGGCGCCGTCTCCATGACGGCAAGCGCCGAAAGAAGCGTTTCAAACAGACCGGAGACGGCAGAATCGGGAGGACAAACGTTGGAAATCGCTTCGAGCGCAGCGCTTGCGCACGCATAAGCTTCGATATCCCGCAGCAACGCATCGAAGCGGCGCGCGCTGAATGCCGTTTCCAAGCGCCACATTTCGCATTCGCGCCGCCGATCGCACGTCATCTCGTAGACGCACATCGTCTCAAGACCGTTGGGAAACGCCTTCGATCCCTGAATATGCGACGCCGCCGCCGTCAGCGTCGTATCGGAATCGGTGAGCCAATCCGTGATTGCATCATTATCGCGAACTTTCGATTGCCGATAAATAATGCCGTACATCGACCGCTACATCTCCTCCAAAACATCGATACCCAAAAGATCGAGCCCTATTCGGAGCACTATGCCGATGGCATCGACGAGCGCCAGCCGCGCCCGTTTGAGCGTTTCGTCGGGACACGATAAAATCGGATGCCCGGCCTTATCGGTGAAGATAAACGCAAACGTTTTGCAAAGATTGAAGAGATATTCGGCCATTTTGCCCGGATCGCGCGCCTGCGCCGCCCAATCGAGCGCCGCCCGAAACTGCATCAGCGTCAGGAGCAGCTTCTTTTCCTGCGGCGTTTTGAGCGCCGACAAAACGTCGGGCGCGACCGCCGCATCGTGAACATAGCCGGCTTTTCGCAAAATCGATCGCGTGCGCGCATAATTCATCAGACAATAAGCGCCCGTCCGCCCTTGGAGATCGAGCGATTTTTCGGGATTGAATTCCATCCACGACGCAGGCGTCACGTCGAGCAGATAATACTTGAGCGCCGCCAGAGCGATCGTCAGCGCGCGGTGTCCGAATTCCGTTTCGTCGGCTTGCGCGTAATGTTCGCGGTCCGACTTATTATCCATCAATTCCCGCACCAAACGCGTCATTTCCGCGATTAAGTCATCGGTATCGACGACCGTTCCCTCGCGGCTCTTCATCCGCCCGTTGGGCAACGTCACCATGCCGTACGACAAATGTTCGAAACGGCCCGCCAATTCCGGATATACTTCGCCCAAAATCCCGAACAACACTTTGAAATGGTGATTCTGTTCGTCGGCCACGACGTATATCATGCGATCGTAATGAAAATCCTTAAACCGCTCGATTGCCGTGCCGATATCTTGCGTGATGTAAATGCTCGTGCCGTTTGAACGGAGCACGATTTTTTCGCCGCTCAGCCCGATGCGCGACAAATCGAACGATGTCGCATTGTCGGCGCGCTTGAAGAAAATTCCCTTTTTCAGACCATCTTCGATAATATCTTTGCCCAATTTGTATGTATCGCTTTCAAAATACAGCTTATCGAAGGAAACGCCCAATGTTCTGTAAGTATCCATGAACCCGTCGATAACCCAACGATTCATCGTGCGCCACAACTCGCGGACAGTCTCGTCGCCCTGCTCCCACTTGATCAAAAGATCCGACGCCTGCCGGCCCAACGCGCTGACGGTATTGAAGTACGCATCTTTTTGAGCCGATTTGAACGCCGAAAACATGTCGGCAGGCGCTTTGCCTTTTTTCTTCCCCTCGGGCTGCGCCGCATAAGCATCGATGGCTTTTTGGGCTTTGATGCCGGCAGGCGATGTTGCAAAAGATTCGAACGATGCTTTGCCCGCATCCGACTCGAGCCACGTCTTGTACTCGGCTTGGAAAGCTTTTTCGAACATCACGTAGAAATCGCCGACCAAATGATCGCCTTTTTTGCCGGCGGTTTCGGGCGTGACGCCGTTGCCGTAAAGCATATAAGCCAGCATCGACTTGCAAATGTGAATGCCGCGGTCGTTGATGATGTTGACTTTCACGACATCGTAACCGCTTTTTTTGAGCAGCCGCGACACCGATTCGCCGATGACGTTGTTGCGCAAATGCCCCAAATGCTGAGGTTTATTCGTATTGGGCGCCGAAAACTCGACGACAACGCGTTCATTTTTGGGTTCGGCCGTGCAAAATTCGTTGCCGCGCGACGTAATCTCGCCCACGGCGATGCGCGCCAAATTCGCCGCATCGTACGTCATGTTGACATAAGGTCCGGCGGCGGCGACGCTTTCGAAGACCGGCGCTTTCGACAAAACTTCGGCCAAACGGATCGCAACGGCCGCCGGATTGGAACGCGCCTTTTCGTCCAAAGCCGAAAGACGTCCGCGCAGCGAAAAACACGAAAAAGCAACGTCGCCGGGCGCATTTTCGGGCACGCCCGACAGCGACACATCGCCCGGTCCATACCCTTCGCCGCCCAAACTCTTCACAGCCGAAGCTATGATTTCTGCAATTTCCGCCTGAAAACTTTCTATCGTCGACATAAACCTTCCGAAATCGTCCCGAAACCAAACAAAAATATTCCTTTCGCCGATGATTTGCGCCCCCGGATTCAAAGACGCGGCCGGCACAAAACCGCGCCCGATCGCATCTTTGATGCCGCCCGGGCGCGCAACCGCGCATGTTTAATGGATTTTGGACGCAAAATACACAAAAATGTCCTTGCACCGGAGCACGGAACGCAGGCTGCGGACTGCAATCGGCGACGGCCGGCGGCGGGCAGCTCGGAGCACGGCGCTCAGTCCGCAGATCTCAGCGCCCGAACGGAGCTTTGCATTGCCGCTTCGGGAAATAATTCGCTAAACTGTTGCTTCGGGCGCATGTCTTGCGCATTTGGCGGCGTTTTGCATGGAGATTTCCGACAATGAAACAGCTCACGGCTTTTATCGCTTCGTCGTTTTTATTCTTTTCCGTCGCAGGATGCGCCGACGGATTTTCAGAAGATCGCGAAAATCAGGAAAATTCCAAAAATCAGGGCAACTCCGAGAATCAAGGCAACTCCGAGAATCAGGGCAACTCCGAAAATCAGGGCAATCAAAGCGCAGAAAAAACCGACGAAGATTGGGCGCGCGCGCGCATTTCGCAGACGGCGACGACCGAAGATGCGTTCCGCGCAATCGCCTATTCCGGCGGATTTCCCGTCATCACCGACGAAAAAACCGTCATTTTCATGCATTGGCACGAGGGCGGTTCGTGGGCAGTCGCAGGCGGATTTAACGGATGGACGCCGCAGCCCATGACGCAGATCGGCGACGTTTGGCATGCCGAAGCCGTTATCCCCGACGATCTCGCCGATTTGGGCTACAAATTCGTCAACACCGAGAGCGCTCAAACGGTCTACGAAGCCGATCCGTGGGCGCTTCGGTTCAGCTACGACGAAAACGGCGAACTGTCGTATCTTCGCGCGCCCGACAAGCCCCACCTCATGCGCTGGAACGATTTCAGGAGCCCCCAAGGCCTGAGCTCTCGGGCGCTTCGCGTCTATGTCCCGCAAAACTGCGATCCATGCGGCGTTTTGTACGCCCAAGACGGGCAAAATCTCTTCCGAAACGACGATTCCTCGTGGAAACTCCCGGCCGCCATGGACGCGATCGGCGGCAATTTTCTCATCGTCGGCATCGACAGCACCCCCGATCGCTTCGCCGAATACACGCACGCCGACGACGAAATCGAATACGGCGGACAATTGCTGAGAGTTTCGGCAAACGGCGCAAAATACGCCGACTTCGTCGATCAAACCGTCCGTCCGTTCATCGAGTCCAAATTCCGGACGTCCGAAAAAGCCGGTCTGATGGGGTCGTCGCTGGGCGGTCTCATCAGCCTCTACATCGCGCTGCGCTTCCCCGGCCGCTACCGAGCCGCGCTCGCGCTCTCCCCGACAACGGCATGGGGCGACTTTTCGCTGCACACCAAGACGATTGCCGCGCTCTACGAAGAAGCCGGACACGGCAGCGCGGCAATCTACGCCGATTCCGGCGGCGGCGAAGGAAGCGGATGCACCTTCACCGCGCAAGACGCCATCGAAGACGAAAACTCGCGCGACAACTACTGCACCACAAAAAAATTCGCCGATACGCTCGCCTCTGTCGGATACGCTTATGATGTCGATTTGTTCCATTGGCACGAGCCCGGCGCCCGGCACGACGAAGCCGCATGGGCTGCCCGCGTTTTCCGTCCGCTCGGAATTTTCAAAAGCTTGCCGTAACGGCGCGCCGCCTTTCGCCGCCGGGGGCGGCGATGCGGCGGCGGCTTCGGCTATTGCCGCCGGGGGGCGGCAATACGCCTTCGCTGCCGCGCTATTGCCGCCCCCCGGCGGCGGCAATACGCGCGGCTTGCCTGCCTGCCCGCCCGCAGGCAGGCAGGCAGGCGCGGCGCATCGGCTTTGCCGATGCGCTGCGGCCGGCGCGCCATGTTCTCGGGCTGCGCCCTGCGAGCATGCGCGCCGCTTTTCGATCCGATGCTCCGAAGGATTTAGTTCTTTACGCTCGCGGGGAGTTGGGGTAAAATTGACGGCATTCTGTTTGTTCATGCCCGTCGGGCGGCGATAATGCAAGAGAGGTGTTTGGGCAATGCTGATCACAGATATTAAAAAAGGTACGAGGATTTCGGACGCGATTCGAACCGATGCTTTTTTGGAGCTCTCCGGAGGCGTTGCCCAATATCTCGCGTCGGACGAAGTCTACGGGCATGCATTGCTTCACATCATGGACGCCTCGGGGCACGATCTCAAAGCCCTCGAAAAGACCGCCGACTTTCAGAGCGGCACGTTGCGCAACGAAGTCCGCTGCGGCGCATTCGAAGACAAGATCTTCTTTTCGGAGCCTTTTCCGCTGGGCGAATTCATGTTCGAATGGCTCGAACGCCGCGAACGCGTCGGCATCGCCGAAGCCATCAAACGCATGATTAAGCTTTTGCACGTGTTGCAAAAAGCCCACGATGCAGGAATTTTCCACGGTCATATTACGCCCAAAACGATTTTGATGCAACGCACGACCGATACGTTCGAACTTCGCATCATGGGACTGGGCGTTGCGCAGGCGCTGCCCAAAGACCGCCGGTTCAATATCGACTGGTTCGATTACACCTTCGACCTCGAAGGCATGACGCCGCAGGCCGTCGACATTTACGGCGCGGCAATCGCGCTCATGGGGCTCGTGAGCGGCGAACAGGGCATCGACAGCTTCGAAGCGACCGGACTTTTGCCGCACGTTTTTCGCGGCGGCATGCTCCGGCAAGCCATGGAACGCGCGCTGGCGCTTCGCATCGACACCTATGCCGATGTGCTCACGTTCACCCAAGAGCTCGAAGCATCGCTGCTCGAACTCGACGCCAAAGAGGGCGAAGTGTACGTCGGCGACCTCGTCGGATTCGAATCGGCCATCAAGAGCATCGCGAGCATATCGGAAGAGCATCATGCCATCCGCGAGAATTCCGGCGTTTGGAGCTCGATTGTCAGCACGCTCGAGCAAGAAGAGCGATCGAGTCTGCTCTGCTCTCTGACGTCGCTGACAAGCCTTAAACCCGCCGAAAAAGACGATCCCGAAGACGACGATGACGATGTCACGCGCATCAGCGCGGTGTCGCAAGCGGTGTTGGGCTTTCGCCGCATCAAATCGAGCCACAATTCCGGCGACGAAACCGCGCTTCCCGACGAAAAAACGCACGTTTCGAAAGCCGATGCTCCCGAAGCTTCCGAAGATGCCGCCGCTCCGGTGCCTGCCCCCGGCGATAAGCAAGACGAAAGCGCGCAACGCTTTTCTCAAGATAAATTGGCGGAAATCCAAAATCTCGAATCGCAGATTGCATCCGATTCCGACGGCGAAGAAGACGATTCGCCCACGCGCGTCGTCCAAAGACCGAATTATATTTCCATCTCCGTAACATCGGGCGAACAAAACGCAGACTCCGTCTGCGACGCCGTCGAAGAAGCCGCCGTCACGCCGGCCGAAGCGATGAAAAATCGCATCGCGCTTGCAGCCGTTGCCGAAGCGATGCACACCCTCGGCTCCGACACGCTGTATGACGATCCCGACGATCAAGACGGCGCGCAAGCGACCGACGCCCAAACCGAAGAAACGGACGGCGATCCGGCAAATGCGCAAAGCCAAAACGGCAACGCGCCCAAACTCACGTCTTGCGCCAACGATCCCAAAACGCGGCGTTCGGTCCGGCGTTCGTCGTCGCTGCCCGATTCCGAAATCGCCAAAGCCGAATCGGAACTCAAATCCGCAAACGATGCGCTGAGAAAAAAAGCCGCTCTCCTCAAACGCGCCGTCGTCGGGTTGCTCTTGTTCATCATCGTTATTTTGGTTGCCGTCATCATCCGCACCAAAGCGTAATTTCACGGTTGCATGCATTGAGACCCGCGCATCTTAACCGGCGCCGCATTTGGGCTTTTTTTCGGCGCTTCGCCGCCGCAGTTTTTGTTTTCTCATCCGGGCGCGCGGCATTGTGCCAATCGACGGTCTCCCGCGCGCAAACGACGCACGCCGATTGGTGCGCCGGCCGGCGGCATGCCGTTTTTTGCGACCGTTCGTGGCAAGGCTTGTCGGAGTTTGCTCAATCCCTGACGCCGGCATTCGGAACCGTGCGGTTTTACGGCGAAGACAATTCGGAGAAATATTCAAATGACCGAATATTGTCCGACGATCGGTTTGAGATATGGATTTCCCCCAAAAATGCCTCGGCCGATGCATGGATTCGTCGCGCGCGCTCGGGAAAGCGCATCATTTTGTTCGATGCGGGAATAGTCTCGCAAAACGTGTACGAAACATTCGCCCGAGGCACGTCATCGGACGGCGCAGCCGTCTCGGCGCTGTCGGCCGCGCCGGTTCTGCATATCAACGGCAATCGCCAACTCCCCGTCATCGAGCTTTCGCGGCAATGGCCATCTTCGCGCCCTGCATCGCCGCCGATTCAAACGGCTTGGAATCACCCAAATCCGATTGACTCGGAAAACGGCGGCATCTATGCTTTTGATATCGCGTTTGACGGCGAAAATGCCCGGTCGGGCGGCATCACCGTGTTTCGCGACGTCAGTCTCCCCATCGATCTCATGATGCATACGCTCGGCAACCGCCGTTGGCTGGGCGGCTTTTTCGGCGCGCTTTGCCCGTCGAAAGACTGCGGCGTCGCGGTTTATGCGCCAAATGCAGATTATTCGCTGTTCGAAGATCTTGCCGAAGAAAATGCTGTTTCCGACGGGTTCGGCAAACGAATATCGAAGATTCGCGACAATTTCCGCAACAATGCGGCGTCGATCCCGTGGAATGATATCATCGCCGTCATCTTGAGTTTATGGATCGGAGCGATCGTTTTTATCCTCATTCCCGCGCGCCGGCCGCGATCTTGAAAAGAGGAGCGACGCTGACGATATGACGGCTTTTTTGATGCTCATTGCAATGAGCATGCTGTTGCGTTTGCCTGCTGCCGCCGGCCAATCGGCGGCGGTTTTGCCGCGCATCGGCGATTTATATGCGCATCATTTTTGCATTGCCGCAACCCCCGAAAGCGCCGAACTCACGCGCGACGAGCGCATAACGTGCCATTACGGCGCCATCGGGGAAAATTCGGCACGCAAAGCTGTTTTCGACGGGCGCCGCATGCGGTGCTGTTTTAAATCGCCCATTGCACGCGGGGCAATTTGGGCTGTGGGCGAATCCGTCATGACGCCGATTGCCGCAATCGAAGAAGCGACAGACGAAAACGCGGCAACGCGCCCCAAACTTGCGTTTGAGCGCGCAACGCTCGCAGACTTGCTTGCCGTCGATGCGCGCACCGGCAATCCGATTCCCGGCGTCCGCGTCATCATTTCCGATGCCTCGGTTCATCTCGTTGCGTACGCCAAAACGACCGACGAAGACGGCTATGCCGTCATTCCGACGATAGCTTCGCAACCGCTCGTCGTAAGCCTGCGACGCAACGGCTATCTGCCGAAAACAAATATCGCCTTTCGCCCGCCATCGCCGCGCGCATCCGACGATTCTGCAATGCAGAATTCAGATCGATTGTCAACAGAAATCGTCATTGAACTTGATCCGGGAACGCAACTGACGGGAACGGTCAAAACGCCTTTGGGCGAAGTTGCCGCAGGTGCGGCGCTTCATGCGGAAATACGGCTTTCCGACGGCAGCATATGGTACTCCGATCTCGACAATCCCGTGCCGATTTCGGCGTTGCCCGGAATCGAAAAAGAAACGATCGTCCCGCTCAGAGCGCATTATCGGACAGATGAGCGCGGAAGATACCGGATGACGCCGCTTCCGAGGGGCGAAGCGACGCTCTATGCGACCCATCCCGATTACGCGCCGAGCCGTCCGATTTCCGCCGACGCGCGGGGCGATGCCCTTCTTCCGCCCAACGAATTGCGCCTCGAACCCGCGCATTCGGCATACTTGCGCGCCGAAAACGAAACCGGCGCAGCCGTTGCCGCGACGGTATACGTATTTGACAAACCGACCGGCGCCGAACACGCCCGATATCAAACGGGTACGTCGGGCGCAATCCTTGCCGAAAGCCTCCCGGTTCAGGCGAAATTCTATGTGTTTGCCGACGGATATGCGCCCGCAACGATCGAAAAAACGATCCGCGACGGCGATGAAATCGTCGCAAAACTGCATCAAACGCCGAATGCGCGTTATGTATTTTCCGTTCGCGACGCCGTCGGATCCCCGATCGATAATGCCGTATTGATGCCGGCGGCACAAAACATCCGAAAGGATTTTCCGCAATGCCGCGGGAAATCTAAAAAAGACGGAACGGCCGTTCTCGAGTTTTGTCCGTCAAAATTCGAGGTTTCGGCATATCATCCGAATTATGCCGAAAAGCGCCTGCGCGCAGAATTTCTGCCGTCTCGGTCGGATGACGTTGTGCCGATTGAGCTCGGAGCGGGTTTGTCGTTTGACTTGCCGTGCGCCGAAGCGAAGACGCATCGGCCGATTCCGCGCGTCGAATGCGAAATCCGCATCGGCGGTTCCGAACAATCCGACGAAGGCGGATCCCCCGGCGAAGCGGGCGATATCCGGGATGCCGAGTCGGATTCGATTGAACGGATTTCGACCGAAACGGGTGTTTTGCGCATGATGCGCCGTCCGAACAAGATCCATCGGCTTATGTGCAAATGCCCGCAAGGCCGGTATGCGGAGTTTTCGATCGATCCGTCCGATCCGCCCGCGAAGCTCGAATTTCCCGCGCTTTATGCGATGCAAATCGTCCTTTGCGACGCCTTCGGCGCGCCGGTCGCGTACGGTCATATCGAGACGCCGTCGCAAACCTTCGAAACCGACGAAGCCGGGCGGGCAGAAATACGGATCGGCGAAAACGGCGAAGCCGCGTTTCGTCATTATTTGCACGGCACGGCAAAAAAAAGCGCGCAGGAATTGGCGGCGATCCGCAGCGCAGCGAACGGGCGCCCGGCCGAAATCCGTCTGCCCGACGCGCCCGACGGCGATGCATTGTCATGCGCAAACCGCCATCGCATTCAAACGCTGACCGACGGCGCGCAGATCCGCGTCGACGACCCGGGCGACTATGCGCAAAAAGGACTTGTGCGCGGCGACAGCATCGAAGCATGCGACGATCGCAGACTTTCCGTCATCCGCGACGGCATGATGATCGAAATTGCGATTTGACGGCATTCTGCCGTTCATGCTCAAGATACGCTTGCGCTTTGCTATGGCAATAGTGTAGATAAAACTGTGTTTTTTGGCTTTATTAGGAGATGAAATGTCAATATTGCCGATTTTAGCCCAAGCCGCAGAAGTTGCAAACGAACCGAATTGGATCGTCATCGGTGCGCTCATCGGATTGTTTGCCGTTTTAGCAATTATTTTGCTTATTCCGCCCAAAAAGAAACTGACCGACGCCGATGCCGAAAAGAAAGCAATCGAAGCCGAACCGTCGGAAAGCAAAGCAGCGGAAAACAAAGAGGATCTCTCTTTGGCAGAAATCAAAGTTGCCAAACGCGAAGCCGTCGCGGCAGACATGTCGAAAGAAGAATTGCGCGAGTTGCGCAAAGAGCGCCGCGCAGCGACCCAAACCGACAAAGCGGTTCACGGACGCGCCGAGACCGAAGACAAGGACAAAGAAAACGCAGACGATTCGCATGATGCGTCAAAAGCGGGCGAAGAAGTCAAAGCAGACGCAGAAACGGCCGAATCCGAATCGGATGGCGCCCTTCATGCGCAGGACGCGGATCCATCGTCCGACGACAACAAAACGGAAAAAGAATCTCTGTCTGACGCGATCGACGACGTTTTGACGAATGCGTCGACCGATGCCAGCGACGTGTTTGCTTCTTTATTCGGAAGCAAAAAAGACGATTCTCTCGATATCTTCGGCAGCAATTCGGCGAAAGATTTTGATTTCGATTCGGCCGACAGCTCCAAACCTGCCAATGCAACGGTTTTTCCGACGCTCGGATCGGCGCTCATTCCGTTGGATGAACTGCGCAAACAGAGCGAAGAGAGCGAAGCCG
>CAVGZQ010000023.1:14462-19074 GCA_963633515.1 Bacteroidaceae bacterium
CGCCGGCGCCGCAATCTGCCGAAACGCCGGCAGTCCGAAAACAAACCGAAAAAAGCGATGCGGAGTTTGGCGACTCCGACGCAAAGGAGATTTGCGAAGACGCCGCAGAGCGGGCTTGCGAGTCAGAAGGCGATGCGTCGCCGAAAAAAGACGCCGAAAGACTGCAAAAACCGGAGAAATCGTCCGACGGCGCAGCCGGGAATGCGAAGACCGGAGAGAAAGAATCGCAGCGATCGCTCAACGACGGACTCAAGACGACGCGATCGCAAGGATTTCTCGCGCAGATAGGCAAGATTTTCAAAGGTCAGATGAAGAGCAACGTCGTCGATGAGCTCGAAGAAATCTTGTTTACGGCAGACATCGGGGTTCACACGAGCGAATTGCTTCTCGAACGCGTGACAGACAATCTGCGCGACAAGGGCGACGGCAAAATTGCGATGGCATTGCTCAAAGACGAAGTTTTAAAGATCTTGTCGCGCTGCGAGCAGAAGCTCGAAATCGGCGCAGAAAAGCCGCATGTCATATTGACGATCGGCGTCAACGGGGCGGGCAAAACGACGACGCTCGGAAAATTGGCCGCCCAGCTGACGGGCGAAGGAAAGAAGGTTCTTCTCATTGCGGGGGATACGTTTCGGGCGGCGGCCGTCGAACAGCTCGACGAATGGGCCACGCGATGCGGATGCGGCATTTACAAGAATAAACAGGGCGCCGATCCGTCGGGGACCATCTTTGACGGAATCAAATATGCAAAAGACAACGGTTATGACATTGCGCTTGCCGATACTGCGGGGCGTTTGCACAACAAAAAAGATCTCGTCGAAGAGCTCAAAAAGATATACCGCGTTTCGGGCAAAGCGATGCAAGGCGCGCCGCATCAGGTTATACTCGTCCTCGATGCGACAAACGGCCAAAATGCCTTGATTCAAGCCCGCGACTTCGGAGAAGCCGTCCCGTTTACGGGGATAATCCTGACGAAACTCGACGGAACGGCCAAAGGCGGCGTCATTTTGGGGATTTGCGAAGAGTTCAAGAAGCCGATTCACTACATCGGGATCGGAGAAATGATCGACGATTTGCGTCCGTTTAAGGCCGAAGAATTTGTCGAAGCATTGTTTAACGATGAAAATGTTCCGTCCGTCTGATAATGATTAAACGTGTTGCATAAACGGCTTAAAGTGTGGTATGTGAGGTGCGACCCTGCAAAGGTTGCAGCGGAAATTCAGCCACACACGCTGTGTCGTAAGCAGAGTGCAGCTGTCAATAACCTGGACCATGATTTTCATGGTGCGATGAGGAGCTTTTTGATGCGCCGTGTCCTCAGTATAGTGATATTGTCATTGGCAATGATGATGATGATGCCCTGTCTGGCAATGAGCCAAGAAACGGATTCGTCTGCATCGGTAACATCCGATGGCAGCGATGAAGCGAGTGCCGGAGACGGCGCAGCCGTTCAGAGCCGAATCGTCGTCAGAGATCAAAAAAAGAAACGCGAATTTAACGACAAAATTGTCGTCATCCAGCGCAAACCGTTCATCCGCCGCGGCCGTTTTGAGATTGCTCCGATGTTCTACGGCGGCATAAACGACAGCCTTCTTTTCCAAGTCGGCGTGGGCGGTCAAATGAATTACCACATATTGGAATGGTTATATGTGGGGGTTTACGGCGGCTGGCAAGATTGGCGTGCGGCAGATCGCGATACGAACGGGTTGTCGGATGCATACAACGATATCATCGATGCGACGGACGGCGTTCCGACGACATCGATCGTCGACGGTTATGTCGGCGGAATATTGGGTTTTGTGCCGCTTTACGGCAAATTCTCGATATTCAATTCATCGGTCATTCACTGGGATTTTTCGCTCGGATTGGGCGGCGGCGTCGTATACACGCGCGCAAACGGATTCGTCGGCGGCGGTCTCATTTCCGTCGACCATCGCTGGTATCTCTTAAAATGGCTTAGTCTCAACATTGGCCTCAAAGGCTGGATTTACTACGAGGATATCGGCAATCGCAAGGGCGTGTTTACGCACTGGCAAGCCGGTGTGGGGATCGGGTTCTGGTTGCCGCCTTCGTGGACCTACAAATCCGAGTGGTAAGTCGAAGTCAGTTGTCGGTTATAGTGTCTTTGGTGTTTGAACGAATGATCCGTCTTGCGCATCAGGACGGTCAAAGATAAAGGATGGGACTACGCATGAAGCGATGGATTAGCCTTCTGGCGTTGATCATATTATTTGGATTCGGTTTACCTCAAACCTCATATGCAGCCGGCGATGACGAGGGCATGTCGAGCCTGGAAAAAGGCGACCCCATTCGTCACCTCATGCTGTTGCGATCCGGCCGTTTTGAAATCCAACCGATGGCGCAATTCGGCATCAACGAAAGTTTTTCGCAGACGATCGGTTTTGGCGTCAACTTGGCGTATTATTTTACGAATTACCTCGGGCTTGGGGTTTCGTTCCTGTATAATCCGCTCCATATCAACGGCGATGAACTCGACGCCGTGGGCGATGAAGAATATGCTTCGGATGTGCGCGCATCGCTTGCAATAGCGCAACCGACGATGAATTTCGATGTCGGTTTGTATTATGCGCCGCTCACCGGCAAGTTCAACCTTTTCTCTTGGATATTGAATTACGATTTCCATATCTACGGGGGATTCGGCGCGATTATGATGGATTCCGTGTGCGGCGCCGGCGGCGCAATCTGCAACGACGCCAAAAACGGCAATCTCGAAGGGCCGAAATTCGCCGGCGTTATCGGGTTAGGCGTTCGCATTTTCTTCAACAACTTTGTTGCGCTCAACCTCGAATTCAAAGATTACATGACGAAATATGCCGATTTTTCGCGCAATCCTGCCGATGATCGATCGCGATTCAAGAACTTCTTGACGGGAACGATCGGCGTGAGCATCTTCTTGCCGGTTTCGGTTTACATGTCGCGTTAGTTTTCCGGCAAATAATGAGAGAAAAAGGCGAGTTTATCTCGCCTTTTTTTTTGCGAAGATTGTATTGAGCACATTCCCGCAGGAGCTGCAACCATGAGACACTTTTGTTTTTCGGGCGCTGCGCGCCGTATTTTGTTATCGTCGGCGTTTTGCTGCTTAAGCTGTTCGGGACAAATATCGCAAACGCATGCGAATTCGGAATACGGCGGCGAATTGCGAACCGCAGTCCGGTCAAACGATTCGTCTGCAATCGCTCCGGCGAAAAATGCGCCGAACAAAACTTCCGAATCGGACGTAAAACCGGCATCCGGCGATACATCCGACACTCCGGACGATAATGTTAATATGCCGCCGGCCGATGATGCAGCCATCGACATTGGCAATCCCGAGTTTGACGCACCGTCGTTGCGGCTTGACCTCGGCATGACAGTAAGCAAGTCGCCTGCGGCGGAGCCGCAATTTATCGTTTCGTCGATTCAATATGCGCAACGCGCCGACGCCGGTTTCATCCTAGGCGGCGACGACGCAGAGGGAAATGTCCGCGTTTTTGTTGCGGCAAACGGAAATTTCAAAGAAATTCTCACCGAACCCAACGCCCAATTATCGTGCTTCGGAGCGATAGACGGCGGATTCGGAGTTGCGTACATTGCGCGCCAAACGACGGGAAAATATGTCTTAACCGTACGAAGTTTTGACGGTTCGGGCAATGAAATCGCAAATTCGCGCCGGGAAGCAAAAACTCGCGGGTTTATCCCCGATCCGGGCAGCCGATGCGCGTTTTTTAAAAATAACGCCCGAAAACTCTATGCAACCGGCACGCGCCCGCGAGGAGACAAAGCCCCCGATCGCGGTTTATTTGTCGTTGAGCCGAACAAATTGACGCATGTCGAAGGAACCGAGACTCATGTGCCGCAAATTGCCGCCATCGACAAAAACGATGACGGGCAGCTTATCGTCAGGCAAGTCATAAAAATTGACGGAAAGCCTCATTGGCCGCATATATTGTACAAAATATCGGGAATTGACGAAGAAACTTCGAAATTAACGGCGTATCCGCAAGCGATCGGCGATGTTATTTTATTTCGTCAACCGGACGGCGGATATGAAATCTTCAATCCGTCGCATTGCCGATATGCATCTGACGGCGATAATCGGACGGATAACACCGGGGCAACGGCGCAAGAAGACAAAGCGGCAGGGGATTTGCCCGGCGCGGGGAAATCTTGCAATCGCGGGCAAATGGTATTCGGTGCGCGCAATTTGCATCCGCTGTGCGGATCGGATGTGACGCATTGTTATTCGATTCTGACCGAAAACGGCGAAGCGATCGTTGCCAAACCCGAAACATCTCAAGCATCCTATCGATTTGATGCAAAAGACGGTTTGAAGATTTACCCGGTTGCCGTCGGAGATGCTTGGGCGGCGATAAAAACCGACGATAAAAACCGCGGCCGAGGTCGATTGCATTGGGTGAGATTTTCGAATCAAATTCGAGATATCTTGCAAAAACAAGAAAATAACGCGGCAAATCGCTAAAATAATCGCATGTCATCCGTCAAAACGGCGCCGTATTTGCCGCAGGCAAATAGGCGGCGCGGCGGCGCATTTGCCGCAAGGCAAAAAGCCGACGAAAAAAAACGGCGCCGTATTTGCCGCAGGCAAATAGGC
>CAVGZQ010000024.1:0-6733 GCA_963633515.1 Bacteroidaceae bacterium
ATCGATCCGGCGCCCGAGCGCTTCGTCGATGTCCTGCGCGGCTTTGCGATACGCATCGAACGGACGCCCCATCGGGTCGGCAATTTCCTGCTTCGGATCGGCAAGCCACGTTCCGAGCAAAACCGCGCGATCGGCTGCTTCGGGAGAAATGCGCAAGACTTCGCGGCGGTGTTCGGGCGACATCGCAAATACGATATCGGCCGCCGTTATCAGCAATTTCGAAAGCGCTCTCGACCGATGATCCGACAGATCGAGACCGCGCTCATGCGCAACGGCAATCATATCGTCGGCGGCGCGCCGCCCGTTCAGACGAAGCGTCCCGCACGAAACGACATGGCAGCCGATATTTTTCGACCGAAAAAAAGCTCTCAATCGCGCTTCGGCATAGGGCGATCGGCATATGTTTCCGCTGCATATGAATAAAATTCGCCGAATTTTTGATTTATCGAAATTATCCGCGACTGCAAATTCATCTCCCGGCAGGCAATCGCCCGGGATTCCCGGCGCTTCGCGCGCCGCATCGCCGGCGATTTTGGCCGTTTCGGCGCGATTTTGCGGCGCGGAGCGCAAAT
The DNA here is from genome assembly GCA_963633515.1 of Bacteroidaceae bacterium. Taxonomy (GTDB): domain Bacteria; phylum Myxococcota_A; class Bradymonadia; order UBA4248; family UBA4248; genus UBA4248. Next base: position 573 of record CAVGZQ010000024.1, read on the forward strand.
CGTCATCCTTGCCCGGGGCGGCGGCGGTGCCGCAATTCCGCGCAGCGGGCTGCGATGCTTTCGCCGCCTGAGTTTGAACCATTTCGCCCTTAGGGTCTTTAACCCCAAAAAGCCGCACGCAAATCGATTGCAATATTCCCATGATACGCTCCTTGTCGAGGGGGGGCGATGAGCTTTGCGCAAACCTTCCCCGAAAACGCCGAAAAAACGCATCATCGGTCAAATTCGGCGCATCTTTCGGCTAAATCGGTTCGTCGGAATAATTCTCAAACAGCGTATACTCCCCGAACCACTTGAGTTTCACCGTCCCGGTTTCGCCGCTTCGCTGCTTCGCGATGATGATTTCCGAAACCCCTTTCTCGGCAGATTCTTTATTATAGTAATCGTCGCGATAGATAAAAGTTATCATGTCGGCATCTTGTTCGATGGCGCCCGATTCGCGCAAATCTTGGAGCATGGGGCGTTTGTCGGGGCGCGATTCGACGCCGCGGTTGAGCTGCGCAAGCGCGATAATCGGCAGCGACAGCTCTTTTGAAAGCGCTTTCAGAGAACGGCTGATTTCCGATATTTCCTGCTCGCGCGACGGCGTATACGTACTCCCCGTCATGAGCTGCAAATAGTCGATGACGATCATCCCGATGTTGGCTTCGGCTTTTAATCGGCGCGCTTTGGCGCTCAGACGCGTAATCGATATTGCCGGCGTTTCGTCGACATACATTTTCGAAGCGTTGATTTGCTCCATCGTCGCCATCACGCGATTCCACTCCGCCTCCGAAAGCGTTCCCCGGCGCATGTTATCGCCCTTGATCTTGGCTCGCGATGAAATAATGCGGTTGCCCAGCTCTTCTTTTGTCATTTCGAGCGAGAAAAAAGCCGCCGGCACATGGCGATCGATTGCCGCATTTGTCAGGAAATTCAGTGCCAATGCCGTCTTTCCCATCGCCGGACGCGCAGCGACGATCGTCAGCGTCCCGGGCTTAAAACCCGCCGTTTTCCGATCAAAATCGATAAATCCCGACGAGACCCCGGGCATTTGATCCTGATTGCAATACAGCTCTTCGAGCTTTTCGAACGTCGATTGCATGACGTCTTGTATCGTAAAATACGGCTTGGACGTATTCTGCAGCGTCAGCGCAAACGTATCCTGATTGAATTTGTCCAAAAACGACGACACATCTTCCATCGGCAGCTGCGCGAGCGTCAGCGTCTCTTGAGAAATCGCAATCGCTTTGCGCAAAAGCGACGTTTCCTTTATCAATTCCGCATACCGCTGCACGTTCGCCGACGACGGCAAATTCTGATTGAGCGACGCCAAATAGTGAATGCCGCCCTTCTCTTCGAGCAATTTCACATTCGCCATGCGCGTGTATAACGTCGCCAAATCGATCGGTTTGCCGTCGTCATGCAGCTTGAGCATTGCCGCGAAAATTTCTTTGTGAACCGAATCGTAGAAATCGTCGGCGACGATGCGGTCGGCGGCGATGTTAATCGTCTCGTTGTCGAGGATAATGCTGCCCAAAAGCGCGATTTCCGCTTCGGGATTATGCGGTATGCGCGTCGTCAGCTCCGCTCTGTTTTGCCCGCCGTCGCCGTTTTGCCTCATCTTTGCCATTGTCTGAGCTCCTGCATAACGCATTCCTTGGCGGCGTTTTCTGATTAAAATTCCGTTGCCCGTCCGCCGCCGGCCGCCGGGCGTTTTATCACGCCGGCGCGATTTCCAAACACCTTTATTTGCGAAAACCGCCCCGCCAAAACGCCGAACGGCGATCCGGGCATTTGCGCGCGCCGCCCGCCCGATCGCCCTTTTTTCGGCGTTCCCCCGCGCGTTCTCGCTTTTTCTGCGTCCGGACGGGCGCAGGGCGATTGTTTTATTCGCCCAACGCGTGTATCTTGCGCGCCGCAAACCGACGGCAAATCTTCATGCGCCGTTTTATTCAACCGCTTAACGGGAAAATCATGCCGGACGATACCGCACAAAAGACCCAAGCTCAGGCGGCGATGTTTCAAAATCGGATCGCCAAACGCGCGCAATGTCTCAAAAAATGGGCAAAACGCGAAAACATCGATGCCTACCGCGTCTACGATCGCGACATCCCCGAAGTGCCGCTCAGCGTCGACCTCTACGGATTGACCGCCGAAAACGGCGAAAAAGAGACTTACGCCTGCATCGCGCTCTACGAGCGCCCCTACGAAAAAGATCCGGGCGAAGAAGCAATTTGGCTCAAAGCGATGACCGAGGCTTGCGCCAAAGCCTTGGCGCTTGATCCCGGACACGCCTTGCTCAAAACGCGGAAAAGACAAAAAGGGCGCGATCAATACGTCAAAACAGCGTCAAAAGGCGATGCCGTGCGCGGAATCGTCGCCGAAGGACCGCTCAGGTTCCACGTCAACCTCAGCGAATATCTCGACACGGGATTGTTTCTCGATCAGCGTCCGCTGCGAAAGCATTTAATTCGAATATCTTCGCAAAAACGCGTATTAAATTTGTTCGGATACACGGGATCCGTCTCGGCGGCGGCGGCGGCGGGCGGCGCATCTTTCGTCCAAACCGTCGATCTCTCCAACACGTATTTGTCGTGGGCCGAAAAAAACCTCCGACTCAACGGGTTCGGCAATCCGGCGAAGTATCCGCTCACGCGCGCCGACGCCGTCGGGTTTCTTCGTCTCGAAAACCGCAAACGAAGCGCGCAGAGCGATCAAACCGGCAAATTGTTCGACATCATCGTCCTCGACCCGCCCACGTTCAGCAATTCGAGCATGACAGACGGCGTGCTCGACATCAACCGCCAATGGCCCGATCTTGCCGATCTCTGCCTGCGCCTGCTCAAACCGAACGGCACCCTCTTTTTCTCGTCAAATTCCCGAAGGCTCCCGTTCGATCCGCAAAAAATCGCCCCCCAAATCGACGGACGCCCCGTCACCGTCACCGACGTCACGCAAAAATCAATCCCCGAAGATTTCAAAGCGCATCGCATCCACCGATGCTGGGAAATCCGCTTGGGCGATATTTAATTATATTTGCGATTTTAATAAATATATTGAATTTTATGCAAAAAATGCGTTCGCGGCTTTTGCCGCGAACGCCGCGCGGCTATTGCCCCCTTTCGGGCGGCAATACGCCGCGCTTGCCGCCCTATTGCGCCGCCGGCGCAATACGGGCTTTGGCTCCGGCTGTCGGGCTGCCCGAAGGCAGCCCGATACGCCTTCGCGGCGCGCGGAACGCGCGCTTTTTTCGCTTCGCTTCCCGGCTCAAGACTCGCGCTTCGCTCGCTCGATCATGCGATAAAAACAGCGTCGCGTCGGCGTTTGCATATCGTCATAGAGATGAAGCGCGCCGCCGCCGCAAACCGAATGCTTGTCGCATCGCGCGCAAGGTCCCAAACGATGCATCCAGCTTCTGTCGCGCATATTTTGGAATCGATCGCGCCATACCGCCGACAAACGTTCCGTTTTGATGTCGCCTTGGTCGAATGCGGGCGAAATCTCGGGGCATGCGCCGATTTTGCCGTCATACCGAATGCCCGCGATATTGATGCCGGCGCGGCATTGGCACAAATACGGGCGCACAAGCCCCTCGTAATCATCGCCCAAATACCCTTCCTCGCTGAATTCCAACCGCATGTCGCTTTCGGACATCCGCCGGCCGCGCACGAAATCGAGAAGCCGGCAAATATCGCTGTCGCAAAGACATAAATCGGGACATTCGGCGGCGCGCCCGATCGGAATGACCGGCGACACGCGCCAGCGCTTGATCCCAAGCGATGTCAGCCATTTTTGCATTTCTTCCAAATGCGGCATGCACGGCTTCGTAATCGTCGAAAGCGCTTCCAAAATCCCGTTATATCCGGCCGATCGCAAATTCCCGACCGCCGACAAAAACGCCGCCGTGCACCCTTTGGCGCGAACCTTGTCGTTGACCGCTTCGATGCTGTCGATCGACAGCGAAATCGAATTCATCCCGCAGGCTGCGAGCTTTCTTGCCGCTTCGGCGTCCAACAACGTCGAATTGCACACCATCCCGTAGCGAAACCCCTTTTCATGCAAATGCCCGAAAATTTCATAAATCCCGTCGCGCGTCAGCGGTTCGCCGCCGGTCACCGCAACCATGATGCGGCGCGGATTGAAATCTTCCGCCACCTCGTCGATAATCCGAAGCCATTCCTCCGTCGGCAGTTCATTTTCGCGGATTTTCGGCGTGCATTCGCTGCCGCAGTACCGGCACGCAATATTGCAGCGCCGCGTCACTTCAAAAAACAGATAGCGCAATTCGTGCGATTCGCGGTTTGCTTCCGTGCGTATCTGATGACGCTTCCACATCATTTTCCGATATATCATCAAGCGCAAGTCCTGCATTTTTGAACCTCCGGCGGCAAAAAAAAAAACAAAAAAAGGCGTCATCGCCGCGATAAGCCATGACGCCGAAATACTTCGCAACCGACGCGCTTTTCGCGGCAATTCTCTGAATTATCTAAAGTCGTCGGGCATGCCGTAGATTGCAATCGCTTCGCCGTCTCCCGAAGCGGCGCCGTCCGATCCGCAAAGTCCTGTCTTTCGATACGCGTCGACACACGATTCGAACGGATCCGAACCGGCAATCCCTTCGTCTTTGCAGCATTGCATTTCGCCGTCGCCGTATCGGTTTGCGGCGCTTGCGCCGGCTTGTTTGACGCGATCGATCCGCGCCGGCGCCGGTCCGTAAACCGCCTTAACGCGCTCGGGCTTCATCATGCGATTGGATCGATACGCAGCAATGCATTGCTCAAAATTCGGCGCATCTTCGATTAAATGCCCGCACCGCTGAATTTCTTCCGCGTTATATTGCGATGCATCGACTTTTCTTTCGCCGATCGGCGGATCGTCCTTGTGCCCGTCCGGCGCTTCGGGCAACGCTGTGCCGTGACTTTCGCCCGGCGCCGAAGGCGCGCCCGGCGTCTCGTCATAGACGGGCGCCGGACCGTAATAGACCGCAGGCTCGCTGCCGCTGCCGTGCGAGCATCCGAAAAGACTCATGCACCCTGCTGCGCATGCCGCGGCGCCGCGCGCCGACGCTTTGAGCGCATGCCCTATTTTCGCAACCCAATGTCGGTTATTGCTCATCTTCTTCGCATCCTGATTGTTGCTTCATCTTCTTTACGCATGATTCGTATTTTTCTGCGTCTGTCTCGTTTGCGCAAGCTATCTTAAACGCAGTTTCGCCGTCGCACGACGGCGGTCCGTAATATACGGCATTTTCTTCGCATCCCAAGCTTTTCTTGTATTGATCCGTGCATGCCTTAAACGCTTCGGATCTTTTATCATTGCCGCAAACCTGCCAAAATGCATCATCGTCGCTGTCGCATGCCGGCGGCGGACCGTAATAAGTTCCGATTTCTTCCTTTGCGTTGCAGCCTTTCGCTTCTTTATATTTCTTGACGCATGATGCAAACTCTTCGCTCGCCGCGTCGCCGCTGCAAACCGTTTTGAACGCATCGTCCTCATCGTTGCACGACGGCGGACCGTAATATACGGCGCTTTCTTCGCATCCCAAATTTTTCTTGTATCGGTCCGTGCACGCCTTAAACGCTTCGGATTCTTTATCTTTGCCGCAAACCTGCCAAAATGCATCATCGTCGCTGTCGCATGCCGACGGCGGACCGTAATAAGTTCCGATATCTTCTTCTTCGCCGGAACCGCAGCCGGCGACGCCGATTAACCCAATGCACCCCACCGCGCAGGCAAACGCCCCGCGCAAAAACTTTTCGGCAATACGGCAAATCTTCATGACAAAACCTCCGGAGACGGCGCAATGCGAAATTTTTCAATCTGTAACAAAAGTCTCGCTCAAACTGCGAGAAATGCAAACATTGCGATTGTTGCAAATGCAGGATTTGAAATCAAGATTGCGCCGTTTTTTCCGAATTCTGACGCACCCCGGCGACATTGCGCGGCAAATGCGCATAATCTTCGAGCACAACAACTTTGCCGAACCCCGCATTTCTGAACAATTCCGACACCGCCGCGCCCTGCGAGCTTCCGATCTCGGCGATAAAAAGCCCCCCGTCGCGCAAATGCCGATATGCATCCGAAACAAGACGCCGATAAACGGCAAGCCCGTCTGCGCCGGCTTCGAGCGCCGACACGGGTTCGCGCTTTACCTCGGGCATGAGCGAAACCATTTCTTC
>CAVGZQ010000024.1:6743-18899 GCA_963633515.1 Bacteroidaceae bacterium
GAAATATAGGGCGGATTCGATGCGATGATGTCGAATTTTTCGCATTGCGATCGTTGAAATTCCGATGTATTTTCGAACAAATCGCTTTGAATAAAGAAAACATTTTCGCAAAGCCCGAGATTTTTCGAATTTTTTTCGGCAACACTCAGCGCCTCGGGCGAAATATCGATCGCAGCGATCTTTCGCATTTCGGGCGGCAATTCCGATGCAAGCGCCAAGGCAATGGCGCCGCTTCCCGTCCCGACATCGGCAATCCGCCAACATTTCTGCTCCGGAGACAAACCCGGCGCATCCGGTTTTGCGCCGTCATTTGTGCGCGAAGTTTCGTCATCGTTCGATGATTCTCCGTTGCTAATCGAATTATCTGCCTGTTCATCCGGAGTTTTTGCATTTTCTTCGTTTTCTGCCCGCTCCATGGCTTCGTAATAAGCGCGCTTCTCGTCGATTGCTTCGCACGAATATGCCGAAACCGCAGGTTTTAACCACGCGGGCAAATCGTCTTTTCGGGCGGCTTCGATAAACTCCAAAACGCGCTCGACGAGACATTCCGTGTCGGGACGCGGTATCAAAACGCTCGGCGTCACCGACAGCGGCAACGACCAAAACTCTCTTTTGCCCAATATGTAAGCAAGCGGTTCGCGCGCGCTGCGCCGAATGATGAGCGACTTATAAGCGGCAATCTCCGAGGCATTGAGCGGCCGCGCGCCGTCGATGATAAGCTGTATGCGCGATACGCCCAAAACGTGCGCCAAAAGCAATTCCGCATCGGTCTTGGGCGACTCAATGCCATTTTTTGCAAAATGCCCGGACGTCCAAGCCAAAATCTTCTGAATTGTCCAAGTTTCCATCCATACACCGGTTGCGGATCGTTATGCCGCCAAGGCGCGCCGTTTGATGCAAAGAAATCCCGCCGCGCCGAATTATGCCCAAATCTCGGCAATCTCAATCGAAAATCGCCGATAAAATCCTAAAAATGCTTCGATGCCCCAATCCAAAAATCGACGCTGCTTCCGAAGTTCGCATCGACGCTCGCAAACCACCCCCTCGAAATCTTAAAATCCAAATTCAGCGAAAACACGCCGACGCCGGGCACCGGGATCGTATCGAATATCCGGCTCGGCGCGCTCAGCTGTCCCACGACATAATCCGCCCGGTACCGATAAATCACCGCAACGTTGAAATCTTCGATCACATTGAGGTTAATGCCCGACTCCAGCACGAGCAACGTATCGTGATCGGAAAACGCCCGCATATCGGCAAAACCGAAATCGTATAAGCTCACGCCGATCCCGAGCCGATTGACAAAACGCAATTCGGCCAAATGATCGAACCAAGTCCCCAAATCGAGAGAAAATTCAATGTAAGGCAGAAGTTTGAGAATTTTATAATCATCGCCCAGGTAGTCTTCGAACTTTGTGTCCATCGCAACGGCGACATGCGTATGCTTTCGCTCGGCATGCCAAAGCGCAATGCCCCAATCGATCCCGAAATCGTACGAATCAAACCCCGTAACATCGGCATAGCCGTAGGGCGATATCCAAAACCGCGGGTGGCGATAGCTGTAGGCAATCTGCAAACCGAGGTTAAAATCGTTCGACGGAATCCAGCGCGCCTGCACGGAAACGGAGTGTCCGAACGGATCGAGGTGATTTTCGGCAAGATTGAACGTATCGCCCTTAAACGTGCCGATGATATCGAAGAGATAGCTTCCGACGAAAAGCGCAATGCCGTAATGAAAGAGCGATTTCCACAGTCCCGAAAGCGCTTTGTCGTCTTTGCTCAAAGCGCCGACGAGAAACGACGCCGTCATCAGACCGACCGATGCGCCTTCCATTCCCAAAAGCTTATAATGCGCCGAGCTGTTATCGATGCAATAATGCCCGTATCCGCGCCACACGGCCGATATCAATATTGCCCAAAGCCCGCATTTGACCGTGCCGCCGGTCGCTCTGACGTCGCGCGTTTCCCAATGTTCGGACGCGAGCGTTTCGTCGGACTTCCCGTCAATATCGCCTTCGTCAAGCGCAAAAGCCGAATGCCGAGGCGCCCCCGCGAGTCCTGTCGCCAATAAAACCGTCAGCGCCCAATATTTTGCCGATTTTCGATTCATTTTACCGTCAAAGACCGAACGGGCAAAGGATTGGCAGACGAACTGTCCGAAGCATGCCCGCCGGCGGGCGAAAACAACAGCTCCGCGCCGTCATAAGCGACCGATCCGTTGGCCGCGACTTTGCGCATCGTCGGGTTCAGGATATAGCGATTGCCGCGAAAAAGCCGACTTGCCGCCGTTTGCAGCGCTTCGCCCGATTGCCATGCGCGCGCGGGAATTTTTCGGAGCGCCGAAACGAGCGCATGCGGCATGACTTCGTATACCGACGGCAAACGATGATAGAGCGATGAAAACTGCTGCGAAAACGTCGCATCGATATCGTCTCCGATTGCCGCATAATCGAGATATATTCCGTTTACGATGAATTTATAGCGGTGATCGGCGGGGATCGGCGACCAAGCGCCCGTCGACAGACAGACGGCGAAGCGGCGCGCATCGGACGACGTTTGCGCCGGCGCCGTCCCGGGCGCGCGGCACCACACATTTTCTTGCGCCAAAAAACTCGCCAATCGTTCGGCATCGTCGGCTTGCGCCGGAAAAAACAGCAAGTCCGGCGACTGCGCGGCAATTCGCTTCGCGACATCGCGCAAATCCGTCTGCGAAGCCGGGTATGTTTGCGCCGAAAGCTGCATCGGCGGCGGCAAATACGCATTGACCGAAGACAGAGCCGTTTCGGAATAGGCATTTTGGGGCGCGGCCGATATTGCGCGCCGGGGCGCCATATCGACGATAAATTCGGCGACAGTCTGAGCTTCGCGCTCGAGCGTATGCGCAAATTGAAACACATTCGGTCGGCCGTCCGAAAAAGCGCCGTTCGGCGAAAATCCGATCATAACGGCGTCGCCGGCGAGATTTTGAGCGGCTTTCATGCTCTCGAGCACATCGACGGGACCCAAAACGAGGCGAATGTTCTGCGCCGCCGCCGAAGCAGCGATATTTCCCGCCTCGGCGGCGTCGGACTGCGTATCGAAAAAGCGCAAAACGAACGGCAAATCGCGATGATCGTAAACCCCCGACGCAAGCAAGAACGAACCGAGCATGGCGCGGCCCATGCGGCGGTCTTTTCCCGAGAGCGGAAGCAAAACGGCGGCTGCCGGCAATTCGGGATAAAGCGATTCGGCGGCATTTCTCCAACGTTCGGCGTTTTCTCCGTCTCCGAGCAAATCGGCGGCATCGGCGGCGTTTCGCGCCTGAGCCGCGACGCAAGCGCGGTCGTTTTGCCGTTGGCAAACCGCCGCCAAAAGACGCGACAAGATCGATCGCGCCGCGGGCGAAGACGCCGCGCGGTTCATTTGCATCCATTGAACGGGGTCGCATTGTCCGGCGGCAACAATCGCAAGCGTCTCAGCCTCCGAACGCATTTCCGACGCCTGCGCATCGTTTTGAATCAGTTCAATCGCCCGGATTGCGCCGCCGAATGCATCGGCAAAGCGCCCCGATTGATAAGCTTCAAGGGCGCGTTCATACTCCGATTGCGCATATTCTTCGGCGGTTTGAACGGCGCTTGCATTTTGTTCGCCGCCTGCGGCAGCAGACGAAGCATTATTCAAATCTCGGTTTAAACCCGAATTATCGCCGATATCGGACGAAGCAGACGTCTGCGAACGTCCGGCAGACGCATTGCCGGCGGACGAAGCCGTCGGTTGCGCCGAAGCGGACGAAACCGACGCAACCGAATTCGTTTTTGTTTCGGATGCCCCCGAAAACAACGCGCACGATTGCGCCGAAAGCGCAAAAAAAATCGCCATCCGGGCAAGATGACGGCAGGAGACCGTGACAGCTTTTTGCCGCATGAAATGATCCTTGGGTTCCGACTGCGATAGTGCCGAAATTACGCCGAAAATAGCGCATGCATGCGCGCCGCGAAGCGGTGTTTTCGGCTCAGAACCGCGAAAACGGCGCGCTTGCTTTCGGCGGATTTTCCTACACCAAAAGCACGCCATGTTATAGAAGATTTTCGCGTTCTCGGCGATAACGCAAATTTCATTTCGTCCATTTTGCCGTCCGCCATCCCGACGGCATGCATCGGAGCAGGTCAAAACATGTCTTATCGAACACTCGGAATTATCATGGCTTCATTTTTTGCCGCAGCGTCGGCGGGCTGCGCAGCGGCAGTCAATGTTGCGCCGTCAAATTCTGCAAATTCTCCGAATGCGGCTGCGCAGACGGCGCCGGAACAAACCGCGGAAGCAGAAGCATCGCCCGATGCGCCGTCGGCGGCGGCCGATGCTATCGGCATCTTCGGCGCTTCCCCTGCCGATGATCGGCTCCGACAGTCGCAAAAAGACGCCGACCTTATGCTTTACGAATCTTGGCCCGACGAAACGTCGCTCGGCAACGATCATATCGCCAACGTCGTTCCGGTTTGGATCGAAGCCATCGACGGCGCGCAAAGGACGCTCGATTTCGAAGAGTTCTATGCCATCGGCGCCGACGCGGCGTTGCCCGAAACGGCGGCGACGCAAGCGCTTGCAAAAGTCGTCGAAGCCTTGAAAAATGCCGCCGATCGCGGCGTAAAAATCCGATTCATCGTCGACAAAAAGATGTCTTCGGGCGAAAACGCCGAGCTCCCCCAAGCGCTCCGCGCGCTGCCCGGCGCCGAAGTGCGCGTCATCGACTTCGGACAAATCGCCGGCGGCGTTCAGCATGCGAAATTCTTTATCGCCGACGGCGAACGCGTCTATTTCGGGTCGCAGAATTTCGACTGGCGGTCGCTGACGCAAATCTCCGAAATGGGCGCCCGGATTCGCAACAAAACGCTCGCCGCCCCCATCGCCGACATCTTCGGACTCGATTGGCAGCTGGCGCAAGACCCCAAATCGCCCATCGCCAAAACGAAGTGTTACGGCGCAACGCGCATCGAGTACATGGGCGAAACGATGACGGCCGAAACCGTCGCAAGCCCCAAATCCGCGCTTCCGTGCGACGATATGTGGGATCTGCCCAAAATTATCGGCATGATTGCCCGGGCCAAACACTCGGTTTCTTTCCAATTGCTCAATTATGCCACGGTCAATTACGACAAAACATCGTTTGACGAACTCGACAAAGCGCTCACCGATGCGGCAAAACGCGGCGTGAAAGTCCGCATGCTCGTTTCCGACTGGTCGACGCGCCCAAAATACATGAAAGATCTCAAGCGTTTGGCAAAAGTGCCGAATTTTGAAGCGCGAATGATCGAAATTCCCGAACATTCGATGGGATTTGTGCCGTACAGCCGAACCATTCACTCGAAATTCCTCGTCGCCGATGACGACAAAACGTGGCTCGGGACGAGCAACTGGAGCGGCGATTACTTCTACAACTCGCGAAATATCGGCATTATCGCAACGGGCAAAGCGCTTAACCGCGACCTGACGAAAAGCTTCGATCGCTACTGGAACAGCGCATATGCCGTTGCCGTCGATCCCGATGCCGATTATCCCGTCAAAGATCAAACGAAACCCAAATCGCAGGAATAATCTTGCGCGCGCGATCGCCCCGGCGGCGTTGCCGCCGCAAAACAAAGCGGCGGCAACCGTTTCAGCGCGCGCCGCGCGGCGGTTTCGCGCGATGCCGCGCATGTTGCCGCAGGCAGGGGTTTGGCTTCGCGGCGCGACGCGATTTTTGATTGCAATGGGCGCCGGCCGCCCTCGCAGGGGCGGCAAGCCGACAGACGCGCAGCGAAGGCGTATGCGCAGGTTTGCCCGCGGGCAGGCCTGCGCATAGCCGAAGCCGCCGGGCGTATCGCGGCGCTGCGAGCGGCGCGATAGCCGGCGAAAAATGTTATTTAAAATCAACGGATTACAATATAAATCGCAGAAAAAATTCTGCAATTCGGAGTCTCATGAAAGCACTCATCGAAACATACGGCTGCCAAATGAATACAGCCGACAGCGAACTCATAATGGGCATTTTGACGCAAAACGGTTTCACGCCGGCGCGAAGCCTCGACGAAGCCGATGTCGTCATCCTCAACACGTGCGCCGTGCGCGAAAAAGCCGAAGCGCGCATCTTGGGACGGCTCACCAATTTGGTTCCCTTCAAACGCCTCAAACAAGGCATGCTCATCGGCGTCGTCGGATGCATGGCAAAACACTTGGGCGCCGCGCTTTTCGAAAAAGCGCCTTACGTCGATTTTGTCGCCGGTCCGGATCAATACCGCAATTTGCCCGATATTATACGCGAGAGCCAAACGCGGCATGAATTGCGCACGAATTTCGACCGATCCGAACTTTACGGCGGATGCGCGCCGATGCGCCCGAGCGGCGTGACCGCTTGGGTATCGATTCAGCGCGGCTGCAACTACGTCTGCACCTATTGCATCGTGCCCCATGTCCGCGGCTGCGAACGCAACGTGCCCGCAAAACAAATCATCGCAGAAATCGAAAAACTCGCATTGCAAGGCTTTTCCGTCGTCACGCTTTTGGGGCAGACCGTCAATTCTTACCGCGACGGCGACGTCAATTTTGCCAAGCTTTTGCAAATGGCGGCGCGCGTCGAAGGCATCGAACAAGTGCGGTTTACGTCGCCGCATCCGCGCGGATTCAGCGACGAGCTCATCGACGTCATCGCCAACGAACCGCACGTTGCGAAGTTCGTCCATCTGCCGCTGCAATCGGGCAGCAACGCGCAATTGGAAGCCATGCGGCGAGTTTATACATACGAAGAATATGAGGAGATTGTCCGAAAACTTCGCGCGAAATGCCCTGAAATCGCGATTTCAACCGATATTATCGTCGGTTTTTGCGGCGAAACCGAAGAAGATTTCCAAAAGACAAAACAAGCGCTGATCGACAACCGTTTTGCTTTCGGTTTTTTGTTTGCCTACTCCGAGCGATCGCTTTCAATCGCCGCCAAAACGATGAAAGACGACGTGCCGCCCGAGGTCAAACAGCGCCGATTGGCCGAAATCATCGACATCCAGCAGAAGATTTCGAAAGAGATTTACGGATCGTATGTCGGCCGCCGCGTCGAGGTCATCGCCGAGGGCTATTCGCGCAGAAATCCGACGCAGGCCATGGGCAATACGCGCGATTTTAAAACGGCGATTTTCGAAGGCGGCGCCTGCGAACCGGGCGATTGGGCCGAAATCGAAGTGACCGGCGCAACGAGCCAAACGCTGACGGGAAATTTGGTGCGCATCATCAAAAAAGGACGCGCGCCCAAAGTCGAACAAGCCATCGACGTCGGCATCAGCTGCGGTCCGACCGAAGCCTGAGCGGCGGCAGGCAATGACGCAATGCCTCGCGGTGTCTGCGGTTGACGCGCCGTCGCCGGGCGCGCGCTCCCGTTTTTTTGCCCCGAGAGGATTGCCGGAAAACCGCCGAAAAATGCGCGGCGGCCTGCATTTTTCCCGCAGATGCGGCTTCGATAATGCAAAAAATCCGTCCGGGCGCGGCGGCGGTTGCCGGCAAACCGTCGCCGCGATCCGAACAACGATGACGCAATAAAAAAAGCCGCCCCGCAGGGGCGGCGATACCCGGCATGCCGTCTGCCCCTTTCGGGGCGGAGACAATGCGGAGGATGCGCTAGTTGATGACGAGGCGGCAAGCCTGCGAACAGTTGCTTTCCGACGTGCCATTTTTGGGTCCGTCGTCGCATTCTTCGTTTTCGTACTGAACGATGCCGTCGCCGCAACGCGGCCCCCATTCGCACGATGTCGTGCAGCCGCCGTACGCTGTGTCGCTGTTTGCCGCGCCGTTATCGCATTTTTCGCCGTTGACCGTTTGAACGATGCCGTCGCCGCAACGCGGTCCCCATTTCGAACAGCCGACGCCGCAATGCCCGTATGAGCCGTCGTTTACGCCGTCGTCGCAAACTTCGCCGTTATAGACCGAAACGATGCCGTCGCCGCAGTACGGTTTCTCGCATTTTTCCGTACATACGATGCCCTTGGCATTTTCGATATCGCCCATATCGCATTGTTCGCCTTTTTTGGTGTCGACATAGCCGTCGCCGCAGCGCGAAACCGTGCACATGGGCGTGCAATCGGCTTTTGCCGCAGGATCGTTCGGGTCGCATTCTTCGCCCGTTTCGACGATGCCGTTGCCGCATGTTGCGCCCGTAATCTTGCAAGACGTTTCGTCGCAATTCGCATTCGGTTTGTACGAAAGACCGAGCGTTTTGCAAACGGCTTTATATGCATCTTGATTGCAAAGGTAACCCGTATCGCACGTTTCGCCTTCTTCGACGATGCCGTTGCCGCATGTTTTGCCGGCGTTGTTTTTGATCTTCATGCACGTATTCGGATCGCACGCCATCAATTTGTACGTGTTTGCATTCTTCGTTTTATCGCCGTAATCGCATTCTTCCTTGCCGACGGCAACGATGCCGTCGCCGCAAATCGTCTTATAATCGGCGGGAACGGTCTTTGCCGTGGGCACAAACCCCGTCAGCGTCAGCTTAAAGTTCGATGCAGTGCGGGCGCGCTCAGCATGGAAAATGCGCAAATCGTAAATTCCGCCCTTATAAAGCCCGAACGTTTTGTCGCATATCTGCCCGTTGGAACATGTTTCGGCTTTGATTGTGCCGCTGCCCGGCAATGCAGAATGCATCCCGCCCACGTCGACAAAAAGCCGATTGTTGAGATAAACCCAAACGTCGTCATCACCCGAAAAATCCAATGTCGCCTCTTCGCCGCGATATTGAATCGTCGTATATATTTCGGTGGTAAAACTGCCGTTTGCATCCCAATCCTTCAGATATTTGCCGTTTGTTCCCTGATCTGTGACAATGCCTTCGTTAAAACCTGCGGCATACAGCGGCGCAAAGTAACCATTTTTTCTCAGTTCGGCATTCGTTTTTTCATTTATTGCCGAAAATTTGGTTCCGTTCACGGAAACAGCATCTGCCGGCGGATTTGCGCTGTCGAATTCATACATATCTTGTTTTCCGGCAACCTTAGCCAGCAAAAGCTTGCCGGATATATTTTTATTCATTTGAGCATCGTCGCGATACCACGTATCAAACGACGCTTGGCAGAAATAGTGATTTCGGACATTGGGATATGCCGAACCGACAACGCCTTCATGCGTCGTTTTGCAGGCGCCCTTAAAGGCTTCTTGAGTCAAAACGGGTTTGCCGTCGCTTCCCAAAATACCGACGCCGACCGTTCCCATAACGCCCGTACACAAATTGCCGCTCATATTCTCAAAATCCGGATGGCCGCTGCCGACCGTCATTTTATTTTTCGGAACGGCAGGACGGCTTGCATCGCCGCCGTCGGGGGTTCGATCGCAATCGCTTCCCCAATTCGTGCTGCCGTCAAACTTATATTTGTTCTTAATGGCGTTAATCCATTTATCGGTCGCGCGTCCCAAACCTTTATCCGAACCCGTGCTTTTATCGGTCGATTCGGTCACATCGATCCCCTTAAAATCTCTGTATGTCACCGGGAGTTCGATCGTATCGGGATAAGTCACTTGCGGAAGGTCGAGATAATAGCCGTCTTGGAGCTTGCAATCGGCGGTGCATCCCAAGCCCTCGCCATTTTGCGCGCCCAAATCGCATTCTTCGAGGAGATCGGTCACTTTCGAGGGCGTTGCCCCCGGGATCTTTGCCGATGTGATGTTCCAAATGCCGTCGCCGCACGTCGGACGGCAAACGCTTGGGGTTGATTTGTCGGCATTAAAGCATTCAAACCCTGTTTCGCGGCGGCATTCGGGCGAGCAGCCGTCGCCGCCCATTGCATTGCCGTCGTCGCATTCTTCGTTGTCGCCGAGCACGCCGTCGCCGCATTCCGTTTTTGCTCGGACGGACGTGCAGCCGGAATTTGCGCATTCGTAGCCGGGTTCGAGCCGGCAAAACAGCGTACACCCCTTGCCCTCGCCGTTGCCCGTTCCCAAATCGCATTCTTCGCCGACAACGCCGCTGACGTTATCGTTAAGTTTTCCGTCGCCGCACTTTGTCAGCGTGCATGCGCCGCCTTTGCCCTTGCCGTCATTGCCGCATTTGTAATACGCTTCGACGGCTTTGCAATCGGCCGAACAGCCGTCGCCGCCGACCGCATTGCCGTCGTCGCACATTTCGCCCTTGCCGATTTTGCCGTCGCCGCATTTGCCGGCGCTGCATTTCGATGTCGCGCCGATATTATTCGACGTGCAAATGGCGTATTCTTCGATCGTGCAATTGCCCGAGCAGCCTTTTCCCGCGCCGTTGTTTTGGCCGGCATCGCATTCTTCGTCTTTCGTCCGAACGCCGTCGCCGCAGAACGTATCGCATGAACTCGTTTTCCCGACAACCGCGCCGTCGGCAATTTTATCGACAGATTTGCAAACATAGCCCGGTTCGACGGTGCACGACGCCGTACACCCCAAGCCCTTGCCGTTGTCCGATCCCATATCGCATTCTTCGTACCCGTCGGGGTCGATCAAACCGTCGCCGCATTTGAGCTGCTCGCATTGTTTTCCCTCTTCTTCCGAGCACGTGCTGCACGGTTTGGGACTGTAAACGCATTTGTAGCCGTCGGCGGTCTTGCACTGATCCGTGCATCCGTTGCCCGTCTGGTCGCATTCTTCGCCCAATTCGAGGTCGATGTATGTTTTTCCGGTTTTATCGCTGACGGTCCCGCAGCCGGGTTCGGGCAATTCGTCATAATTTATGCAAGCCCCCGTATCGGGGCGGCAGCGGTATCCGTCTTTGGCCTTGCAATCGTCGGTGCAGCCGCCGTTTGAATTTTTGTCTTGGGGATCGCATTTTTCGTATCCGGCTTGATACACGCCGTCGCCGCACCATCCGGCATTCTTGCACTCCGGCGTGCATGCATCCTTTTGACCGTATGTGCCGTTGTTGCCGTCCGTTCCTCTGTCGCATTCTTCGTCGCCGTTTTTCGTGCCGTCGCCGCAATACGGGATCAGTTTGCAATTTGTGTTGCATTTCGGCGTGCCGTCATCTTTGAGACCGTAGCCGTCCTCGGCGTTGTTCGCGCCGTCGTCGCATTCCTCGCCGTTTTTCGGATCGAGAATGCCGTCGCCGCATTCCATCGCCCAGCAATGCGACATGCCGTCGGCATCGACGCTGCAATTGTAGCCGTCGGCAATTTTGCAGTCCGAAGTGCACCCGAACGAATTCCCGCCGTCGTCGCACGCTTCTTCGGCGCGGTTGACGATTCCGTCGCCGCACCGGGCGCCTGTCTGCGAACATTTGCCGCCCTCGGGCGGGCACGTCCAGCCCTTCTCGATTTCCGAGCAATCGGCCGAACATCCGTCGCCGCCGGCCGTGTTGCCGTCATCGCAAAGCTCTGAGCCGCCGACGATCCCATCGCCGCAAACATCGTCTTTCTCCGTGCACGTGCCGCCGTTGGGCGGACACGTCCAGCCGCTTTCGACGCGCTTGCAGTCGGCCGAACATCCGTCGCCGCCTGCCGTGTTGCCGTCGTCGCAAACCTCGTTCGTTTCGACTTTGCCGTTGCCGCAAATGCCGCCGCCGTTCGGCTCGCACGGCTTGCCTTCATGGCATATCCAGCCGTCTTCTTGCTGACAAGACACGCTACAGCCGTCGCCGCCGACCGTGTTGCCGTCGTCGCAAGTTTCGCCCGTTTCGATAACGCCGTTGCCGCAAATGCCGTAACCTCCGCCGTTTGCCGCATCGTCGCTGCAGCCGAACGCAACGCATGCGCCGGCCAAACAGCTTGCCCAAAGCCAATTCCGAGCTTTCATGTGCATACTCCTTTTCGGGGATTCCGGGCGCAGTCTGCAGCCGAAGCCTCTGCCGCGCCGTCCGATAAAACTATCGCCGAGCGCAGCGCGCGCGCCGCCCCGGCTTTTTCGGTTCCGTACGAATTTTTCTGCTCCGGACGCATTTCCGAAGCTAAAATTAAAAGCGAAAAAATCGCTGCATGCTTATACCGAAAAACGGCCGAAATTTCAGCCAAAATCGGATCTTTATGACGTTTCGCAACGTTTTTCGCGGCACATAACGCAACACAACGAATATAATTTCGCCCGAAATCAAAAAAGTCTTTGTTTTTTCGCCGCCTTCGGCTTTGCCGCGCGGCGGCGGCCGTCCGCATTGCGCCAACGCGCAATGCGGACTTCGGCTTCGGCTATTGCGCCAACGCGCAATAC
>CAVGZQ010000025.1:0-10884 GCA_963633515.1 Bacteroidaceae bacterium
ATTCTTGAGACCGACATGCCGGTAACCCTCGGCCTCGGAGGGTTGGCCGGCGCTGCCGCCGCGTTCAAAAAATCCGCCGTCCGAATCGCCGCCTCCGCGCGTCTCTTCTTCGGCAACGACGGGCTTTTTGCCCGCGCTGCGGCGTTCGTTGCAACCCGCAAAAAAGGCGGCGCCGATCGCCAAAAACACGAATAAAAGCCAATTTCCTCGAAGCCTAAAAGTGTTTTGCATCGGAGCCGCCTCCCCGTTTTGTCTGTCTGTGTTCATGCGCAACGCCGCAACGTCGGCGCACTTTAACACATCCGGCTTATTTCACAAGAGACTTGTGAAGGTCGAGCAGCTGAGCCGGGCGAAGCGTCGTCAGCTTGGCGCGGTATACCATGTCGGGTTTGCCCGTCGTCACCGCCGTCATAATCGCATCGACAAGACCTTCTTTCGAACCGAAACGCGCCACCATATCGTCGTGCGCCGCGTTGAGTTTGAGCAACTTGCGATTGCTGATCGCGCGCACTTTTTCTTCGAACTTTTCGTCGCTCATGCCTTCCGGACGTTCGATTTTGCCCATCACGAGTTTAACCAAAGCATCGCGCGAACCGAATTTTTCTTTAACTTCTGCCAAAGGGGACAATTTCATTTCTTTCTCCTATCCCAAAATTGCCTGCAACCGCCGCAAATGCACAGCACATGCGAGCCGCGCGCTCTTAGCACATCGCCCCCGCGTTGGCAACCGCAAAATCCGCCGTCTGACGCCGAAATCCCGCGCCCTTCTCCCCAAGCTCTCCGCCGGCACATGACGCCCGATGCGGGGCTTCGGCTATGCGCAAAGCGCATACGCCTTCGCGGCCGGGCTTTTGCCCTGCGGGCAATACGCCCGGCGTGCCTGCCTTTTTGCTCCGCAAATGCGGCAGGCGTGCGCGGCGTGTGTTCGCGCCCCGGGGGGGGCTGCGAACATACGCCGCGCAGGGCGCGCCATGGCCTCGGGGCTTGCTGCCCCGGAGACCATGCGCGCGCTTTGCTTCCGAAAAAAATGCTCCGAATTCAGTCGGCAAGTTCCCCCGCGATTTTGTTTTTTCGAAAAAAACACTTTTTTCGGACATTTTTTCGAAAAATGCCAACTTATATATGCAGACCCAAATGCGAATCTTCAACGACCGACGGCAAAATGACCGCCCCCGCGCGCGGCGGCGCATCTTGCCCGCGTTCTTTTTTCTTTTTTCTTTTTGCGCCCGCAGAAAAGGAGATCGGCTATGCAAAATTGTCGCGAAGAATTCATTCAAATGGCTATAAACCAATGGAACATGTCTGTTTTTACCGAAAACATCGAATTATATGCAAGATACGACGATGATATGCCCGACATTGTCGCGCTTGGACGCTGCGCATGGTGCACCGTGTGCGGATGCGCCTCATCGCCGCCGGCGCGGTCTGCCGCCGAAGCATGCTTTAAAAACGATCCGGCGGCGATTATCGTCGATGTGCGCAATCCATCGCTCTGCATCTACGCGCGTTCGCCGATCGAAAACCGAATAATCGCCGCGCGCGATATCCCTTGGAAAAATACCGATTTTTGGTCGCTCGGAACCGATTATTTGCGGTTTTGCTTCGAAATAGACAAACAATACGGCAAAAAACGGATTGAATCGAATTTTGTTCGCGACTTTAAAAAATCTTTCGAACGCCTCGAATCCTCATGGCAAAACATCGCCCCCGGCGCGCAAACGCGCGATCTGTCTCTGACAACGCTTTTGCGCCTCGTGTTTATTGCAAACATTGCCGCGCGCGGCGCCTTGGACGGACGCAAAAACTACCTGTCCGAAGCTATCCGCAATGACGCTCAAAACGGGCGTTCCGCCTATCGGTCGACGATTCGGCCGCTATTTTTCGACGCGCTCGGAAAACCGATGTCAAAACGCGGCGCGCATGCCAAAAAACTGGGCAATATTCCGTTTCTCAACGGCGGGCTCTTCGCGCCGATTCCCGCCGAAACCGATAATCCCGGGCTCGACGTTTCGAACGAAACAATGCTCGCGATTGCCCAAACCTTGTTTGAACCGTATTCGTGGAATATTTATGCCGGCGCCGAGCCGCCGGACTCCGATTGCGCCGATCCCGACGATGCGGCGGCTTTTTCCGAGCCGTCGCTCGATCCTTGGATGATCGGCCACATCTTCGAAACGCTCATGCCGCAATCGCTCAGGGAACGCACGGGATCGTTCTACACGCCCATGCCGCTGGCAAAACGCGTCGTCGGACAAGCGTTCGAAATATGGCTCGGACGCATCTTTCCCCTCGAACGCGAAGCGCTCGGAGCGCTTTTGGACGGCCGGCCGGCCGGCGCCGTCCCCGATCGCATGCTGATGCAAATCGAAAACCGCATCGCGCATATGCGCATTCTCGATCCCGCCGCCGGCAGCGGCGCATTTCTCCAGGCCGCATTCGAAAAGCTCCTCTTTCTCCGCCGCCGAATAGCTGCCGCGCTCGGACGCCCCGTTCACGCCGAACATCTCGCCAAACAAATCCTTGCTTCCAATCTCTGCGGCACGGATATTTTGCCGTCGGCCGTGAAAATGTGCGAGCTGCGGCTTTGGCTCGAACTCATAAGATATGCCCCGAAAGACAGACCGCTTATTCCGCTGCCAAATCTCGATCTCAGCATTTCTTGCGGCGATTCGCTCCTCAACCTTCAGCAATGGCAACGCTTCTTGGGCATTGCGCCGCAACCCCGGCCGCCCGGCATCGATCGCCTGCTGCGGCGGTTTAAAACCGCTCACGGCGCAAAAAAATACCGCCTTCGCAATGAAATCGCCCGATATTCCGCGCAACTGACCCGCGACAGCCTCGCTTCGATCGAAGAAACATGCGAAAACGCCATAAACGCGCTTTCCGTGCCGCAAAAAAACATCTTCGATGCAAACAAAACCGTTTCCGAGTCTCGGAAAAAGCGCATTGCCGAACTCTGCGCCCGGCGACGATGCATCGGGCAGATGCGCGGCGACGCTTGCAGCTTCGGTTTCGCCGTCGCAATGAGCGAAGCCGCCGCAAACGGCGGATTTGATCTCATCATCGGAAATCCGCCGTGGTTTGGGCTCCATACCTTGGCAAAAGAAAAGCAAAACGCCCTAAAGCTCCATTATCAATGCGCAAAAACCGCGCAATCTCTCGGACGCGCCGCCCAATCGGCCGATATCAGCAGTCTGTTTGTCGAAAAAGCGCTCTTCGACGTCAACGCCGACGGATGCATCGCCATGATCGTCCCGAATAAGCTGTTTTCGGCTCCGTCTTATCAATCTTTCCGACGTTTTATCCAAAATCGCGCGCAAATATTCGCGATCGACGATTTAAGCCGCACCCGATACAACGCCTTCGGCGCCGCATCATACCCCGCCGCCGTCATTCTTGCGCCCGACGCCGGCCGCGCGCCGCAGCAGCCGCAATCGCCATGGATTGCGTGCATCGAACTTTCGCGCCGCGACGCCGATCCGCCGCTTTTCGATCGCGTGCCGCCGATAAAATCGCGATTTGACGTGAGACGGGGGATTTGCACGGGCGCAAACGATGTTTATCTCTGCGAATCGCTCGGCAAATCCCAATGCTCCGACGGCGCGCAATACGTCAGGTTTGCGGGCGAAAACGGCCCCGTTCCGATCGAATCCGAATTGATATGCGCGGCTTTGCGCGGATGCGATATCCGGCCGTTTCGCGTTTCGCCCAAACTTAGCATCGCTTTGCCCCACGATCCGCTCTTTCCGGCGCGTCCCTTGCCCGCGCTTCCGCCGTGCGCAAAAAAATGGTTCGATCAAAATTCGGATCGCCTCCGACAGCGAAAATCGTGCCGTTTCCCTTACGATTATGCCATTTCGGGGATACACCCCGCAATCGGAGGCAAAAAAGTCGTTTGGCGCGATATCGCAACGAAACTCGAAGCATGCTATTGCCCGCAAAAGCGCATCATTCCCGTCAATACCGTTTACTATATCCCCGTCGCCGACGACGCCGAAGGCGATCTCTTGGCCGCATGGCTCAATTCCGGTTACATTCGCGATTATTGCATGAAACGCGCCGAACATGCGCAAGGCGGCTACCGCCGTTTCTTCGCATGGCTCATCCAAAGCCTGCCGTGGCCGTTCGATCATTCGGCGGCAAAACCATACAAAGCCCAAATCATCACGCTTTCGCGCAAAGCGCGCGAAATCATGTCCGGCGCAAACGCGGCCGATATCCGAATCGTCCGGCGGCATAATCAATTGCAACCCCAAATCGACGATCGATGCCAAAAATGCATACGCGCTGTCGAAAGATTTCCGACGTCAAAAACGGCGCGAAAAAATCTCCCCGTTTGCCAATCCTCTCTTTTGGCAGCTCAGGACAATCCCTGCGTCGGCGCGGAGAATGCATCATGACGCAAATCCCGAAACTGACCGAAATGCAATCTGCCGCCGCCAATCGCGCTTATGATCTTTTGCATACGTATCATGCAACGATCATTGCAATGCCGACGGGAACCGGAAAAACGTATATTGCGTGCCGGCTTATCCGCATGTTCGCCGACGATCCGAACGCCGCCGCAATCGTCGTTGCGCCGGCGCATCTTCTCCCGATGTGGCGGCGCGCGGCCGATGCCTTCGATATCCGTCCGCAATTCGCTTCTTATCAGATGCTCAGCCTCGGACGGGCCGACGCCCGCGCGCAGACGCCGATTTTATGGATATTCGACGAAGCGCACGCGCTCAAAAACGCAAACTCGAAACGATACCGTTTTGCGCAAAAGCATACCGCCATGCACTATGTCTGTCTCATGACCGCTACGCCCGTCTCCATGAGCTGGAACGATATCCTCGCGCTCGCCCGGTTATGCGGCTATCCGTCGGGACAAAAGTTCTTCGACAAATACATGATCCAACGGTTTGCCCGCGCGATATCCGTCGACGCCGATATTCCGCAATCGATCGTTTCGGCAAAAAAAACGCACGATTTTTACGATTATCCGCTCCTCTCGTCGCCCGAAGCGATCGCCGCCATTGCCGACGCCCTTCGATCCGTCCGATTGTATATTTCCGACGATGACGCCGACGCCCGCGAAACGGCGCTCTTGCCGCATCTTCTCTTGCTTCGCTTCTTAAGCCATCCGCATTCCTGCCTGATGACATTGAACCGCCTCATCCGATACTATAAAAATGCGCGCACCCGCGACGGACAATTTCTGTCTCGGCGCAACTTTTTGACGCTGATGGGCTTGTCGGGAAATCAATTGCTCCTTCCGTTCGAAGACGTTTTTTACGGCAAAAAACTCGGCAACGTCACCGCAGCCAAACTCGATCGCAATCTGAAAAAACTCGCATATGCCCGCGACCTCATCGAAACATCGTGCATCGGTCCCGATCCCGCCGTTCTGGCAGTGCAAAACCTCATCGCAAAAATCCCCCCCCGCGAACGCGTCGTATTGTTTACGCAATATGCCGACACGGCGATGCATTTTGCCCGCCGTCTCTGCGTCGGACGCCCATTGGCTCTGCTCACGGCGCAAATCTCCCGTTACGGAAACTCCGCTTGCGAACGCGAACTCATCGAAACCGTATTTGACGCTTCGTGCCCGATTCCCGATTTTTACAAAAAATCCGGAATTCGCCCGCCCGAAATCCTCATCTGCAGCGACGCTTTTTCGAGCGGGCACAACTTGCAGCGCGCCAATCGCCTCATTCATCTCGATTTGCCGCCGAATCCCGCAACGCTCATTCAGCGCGAAGGACGCCTTTTGCGCATCGGACAAACGGCCGACGCCGTCCATTTCTTCGCCCCGCGTTATCCCGATCGCATTCCCGGGTTTTCCGACTGCGCGCAGGCAATCGAAAAACGGCTCAATGCGCGGAAAAAACTCATCATTTCGTGGCATGCGCAACCGCTTGCTCCGACATGCGACGCCCTGTTTTCGATCGATTGCGATCATTTTCCGAAATACTGGGCGCGATTTTCCGGTCAATGGATCCCCATTGCCCCCGGTCTCGAACAATTCTCGGCGAATTCAACCCAAACGACGTTTGGCCGGATTCATCACGCGGCGTCGGGCGCCGCAAAAAAACAGCTTCTCCCGCTTTGGAAGATGCTCAAACGCGATTGCTGCTGCGATGCCGAAAAATGCAACGCCATTTTCGGCTGCATCGGCCGCGCGGCCCTGTTTCCGCGCATCGCGCATGCAATGCCCCCCATCGCCGACGATTCGCCGTTAAGCGCCGCCGACGAAATCGCCGAAAAAAGCGCAATCATACAGCGCGTTTTTAAGCTTCCTCCCCAAAACGCGCCATGCAAGCTGTACGCATTTTAACTGCGCCTTGTCCGCAAGGCCTGCGCAACTTATCCCCAACTTATCAACAATTTCTCCGTTATTCTGCTTAACTTGTCCGCAAACCTGCGCAGCTTATCCCCAACTTATCAACAGATTATCCGCAGTTCTGCATAACATGTCCTCAGACCTGCGCAACTTATCCCCAACTTATCGGCAATTTCTCCGTTATTCTGCTTAACTTGTCCGCAAACCTGCGCAACTTATCCCCAACTTATCAACAAGTTCTCCGATACTCTGCACATCTTGTCCGCAGCCCGGACACCATTGCGAAAACAAAGATTAACCGCAGCAAACCTTCGGTTTTGTCTGCTCTGCCGACGGATCATTTTTATGACATGCAAAAATTCCGGCAACAATCCCCCCGATTGCGGCGGCGGCTTCTTTGCGCCGCCCGGCGCCGACCCGTCGGCGCGCAGCCGAAAATGCCGCCGGCGCAAATCGCCGTGCAAAAGCCGCCCGGCTCTTCCGAAACGCTGCCGTCCGAACGTAAAAACGCCGGCCGCCATCCTCGGACGATGCGCCGAAAATCTCGTCATTTGGTTTCTCAGACAGCGAAATTGGCGCATTTTGGCGCGCAATTATGCCGACGCATGCGGCGAAATCGATATCATAGCCGCCAAAATTGGCGCCGATCTCCCCGAGGCCGAAACCGTCGCTTTTATCGAAGTCAAAGCGCGGTCGTCGCTGCGCGCGGTCGCCCCGCAGTTCAACGTCACTTATGCAAAACAAAAAAAAATATCTGCTTCGGTCAAATCTTATATTGCCCGAAACCCGCGCCAAAAAGCGATATACCGATGCGACATTGCAGCGATTACGATGATCCGAAATCATCCGCCGAAAATCGTTTACATCCCGAATGCTTTCTGCATGCGCGACGATTTTTGCCGGCAATAAAGCGCGGCGCTTTCCTGCGCCGCGCCCGGCCTGCCTCCCCCTCGGCGGGGGCAGGCAAGCCGGGCGCATTGCCCGCGGGGCAAAAGCCCGGCCGCGAAGGCGTATGCGCTTTGCGCATAGCCGAAGCCGCGAAGGCGTATGCGCTTTGCGCATAGCCGAAGCCGCCGACGCATTGCCCCTCAGGGGGGCAATAGGCGGCGAAAAAACGTGCAAGCGCAATATAAAAGTATAATCATAAACTCTGTCGGAAAACTATTGTTTCAGCATCCGCATGGCATTGAGCACCGACAGCGCCATAACCCCGACATCGGCAAAAACAGCCCCCCACATGCCGATAATCCCCAGGGCGCCGAGCGCCAGAAATCCGATTTTGACGGCAAGCGCAAATATAATATTTTGCATGACAATTTGTTTTGTGCGTTTTGCTATATCGATTGCCAAAGGCAGCTTTGACAAATCGTCATCCATAAATACAATATCGGCCGCTTCGATGGCCGCATCCGATCCGACGCCGCCCATTGCAATTCCGATATCGGCGCGGGCCAAAACCGGGGCATCGTTTACGCCGTCTCCGACAAATGCCGTCTTCTTGCCTTTTTCGGTTTGCGATGCAAACTGTTCAAACATTGCAACTTTGTCGCATGGAAGCATATTTGCATGATATTCGCCGATGCCGACGGTTTGGGCGACATTTTTTGCAACGCTTTCTGCGTCGCCGGTCAGCATGACGGTCTTTTCAATCCCGCGGCTGCGCAATGCCGATATCGCTTCTTTGCAATTTTCCTTGATCGCGTCGGAAATGACGATGCAACCGAGATATTTGCCGTTTTCGGCAATATACGCATGCGTCCCGGGCAATTGACACGCCCGATAGCCGATGTTTTCCTCCGACATGAGTTTTTCGTTTCCGGCCAAAATAACATTGTTTCCGATAATGCATTTGACGCCGCGTCCGCTCAGCTCCGCATGCCCGGCGCCGTCAAACGATTCGCCGGCGCCGATGCCGCGCGATTGCGCATAAGACACAATCGAAAGCGCGATCGGATGATTCGACATTTTTTCGGCAATATGCGCCGCCTTCAGAACTTCTTCTTCGGACGCGCCGCCGGCAGTTTCGATATGCGACACCTCGAAATTGCCCTTTGTCAATGTTCCGGTCTTGTCGAAAACGATCATCCCCAACCGATTCAATGCTTCGAGATAATTCCCCCCCTTGACGAGAATGCCGTTGCGCGATGCAGCGCCGATGCCGCCGAAAAATGTAAGCGGCACGGATATCACCAATGCGCACGGACACGATATGACGAGAAATACAAAACTGCGGTTAAGCCACGTCTGCCAAGCGCCGCCCATGAATATAACGGGAATAAGCGTCAGACATGCCGCGCCGATCACGACCGCCGGCGTATAATAACGCGCAAACGCTGTTATAAAATGTTCGGCTTTGGCCTTGCGAGTGCCTGCTTTTTGTACGAGATCGAGGATTTTTGAAGCCGTCGATTCGGAATAACGGCGCGTCACGGAAATTGTGAAAACTTGCGTCGCATTCACTGCGCCCGACAAAACTTCGTCGCCGTCTTTGACGTGTTTGGGCACCGATTCCCCCGTCAGCGCCCGCATGTCGAGCATCGTCTCCCCCGACGCGACCACGCCGTCAAGCGGGATCCGTTCCCCGGGTTTTACGACGACTTTTTCGCCGATTTTCACTTGATCCGGCGATATTTCATACAATTTTCCGCCGCGCGACACGCGCGCCATGTCGGGACGGATATCCATCAAAGATTGAATATTGCGGCGCGATTTATCGACCGCGCGATCTTGGAACATCTCTCCGATTTGATAAAGCAGCATGACGGCTGCCGCTTCGGGGTATTCGCCGATGGCAAGCGCTCCGGCCGTTGCCGCCGACATCAAAAAGTTTTCGTCGAATATTTGACCGCGGCAAATGTTTTTTGCGGCGCGAATCAATACATCGCCGCCCAAAACGATATAAGACAAAACCAAACCGGCAATGACAATCGGCTGCGGAAGACAATTTATATAAAATAATGCAATGCACAGAACGGCGAATATTCCGCCCCAAACGAGACGGCGCATGCGCCATGGCGACTCCGGAGCCGATTCGGCGCCGTCTTGCACGCCGTCTTCCGGCTCCGTCACTTCGGCATCGGGTTCGATGCGCGCGACGGCTTCGATCAGACTCTCTTTGACGCGAACGTCTTTGACCGCCGAATCGGCTTCGATTTGAATCTCTTGCGACATCAAATTCAGCGTTGCCGACGAAACAAAATCGAGATTTTTGATGGCCGTTTCGATCTTTTGCGCGCAATTGGGGCAATCAAGTCCTTTTATTTTAAATGTCAATATCATCGGATGCATCCTTTGTTTGCATGAACAGAATTCAGCGTTGCCGGAAATAAAAAAAGTTATATTGCGTTATATAAACGTTTCGCCGAGCGGATATTTATATCATGCCCGGCGCATTCCTTGCCGCCCGCACAAAACCGCCCGCGATTTGAATTCAGACGATCCCCAAATCGGGCAAAACAGCGAAAATCGGCATTTCGCCCTCTTAGTTCGATGCGGAACGTTTTCGTTGCATTCGCCGCATGGCTAAACAGTTGAGCAATCATTAAACTTTTAGCCAAACGAAACCCCCAATTTACCCATACCCGCGCCGAATGCACGCGTGCGCTTTTTTCGGGCGATGGGGAAATGGCCATGCATTTAAAAGATTGAGCAATCATTAAACCTTTAAACAAACAAAAGCGATTATCTTCGTTTTTCCGCATCATAGATCTATCCCGAGTCTTGAGATCCCGTTGTTCAAACCGTTGAGCATTTGTTAAATAATCAAGCAAAACGATAATTCGCTTCCGAAAGACTTCCGCCGTCGCCGCGTTTTGCGGCAATCGAAAGTTAATTGTTTCTCAAACATTAAACATTTCGACAACATCGACCAACGCTCCGGCTTCGCGTTATCCGCCTATTCTCGCATGTGTTCAAACCCGGTTTTCAGTATCGTCGCAACGTGATCGTCGTCGAGACTGTAATAAACGACTTGTCCGTCGCGGCGTCCGCGAACGAGTTTCGAGCATTTCAGCGCGTTGAGATGATGCGATACCGCCGACTTCGTAATGTCGAGAATAACGGCCAAATCGCTCACGCACAGCTCCCGCAGCTCCAATGCATGCAACAGTTTTACGCGCGTCGGATCTCCGAAATGCCGCAACAACGATGCAACGCCGACATAATCGGCTTCGGGCAACAATTGCGACTGTGCCGCCGCAACGTCGGCTTCGTGTATTGCCGAACAATTGGCGCCATTTTTTCGAATTGCTGCCGACATCTCCCGCTCCTCTAATCCAACAATTGAGCAATCACTCAACTGTTGAATGCTCAATACACACGCGAGTATCTTCTGTCAATATAAAAACGCGATCGCGTATCTTCGCGCGCATGCCCGATCTGCCCCATTTTTCATGCATTTTCTTCGACGATGCCGCGCGCTCGGAGGCGTTATCGGGCTGCGGCAAGACGCAAAAACAAAAAAAAAGCGCATAAGCTCTCGGCCTATGCGCTTAAAAACATGCGCCCAAAAACTCGCGGCGCATCCGTCCGATTACGCTTCCGTCGGCTGTTCGCCGATC
>CAVGZQ010000025.1:10894-18417 GCA_963633515.1 Bacteroidaceae bacterium
AATCTTGCCGCGCGGATCGATAGCCAAAACCTTGACGACAACTTGTTCGCCTTCCTTGAGAACGTCGGTCACATTGTCGACATGACCTTCGGTCAATTCCGAAATGTGAACCATGCCGTCCGTGCCGGGGAAGATTTCGACAAATGCGCCGAAATCCATAATCTTCTTCACTGTCCCCAAATAAACGTCGCCGACTTTGGCCTCGCGCGTCAAACCGCTGATCATGTCAATCGCCTTCTGCAACGACATGCCGTCGCCCGACGAAACCGTCACCGTGCCGTCGTCGTCGACATTGACCTGAGCGCCCGACACGGCGCAAATATTGCGGATTGTCTTGCCGCCCGATCCGATGATATCGCGGATTTTTTCGGGTTTGACTTTGAGCGTCTTGATTTGCGGCGCATATTTGCTCTTGTTCGAACGCGATTCGGCAATCGCCGACAGCATGCACCCCAAAATGTGCTTGCGGCCTTCGTGCGCTTGTTTCAGCGCTTGCGCCATGATTTCGCGCGATATGCCCGTTATTTTGATATCCATTTGAATCGCCGTGATGCGGTCTTCCGTGCCGCAGACTTTGAAATCCATATCGCCCAAATGGTCTTCATCGCCCAAAATATCGGTCAACACGGCGATCTTGTCGCCTTCTTTGATAAGACCCATGGCAACGCCGGCAACCGGCGCTTTGATTTCGAGGCCGGCATCCATCGCGGCCAATGTGCCGCCGCAAACGGTTGCCATCGAACTCGAACCGTTCGATTCGAGGATTTCCGACACGATGCGAAGCGTATACGGATAATCGGGGTTTGACGTCGGCATAATCGGGGTCAAGGCGCGTTCGGCGAGCATTCCGTGACCGACTTCGCGCCGACCCGGTCCGCGAAGCGGTTTGACTTCGCCGACGCTGAACGGCGGGAAATTGTAATGAAGCATAAAGCGCTTCGATTCCTGCCCGGCGAGCGTTTCGATGCGCTGATCGTCGGTAGCCGTGCCGATGGTGACCGTGACGAGACCTTGGGTTTCGCCGCGCGTAAACAATGCCGAACCGTGGACGCGCGGCAAAACGCCGACTTCGCACGTAATCGGGCGAACCTGTTCGAGACCGCGCCCGTCGATGCGAACGCGCTGCTCCGTAATCAATCGGCGCATGAGGTGGTATTTGAGATCTTCATACGCGGCGGCGATTTCATTTTTGCGATCGGCAAACCGCTCTTCGAGATCGGACAAAATGCGCTTCTTCACTTCGCCCAATGCCGCATAACGCTCGAGTTTCGCATGTACGGTCATCGCCTTCATCGTGTCGTCAGCATACTGCGCCACGGCCTCGGCAACGTCTTGGGCGATAACCGGAACGTCGAATTCGCGTTTTTTCTTGCCTGCGGCCTCAACCATTCGGCGTTGCATCGCAAGCACGCCCCTGACGGCTTCGCAGCCGAAATCCATGGCATCGAGAAACTCTGCTTCCGTCAGTCCCTCGGTCTCGCCTTCGACCATCACGATCGCCTTCTCGCTTGCGACCATGACGATGTCCGTATCGGATTGTTCGCGTTCGCACGTCGTCGGATTGGCAATCCACCGACCGCCGATGCGGCCGATCCGAACGCCGGCAACAGGACCGTCCCACGGCAAATCCGAAAGCATCAAAGCCGCCGATGCGCCCGTAATCGCGATGACATCGGGTTCGCAATCCGGATCGTAACTCACGACCGTCGCAATCACCTGGACTTCGTCTCTGAAACCGTCGGGGAAAAGCGGACGGACGGGACGGTCGATCAAACGGCTCGTCAACACTTCGTGATCGGTTTGTTTGCCTTCGCGGCGAAAATAGTTCCCGGGAATCTTGCCTGCCGCATACGACTTCTCGACATACTCGCATGTCAGCGGGAAAAAATCTTGATCCCCGCGTTCGTTCGCCTTCGAACACGCCGTCACGACAATCATCGTGTCGCCCGACTGAATGAGCACCGATCCGTTCGCCTGCTTCGCGATGTGACCGTTCTCGATCGATACTTCGTGTGCGCCCAAAAGCGCAGAATCCTTTACGATTGCCATATTTTTCCTCTTTTCTTTGCGCGCGACGCGCAACCGCGCCCGAACGGCGACGGCTTGCGCGCGTGCCGGACGCTTGCGTGTCATGAACCTATTCGGGAGGAATCGCTTTCGCTGTCTTTGATGCGCCAAAGACGCCGAACTGCACAATCAACGCAACGCACACGCCCCCAAAAAAAGAATGCGTTATGTTCATTGCACAGATCTCTGCCGTGCGAAGACTATTCCCCGACTCAGACATAATGCAGACATGCCGCGCAATTTGCGCGGCATGCGATATTATTGCTACTTGCGGAGACCGAGCGCGGCGATAAGATCGCGATAACGCTGCACGTCGTTCTCTTTGAGGTAGTCCAAAAGACGGCGGCGGCGGCCGACGAGCATCAAAAGACCGCGGCGGCTGTGGTGATCGTTCGCATTCGTTTTGAAGTGTTCCGTCAAAACGTTGATGCGTTCGGTGAGAAGCGAAATCTGGACTTCGGGCGAACCCGTATCGCCTTCATGACGTCCGAATTTGCTGACAATTTCGGCTTTTACTGTTTTGTGAAGCATTTTGCGCCTTCCTTAAGCATGGCTCTCAATGAGCCTAAAGAGCGGAAATCACCCCGCCCGAATTAAAACTCCGCTGCGTCCGGCACCCAAACGGAACATCCGAGCTTAGGATCAGATCGTCCGCGATTCTCGGCCCGCGCAGCGCTTTGGGCTTCTAGCACGCGCTTCGCCCGAACGTCAAGGACGTTTCGCCGCCCCGGCGCCCGAAGCTTCGAAAAAAAAGCCCGCACTTTCAGTGCTTAATTGCGGCGGCCGAACGCCCAAAAGCGCGCTTCGCGCCGGACAAAAAAAGACGTTTCGGCATGGCTTCCGCTGCGCCGAAACGTCTTTAAAAAAATGGCTTCTTTGCCGGATTCTGTTCTATTGCCGCCCCGGCACCCGAAGGCTTCGCGATTGCGCATGATGCCGCACGGCGGCACTCGGCCGAAACGAATTCCGGCGATCAATCCGTCAGGATAAACTCGACCGTCGTCACGACGCG
The DNA here is from genome assembly GCA_963633515.1 of Bacteroidaceae bacterium. Lineage (GTDB taxonomy): Bacteria > Myxococcota_A > Bradymonadia > UBA4248 > UBA4248 > UBA4248. The sequence goes on from CAVGZQ010000025.1 coordinate 13,974, forward strand.
GACGTTTTTGCGCTGTTCAAGGCCGGCCGCCGCATCGTTAATCGAAAACCAGCCTTGCGTCGCCGTCTTTATCCGACCGACCTTTGCGCCCGAATCATTCGCAAATTGCTCCGCCGCTGCCCGCGCATTCTTCGTCGCTTCGCCGATCATTTCGGGCTTTATGCTGTTTAGCGACGTATATTCGTATTGAATTTTGCTGTCATAATCTTGCAATACCGCAATATCTTTTCCCATCAAATCGATCGCATTGAGCTGCGCCTTTTTCACCGCCTCGACATCCGACGATCGGACGAGTATCGTCTGGCGCGCGACATACTTGTATTTGGGCTTCTCGCTGCCGTACATGTTCAGGCTCGTATCCGTTATCGACGGCGCCTGAACCGTAAAATCTTTATCGTTCAGCCCGTGGCTCTTGAGGTACTCCGTCGATGCCGAAAGCTTGTCGACGATGTCTTTTTGCAACGTCTGAAGATTGTCGCCGCCCAAACTGAACGTCATCGGCCATATCGCCATATTGGCGTCGACTTCGCGTTCCGCAAGCCCTCTCACCGACACGACGCGGTCGGGCTTGGCTATCGCGCCGAAATTATTCGCGATTTTTCCGAAGCCTCCCGCAATGATATAGGCCGAAGCAACCAGGGCAACGCCGAGAATAAGCCCGACAACAAAACTCATTGCCAACGACGTCTTCTTTTCGCACATAATTTTTTCTCCCTCTGTCCTTGTGTGCGTCTTCTGCCGCTCAAACGCTTCCGATTTCATGCAACGCACCCGAAATCGCCCAAACGGCGCAAAAAAAAATAACAGCTCGCGTTTTTCTGAAACGGACATAAAATCCGAAACGCCAGGGAACGCGGCGGATATTTGCCGCTTCCGTCCGAAAACTTAGCATATTTCAAACCAATCGGCATGATTTTGACGCATTTCAGAATGCCGCTTTGCCCGGCCGTGCCGCAACGCTCCCCGCCCGAGTTCAGCGCATTCGGGCGCATCGTTCATCCCTTGCCTCCGCAATCGGCCGCCAAAGTCCGCCCCGTCTGCCGAATTCGATGGCCTTTCAAGGATCGGCTGCGGCATGTTTTCAAATATGTTATTCCTGCCTGCGCAAATCCGTTGCTTTTGCGCCGATTGCAAACGAATGGCAGCCAATCGGCGATAAGACGATATCTGCGATATTTGTGCGAAAATCTCCGATATTCCCCCGCCGCTTTCGTCGCTGACCGCCGATCGCCGACAGCCCCACTCCCGATAAAAGAGGTCCAAATGATCCCAAACACGATTATTCCGCCGAATTACAAGTCAATTCTCGATGTCCGAAAAACGCAGCAAGCCATCAAATTTCTCAAAGATGCCTTCGAACGCGAGCTTTCCAAAGCGTTGCATCTCTGCCGCGTCAGCGCTCCGCTTTTCGTCTCCCCCGAGTCCGGGCTCAACGACGGCCTCAACGGCGTCGAACGCCCCGTGCGATTCGACGTGCTCTGCACGGGCGATGCTCTCGAAATCGTGCACTCTCTCGCAAAATGGAAACGCCTCGCCCTTGCCCGATACGGCTTCCAAACCGATACGGGCATCTATGCCGACATGAACGCCATACGCCGCGACGAAACCCCCGACAATCTCCACGCAATCTACGTCGATCAATGGGATTGGGAACGCGTCATCGACGCCGACGGCCGCAACGAAGAAACGCTTCTCGGCACGGTCGGCCGCATTTGGTCGTCGATTAAATCGGTCGAATGGCTGCTCTGCAACCGCTTCCCCGAAATCAAACCCGCGCTTCCAAACGAAATCGCCTTTATTTCTTCGCAACAACTCCTCGAAAAATACCCCGACGCCCCGCCCAAACAGCGCGAAAACCTCATCGCCCGCGAAAAAGGCGCCGTCTTCGTCTCGCAAATCGGCAAAACCCTCTCCGACGGCTCAAAACACGACAACCGCGCCCCCGACTACGACGACTGGGATCTCAACGGCGACATCCTCGTTTGGCACGAACCGCTGCAATGCGCCGTCGAGCTCTCAAGCATGGGAATACGCGTCGATCCGCCGGCCCTTGTCAAACAGCTCGCTGCGGCAAACTGCCCCGAACACGCAAACCGCGACTTCCATGCAAAACTCTTGGCCGGCGAATTGCCGCAAACTGTCGGCGGCGGCATCGGGCAATCGCGTCTCTGCCTCGTGCTCCTCAAAAAAGCCCACATCGGAGAAGTTCAAGCAGGCTACTGGCCGAAGCAAATCATCGAAGAATGCAATAAAGCAGGCATTTTCCTGCTCTGAATTCAAATCATTGCCTTTGTTTTCGCATTTTATTTAAACGCCGCCTGTCGGCTGCGCCGATGCGGCGGCGGCTGCGCCTATCGCCCGGCTTGCGCCGCGCGATACGGCTTCGCAACGCCCTATCGCCCAAAGGCGATACGGGCGTTTGGCGCGCTATGCGCCCGCAGTCTGCCCGTCGGCAGACCGCGCGCTTGCATACGCGCGCCTTTTTGGCTAACGCACTGCCCAACCGCGGCCGACACACGCGTTCGCAACCCGTTCGATGGCGATCATATAAGCGGCATCGCGCATGTAAACGCCTTTTTCTTCGGCCGTTTCGTACACTTTCAAAAATGCCGACGCCATTTTCTTGTCGAGTTTTTCAAGCACTTCGTCTTTTTCCCAAAAATAATTCATATTGCACTGAACCTGTTCGAAATACGAACACGTCACGCCGCCGGCGTTGCACAAGAAATCGGGAACGACAAATATGCGGCGCGATTTGATGACTTCGTCCGCTTCCGGCGTCGTCGGTCCGTTTGCGCCTTCCGCAATGACTTTGACGCGTTCGGAAATCTTGCACGCATTGTCTTTGTTGATTTGATTTTCGAGTGCGGCGGGAATCAAAATATCGACATCTTGCGAAATCCACGCGTCGCCGTCGAGGATTTCGTATCCCAATGCCTTGGCCTTCTCGCGATCAATCGAACCGAACTTATCCGAAATCCCCTTCAGCTCGGCGATATCGACGCCCGATGCGCGCTTGTATGCATGCGATTTTTTGTCGGTGTTGTCCCAACACGACACGCACGCGATCTTGCCGCCAAGCTTGAGATATCGCTCGCACGCGTAATAAGCGACATTGCCGAAACCCTGAATCGATGCCGACGTCTTCGCGATATCGATGCCAAGCTTCCGGAGCGCTTCGTTGAGCGTGCAAATCACGCCGTAGCCCGTCGCTTCGGTCCGGCCGAGCGACCCGCCGCTGCCGACGGGTTTGCCCGTAATAAAACCGGGAAAACGGCCGTGATGAAGCGTTTCAAACTCGTCGAGCATCCACAGCATGTGCTGACCGTTTGTCATCATATCGGGGGCGGGAACGTCCATATTGGGTCCCATATCCCCCGAAAGCGCCCGAACCCATGCCCGGCAAAGACGCTCTTGTTCCGTCGCCGAAAGCTCGCGCGGATCGCAGTCAATCCCGCCTTTGCCGCCGCCCAGCGGAATATCGACCACAGAACACTTCCATGTCATCCACGTCGCAAGCGCGCGAACCGTATCAATCGTTTCGCCCGGATAAAAACGAATCCCCCCTTTGCAAGGACCGCGCCCGTCGTTGTGTTGCACGCGATAGCCCCGAAACACGCGCATCGTCCCGTCGTCCATCCGAATCGGCAAACTCACCGCATGTTCGCGCATCGGCACGCGAAGCAACGCCCGAATGCTTTCGCTTAATCCAAGCTTTTCTGCAACGCCGTCAAACTGTTTCTGAGCCATCTCAAACGGATTGAATGACATAATCCCGCTTCTCCTGTCTGTGCGATTGCCCGATTTTCAACACCATATGAAAATTATGCATCGCCATCGCTGTTTTGTGCGCGCCTTTTAACACGCGTTTTTTTTTTAATCAACATGCCGATTATATTATTTCAGGAATTTATATACATTCTGTCTCACATTTGCATACATCAATCCGCAAACATGCGCATTCTCCCACAGCCGCGCACACCGCGCCTCTCAATTCCGAATCGCTCGGCGCTCTGCCGATTGCTGCGAAAAACGTTCTTTTCAAATCGCAGGAATATTGTCTGCGATTGATAAACGTTATCCGACGGACGCGAAATCAATTATAAACCATTCCGAAAAATAACTTTTATTTCATATTTTTTCATGTTTTCCGGTTTGAAATTGTTTGCAATATTGCAACAAAGTTGCAATCCGAACAACCGGCCGTCGGATCGTTCCGTTCGCAGACCGCATCGGATCAATCGGCATTTTCCGAATAAAAAAAAGCGCGGCGTATGCTCGCACCTGCCGCCTGCCTGCCGCAGGCGGGCAAGGCAGGGTGAACATAGCCGCGCAAAGTTGCGCGTATTGCCCTGCCGACCGGCGGGCAATAGCGCAACCGCGAAGGCGTATTGCGGGCGGCATCCGCCGCCCGCAATAGCCGAAGCCCCGTTATCCCCCCCCC
>CAVGZQ010000026.1:0-7980 GCA_963633515.1 Bacteroidaceae bacterium
GTCAACGCGTTTTCGGTCTCCGAAATTCGGTTTTGAGCCGCGGCGAGTTCGTTTTGCGCATTGCTCAAAGTTTGCTGCAAAGCCGTCAGCGCCGATTGTTTATCGGCCAAGGCGCCTTTCATATCGTTGCAGCGCGCGCTGAGCGCCGAGATTTCGGAAATCTGAGCATTGAGCGTGTCTTGCATTTTCGACATCGACGCCTCACGCCCGGCCAGGGCATCGTTTGTCGCGCGCATCGACACGCGCAAATCGGCGATTTCTCCGTCGCGCCATTGCAGATCGCTTCTGAGCACGGAAACTTCGGTTTGCAGCGCTTCGAAATCGCTGCGCGCGGAAACGAGCGCATCCTGGCTGTTTTCATAGTCTGCGCGGATCCGCGCCAATTCTTCCTGCGACGAATCGAGCAGCGAATGCAAAACGCCTATTTCTGCGCGCATGGTTTCGTTTTCGGCGCTTTCGTCCGACGCGGCGTCTGCCGCGATCGGCTGTTCCGATTTATCGGTCTGCGCCGGTTCGTCTTCGCGGCGATACTCGACAAAACGCAGTCTCAATGCTGCGATTTCGCCCGATTGTTTCAGCTCGCGGATGCGTTTTCGCGCTCCGTCCAAAGTGAGCATGACATCCTGAACGAGATGCCGGACAATCGCGATCATCTCCAAATCGCTTCGCGAATAAAGTTTTCGGTTTCCGACGGTCTGCGGCCGAATGTCGGGAATTTGCGATTCCCAGTAGCGAATGGTATGTGCCTCAATGCCGAGGTATTTGGAAATTTGACCGATTTTATAGTACGCCTTGTACTCGACGACAGCCGCCATACACACCTCCATGTGCGCATCTTTCGCTCTATGTTTGCCGGCGCCGTCCCGGCAAGACGCATGCAACCCCGCAGCATCATGCATTCGGAGAATGCGCATCATTGCGTCGGCGCAAAAGGGCAAAAACCCATTTAATTAAAGCAAGCCGGCGCCAAAATACAAAGAAAATATGATGCCGTCCGCGAAAACCGTCCGACGTTTCTGCGCGTCGGCGGCGTCCGCCGACAATCGCATGCGGCGCAATTGCGCTAAGGGAAAATGGCAGAAAATTCCGAAAACCGGCAAAAAGCCGAATAATCTGCGAGGTTTGGATAAAAAAAGCCGAAAACGCAAACGATGCAATTATTCGTCGTCGGCGCAGCCGTCCTGCGCGCCGTCGGGGTTAAATTTTCCCGACAAAACTTTGCTCATTCGGAAACGCACAACTCTTCTGGCGCAGATTTCGGCTTCGATGCATGTTTTTGGGTTTCTCCCCACGCGGGCTTTTTTGTCGCGCACGCTCCAGACGCCGAAATTGGAGATTTTGACGCTGTCGCCGTTTTCGAGCGCGTCGGCAAGGGCGCCAAACACAAAAGTCACGTAAGCGCTGACTTCTTTTGCGGTCACAGCCCCCAGCCTGTTGCGAACAGCTTCGATGAGTTCATTTTTTATCATTGCCGTACCCACGCTATAATTCACTGCATTGGCATTGTCCGAATGCGCGAAATATCATTTTTCCGCGCAAATGTGCGAAAAGCCGCCCAAAGATGCGCGTCGGCAACGCAGCGGCGCGCGCCAGCGTTTGAATTCATGCGCATCGGACATCCCCAAATATGCATTGGGACAAAAGCCATAACGCGGGCTTTATGCCACATGGTCGCGAAATATGTAAACTAAATTTTATTGAAAATAATTCGAATGCAGCATTTTGGCGTCTTTTGCGGGGCTTCGGCTATTTGCTGCAAATCAGCAAATACGCCTTCGCGGCGCGGCTATTGCCCCTCCGGGGGGGGCAATACGCCGCGCTGCCGCGCTATGTTCTCCCGCCGTTCCCGTTTGCCGCCCTGCGGCGGCGCCGGTCCGGCGGATGCGAGCATACGCGCGGCTTTATTGTTTATATTCCTATTCAAAATCGGATTTTTGCCTGCCGGGTCGCGCGGATTTTTGTGAATGCGAAAATGGATTGATAAATATGGGATCGGCGATTTCGGCGTTGAATGGGATGCGCGCGAAGCCCCGGCTATATCGTTTTAAGCGCGCCGAAGGCGCGAAAAGCGCGCGTATGCTCGGACCTGCCGCCTGCCTGCCCGGCGGCAGGCAGGCGGCAGGGAGAACATAGCGCGCAAGCCTGCCGTATTTGCGCCTGCCCGCCCTGCGGGCTGGCAGGGCGCAAAAAGGCAGGCAGCGAAGGCGTATTGCGCCCGCCGGGGCGCAATAGCCGAAGCCCGCGCCATATCCGCCGGCGATGTTTATTGTCTCCGATTATAATCGGCGCAATCGGCGCAGCGGCGTCGCGCAGGATAAACAGGCATATGCGGATCATAATGCCGAAATATATATATAAGCGATGCGTTCGGGCAAAGATTATATTTTGAAATAATCTTTTATTTCGGACGGTCCAAGGCAGACTTCGGGGGTAATAATCGCCGTAATGAGCGCGGCAGGCGTGATATCGAATGCCGGATTGTATGCTTTTGCATTTTTCGGGGCGATGTTTGTATTTTTGATTTGCGTGACTTCGGAGGCGCTGCGCTCTTCGATGACGATATCTTCGCCCGATTTGATATGCGGATCGACGGTGGAATCGGGGACGGCAACGTAAAAGGGGATGTTGTGGAATTTGGCCGAGACGGCAAGCCCGTATGTTCCGATTTTATTGGCGATATCGCCATTTTGCGCGACGCGGTCGGCGCCGACGATAACGGCATCGACGCGTTTTTGTTTCATAAGACAGGCAGCCATGCTGTCGGCGATGAGGGTGCAATCGATGCCGTCTCGCATGAGTTCCCAAGCGGTGAGCCTTGCGCCTTGCAAAAACGGGCGCGTTTCGTCGGTCCAGACGTGAATGGGGGCGGTGTGCCGGCTGCGGGCATGGAGTTCGCGGATGATGCCGAGCGCGGTGCCGATTCCGCCGGTTGCCAGCGCGCCGGCATTGCAATGCGTGAGCACGTTTCGGACAGAACCGATGCGATCGGCGCCGACGGCAGCCATTTTTCGGTTCATTTCGACGTCTTCGCGCCAAATGCCAAAAGCTTCGCCGAGCAAGGCTTGCGGGTCGGGATCGGCGATATGGCTTCGGAGCGCATTATCCATGCGTTTGAGCGCCCAAAAAAGGTTGACGGCCGTGGGGCGCGTTTGGGCAAGCGATGCGATGTCGGCGCGAATGCGTTCTTCTTTGTTTTGCGCATTCCAATTTCGTCGGGCAGAAGCATAGACGCCGAAAGCTGCGGCAATGCCGATGGCCGGCGCGCCGCGCACGATCATCTCGGAGATGGCCCGAACGTAATCTTCGGGCGTTTTGAGTTCAATAAACCGTTCTTCGTCGGGAAGGGCGCGTTGGTCGAGGATGGAGAGCGTATGCGCGCATTCGTTCCACGAAAAAGGACAAACCGCAGACTCGGGCATGGAAATCTCCGCAGAAAGGGAACGCTTTGAGCGCGCGTTCCCGTCGGGCAATGCGAATAGCGCGAATCCGATCGCGCACTGCGCATAATGTAGAGAAAAAGACCGTTTCGATGCGATCGGTCTCAGCGTTGCCGATGCGATCGATCCGAAAAAGGCAAAAAAAAATCGACCCTGAAAACAAGGTCGATTTAAGCAGCGAGTACGGGATTCGAACCCGTGTTACCGACGTGAGAGGCCAGCGTCCTAACCGCTAGACGAACTCGCCACAAGGCCTCGAGAAATTCCGGAACCAGGATTCGAACCTAGATTAACGGGGTCAGAACCCGTCGTCCTGCCATTGAACGATTCCGGAGAAAACGCCGATATTCGCAAAGCAACGGGTTTCCGCCGCGAGCGAACGTGAGAGCTTATAGGGCATAATGCATGCGCCGTCAAGTTTTTTTTATCATTTCGCCGCATCGGCGGATCGCTTTCGCCGCAGGCGGCGATAATGCCGATTTAAAAGGCGGCCAAAAAGCATTATAGGAAGACGTCGCCGTTTGGGCGGAGGTTTTTTCTTTTTAAAGAAATGCGAATTTGCGCATACCGTTCGGAGCATGACTTTGGATAAGCCGTTTGACATACGCGACGGAGCGCTTGAGTTTTGGCGCGATTTGCGGGTTTGGTGCGAGTCGATGCGTTTGCATGCGTCCGAAGCGTCCGATTATGCGGCACTGGGGCGAATTCAGGCGATCGAGCTTGCGCTGCCGCAGCCGCAGTCCGATATGCTGCAGACGCTGCCGCGATTGACCGACGTTTTGATTCAGGTTCAGGCGTTATCGCCGTATGATGCATTGGGAAAGTCGCTTTTGACGCGCGGCAGCGCCATCGCGCAATATGCGCCGGCGGTCGGGCGCTTTTCCCGGGACGAAGCTTCGGATAAGCGGTTTGAGGCGCTTTCGGCGCGGCTTTTTGCGATGCACCGCTTTTTTGACGGCGTTTCGGGCGGCGAAGATTTCGGCCGCATACGGCCGCTCGAACGCGGCGACTTCGAATACGGGCTTGGGCTTCGGCTGGGCAACGGCCGTTTGCATGAATTTTTTATGCGCTTAAAACAAGCGGCGGGATCCGGGGCAGAGGCGTATTTTTCTAAGTTTTTCGACGGCGCGGCGATGTCGCTTCTTTCGTCGCTCGAGGGCGATGCCGCTTCTTTCGAGCGCTATATGCAGTCGCATATGGTGTTGCGCCATGATCCCATATTTTCTCGCGCGCGGTATGAATTGTCGAAGCCGATGCAGCTGCATTTGGGGCGTTTGGCCGCCGATGCGTCGGCGCGCCGCGTTCAAATCGGCGTTGCCGCAGGCATGAGGTTTTCGCGCGCAAGGGCGAATGCGATTTCTTCGGGCGTGCAGTCGCTTCGCGGGTTTGCGATGATCTTCGATTTGGGACGGCGCATGCCCGACGATGCGCCGGAATGCATGGCGGCGCATCAATGCGAATCGGAAAAGTGCCTGTCGCTTGCCGATTCGGTGATTTCTCGGCTCTGCGGCATGCAGGCGCAGCATTGGCAAACGCGTTTGGAATCGCTGTTTCGCGGTTATGGGCGCGTGGGCGATCGCGATTACGAAGAAAAGCGATTTTTCGGCGATCGCGCAGCCGATTTGCAATGGGCGACGGCCGATTTTTGTTCGATGGCCGAACGGATATCGCCGCGTCCGAAAGCCGGCTGCCATTACATCGTCCGCAGCGGCGACAGGCTTCGCCGTTTGATGGCGGAAGCATACGGGACGTCGCGGGATTATCGCGAGCTTTTGCGGCAGAATCCTCAAATCGTCCGGCCGGAAGAGCTTTCGCCGGGGATGAAAATATATTTTCCGCCGCAGGGCAGCCGCAGCGACGCGGATCAAACGGCGGCGGCGTCTTCGGCGGGCGATCGCGCGGCAGGAATGATCGCGTTTTCGGGAAATGGCGGATTATTTTCGCCGGCAAAATTATTGCGAGACGGCGAAGCGCCGGGGAATGACCGGTCCGACGGCGGCGCCATCGGCTTGCCGCCGACCGAAACGGCGCCCATCGCCCGCAGAATTGACGGCAGTTGCGGCATTGAGCTTTTGGGCGAAATTATCGAAGATTTGCAATGCATGCGATCGGAGCAAATCGACGCGCTTTGCGACGGATTGAATAAAATTGATGTTTCCGGGCTGATTCGGACGGTTTGCATCGAAAATGACGGGAATATCTGCATTGCATGCGGCCGCGCAGCGCTTTTGGTGTCGTCCGACGAGAATATCGAGCGGTTTATGTCGTCGACGTTTGCGCCGCCGAGTTTTTTGTCGTCGCGGGAGAAAATTTTTGATCGGGCGAAATCGGCATTTTTGACATGGGGCCGGGATTTGGCGGCGCGCATTCGCGGCGATGCGACGGTGTCGGACGGCAGGAGTCTGCCCATTGCCCGGCTGAGCGGTCAGAAAAATCGCCGCGCTTGGGTATCGTCGGCGCTGCGCCGTTTGGATTTGACCGCTCCGGACAGCGTTTATTTTGTCATGCACGGACGCGAGCGCAAAGTCGACGTTCGCGATCGCCGCGGCGTCGGCATTGTTCAGCTGCGCGACGAAGATTTTTTGGCGATGCGCATGCAGCCGTGGCGCCGATTGTCCGATTATTATGCGCCCCCCATCGTTCAGATGAATGCGCTCATGCAAGTATGGCTCGGGGATTTATTCGGCATTCCGACCGAAATCGGGGTTCCGCCGCTGGGACATGTCAATCAGTATTCGGCGGCGCGCGACGGCGATGCAACGATTTTTCGCGCGCCCATGGGGACGCCCGTGTATCCGATTATGCGCGGGCGCGTCGTCGGCGCCGGCGAAAGTCCGGAATGCGGCAAATACATTGCGATAGCGCATCATGACGGGCTTTTGAGCCGTTACGGCAGTCTGTCGACGGTATTTGCCGAACCCGGCATGCATGTCGAAGCCGAAACGGCGATCGGGCGCAGCGGATGCATGCGCGGCGATTTGGATCCGAAGATGCGTCTCGAAACGTTCGAATTTTGCGAAGAACCCGAAGATTATTCGATTTTGTCGGCATCGAAGACGCACGCCGGGGACGGCGAAGCTGCGCGCGGCGGATTGAATGGGAAGCCGTTGGATTATTTCGGCATCGTGTATCGGGCGTGGCCGCGCGAAACGCGCTTTGACGGCATCATCGAGGCGGAATAATGCGGCGGATCGTTTACGGATTGTTTCTTTTGCCCCTCGCTTTTTGGGGCATTTGCGGCGGAACGCATTGGGGATCGTCGCTCATCCTGACGGGGATGACCGCAGCGATGGCCGGGGCATTGTTTGCGTGCGGATTGCGCCGCGCAAGCCTCAAGCCCAAAATCGATATGTCTTGGCTTTCGCCGCATCGCGGTCCGGGGCTTTTCGGGATTATGCTGTCGGCGATGATTGCCGCAACATTGCTCAGCGTCATGCCCTTGCCGATCGAAGCCGTCGCGCGCATTTCGCCCGAAAATGCGAAAATTCAGACCGAAGCGGCGTCGTTGATCGGCGTGACTGCCCGCTTCGGTTATATTACGGCATCGCGCGGCAGAACGTATTATGCGCTTTGGCATTTGTGCGGTTTTTTGTCGATTTATTTCATATGCCTTCGATTGGGGGAATCGCGACGTTTTTCGGAATGGTTCTGCCGCAGCATCGTGACGGTCGGAGCCGTTTGGTGCATTTGGATATTTTTGGGTCAAATCGGCATCGACGCATCGGCGGGCGCCGGCGGCAATTCGGCATTCATGCGTTTGGGTCTGCCGATTAACGGCAATCACGTTTCGGGCGCATTGGTTTTGCTTTCGCTGTGTTCTTTGGGCGGCGCGCTGAAAAGAAGGCACAAAGACGCCGCCGCGCGCCGCGGACTTTGGGCGATTGCTTGCGCGGTTTTCGGCGTTTGCCTGTTTATGCTTCAAAGCCGGGGGGCGATTTTTGCGTGGATATGCGCGCATATTGTCTTTGCGCTGATTTTATGGCGCCGCGGCGCCGGCGCACGCAAAAAGGCGACCGCCGCGATATTTTTGTCGGTTGCATCGGTTATCGCGCTGTCGGCGATTGCGGCGGCGCCGTCGATCGGCGCCGTCAAGACCGAGTTCGAAGAGACGGCGATCGAATTCGACGCGCAAAGCATTGCGCGCGAAGGATTCCGTTCGAAGACGCAGATTTACGGCGATCTTGCGCCCATGATCCGCGATTGGCCCATGGGCACGGGGCGATCGGCGTTTGGCGACGTGTACCCGGCGTATCAGTCTTTTTGGTTTTCAAAACGGATGCGTCATGCCGAAAATGAATACATCGAATGGGTTTCGGAATACGGCATCGCATTGGGGAGTCTGCTCATCGCATTGTTCGTTTGGTCGTTTGCGCGGCGGTGCCGCGCATTCGTTTGCGCTCCCAAAGAACAAACGGCGGTTATCGGGCTTTTGTGCGGTCTTATCGGAGTAGGTCTGCAAAATTTGTTCGATTTCGGTTTGCGTTATTGGACCGTCGGCTTTGTCTTTTTTGCGGCGGCCGGCGTCGTCGATGCGCGCATGAAT
>CAVGZQ010000026.1:7990-18263 GCA_963633515.1 Bacteroidaceae bacterium
GGCGTTTCGGAAAAAGGCGCCCGACGGCGTCGGAATGCGCTTCGAGCCGATCGTCGCAGACATTTTCAAGCGTCGGGCGCGGCGAGCCGATTCCGGCGATGCCGCCGGAATCGGAAAAATGCGCGCCAAGCCGCCGAGACGATATCGTTTCGGGAATATGCGCGGGGATCGCGCTTGCCGCGTTCATCGCATCATGCTTTCATATATCGGAAGGCGTTGAGGGACATACGGGGATATATTTGCAACGGACGGCAACATCGTTAAGCGCAGACGGCGCGGGCGAACCCCGGATGCCGCCGGCGCAATCGGAAGATGCGCCGTTTGGCGCCGAACAGCGCAAGCGCATTGCAAAATCGTTTGCGGTTTCGCCGCATTCGGACGGCTTGCGGCTGATCGTCGGGCGCCGGTTCGCGCATCGCAGCGCCTCCAAACCCGATGCCGATCGCAAGCCGGATTTGGACCGTGCACGCCGATGGCTTGAATCGGCGGTTGCGCGCGCGCCGCACGAACGCGCGGCGCGCTTGGTCTTGGGCAAGACATGCGAAGTTCTCGGCGATATGGCGTGCGCAGCCGATCAATTCCTGACTGCGGCCGACGGCGATCCGAAGGCTGCGCCCCAAGCGATGGAGGAATATGCTTATTTGCCCGAGCAGTTTCTCCGATTGCCGCAGTCTTGGACCGCGCAGCAAGCGTTTATCGGCGCGTTTTTAATGCGCGGAAAATACGAATCTGCCGAACGTTATATTGCTCAAATCGGCGACGAATCGAAACGCATGCAGCTTTTATACAAATTATATATGGAGCTCGGCGCCGACGAAGCCGCTGAAACCGTTATATCGAAGGCTTTATCTGATAATCCGAACGATTTTGAAGTTTATAAACTTAAAATTGATTTATATATTTACCGAAAACAATACGGCGAAATGTTTGAAGCGCTTGAAAACGGCCGCAGCTTGTTTGCGGATAACGCGGAATATTGGCGGCATTATTTATATTGCGCCGTATGGCACGGCATGGCATTGGGGGAGGAACGCTACCGCGAGAAAGCCGATGCCTTGTTTTTGCGCGTCTATCGGTATCGCAAAAGTTCTCCGGCATGGCGCCTTGCCTATGATTTGAGCCGGGCAAAATACGCATTGACGATCGGAAACGGCGCGCAAGCCGAATATTGGGCGAAAAAGGCGCTTTCCGTCAATCCGAATCACCGCGAAGCCAAACGCATTTGCGAAAAAGCAGAGTCGACGCAGAAATGATAATATTTTCGATTGTTACAATGATTGCATTTGCCATTTTCCTCGCCGAAATGGCTTTTTGCATCGTGCGGATTGGGAAAGGCCGGCTGAGTTTTCGCGGCGATCATGTCCTATTTCGGATCAAACACGCGATTTGCGCGGCCTTCGGCCAAAGCCGCGTGCGAGAGCGTTGGCAGGGATGGTTTCATGCGGTCATCTTTTATGCATTCATCGTTTTTCTTTCGGGCAGCATTGAGCTTTTTGCGCAATGCATATGGCCGCAATGGGATTGGTCGCATGCATTGGGCGACGGACTCGCGCAAATCAACTTGGCGCTGCAGACGTATTTTGCATGGGCCGGGCTGGGCGCCGTTGCCGTTTTGTCGCTTCGGCGCGCGATATGCCGGCGCAGCGTTTTTCAATCGGCCGATGCATGGCTTATTTTGCTGTGCATCGGTCTTATTTTGGTTTCGCATATCGTTGCGCTGTCGTGTCTGATGCACGTTCGCCGCAATATGGCATGCGCCGATTATTTGCCGCTGACGCATTTGCTGTCGCAAGCCTGGGGGAGTCATGCGGAAGCGGCGCGCCGGATTGCGGCCGGGGTTCATCTGCTGTGTCTGAGCTTTTTCCTGATATGGATTCCGCGCGGCAAACATTTGCATATTTTTTTGGCATTTCCCGCATTGTACAGCCAATATCGGGCATATGACGACGAAGGAAATGCGCTTTTGGGCGCCGAAGCGCCCGATCTCGATGCATACGAAACGTCGATCGAAGCGGCCGCCGAAGCCGATTTGCCCGAGTCCGAGTGGCCGTCTTACGGCGCGGTGCGTTTGCGCGATGCGACGCGCAAGATGCGGCTTGAAAGCATGGCTTGCGCGCAGTGTTTGCGCTGTCTTCGGGTTTGTCCGATGACGGCGGCTTCGCCGGCCGATGCCAATGGACCGTTTGCGTCGGTCTTGTCGCTTCGCAAATTGTGCATGGCGCGGGAGTTTGCGTCGGACACGCTGCTCGTCGGAAGCATCGTTTCAGGCACGGAATTGTTTGCCTGCACGCAGTGCGGGGCTTGCGACAGAGCTTGCCCCGTCGGCGCGGAACATGCGAGCCGCATCATTGCGCTGCGCCGAGGGGCAATGACGCACGACGGTCTTGTTCGTGCGCTTCCCGCCGAATGTCACAAGCTTTTTCGTGCGTTCGAAACATCGGGCAATCCGTGGGGATATCCGCGATCGAAAAGGATGGAATGGGCGCAGGATATTGCTTGCGGCGAGCTTGACGGCGCCTGTCCGAACGGCGCAGCCGACTCGGCGTTTGAGGATCAAGCGTGCGGCGGCGCCGATGCGACGTGCGCAGATAATTCTGTCAAACCCCGGCCGATTTCGATTTTTGCGCGCATGCGGCATGACTTCGACGTGCTTTCTGCAAAGCGCATTCTCATTTTCGGCGGCTGTTTCGCCGCCTATGACGCCGGCGCGCGCAAAAGCCTCGTGCGCGCCGCAGCGTGGCTTTCGTCTCAAGGTTATGATGTCGCGCGCCTGAGGCGCGAAGCGTGTTGCGGCGAGCCGCTGAGAAAATTGGGCAACGAACCGGCATATGTTGCATGCATGAAAGAGAATTGGCATGCGATCCGCAGTACGCCGCACGACGTCATATTGACGATGTGCCCGCATTGCGCGCAAACGCTTGCGCAGGTTTATGCCCGCCCCGGCCGGCGTCTTCGCGCGATGCATATCTTGACTTTTTTGTCGCTGCTCTTCGAAAGAGACGCCCTCAGCATCGACCGCCGATTGATCGCCGATTCGGATTTGACGCATGCCGTCATGCATATGCCGTGCGGATTGTCGAAAACAGCCGATCCTCGGGGGATCATCCGTTTCTTGACCGCATTGGGCGTCCATTTTATCGATTCGGATACGGCGCGGTCGCATTGCTGCGGCGGCGGCGGCGGTCAATTTTTTATTCGCGGCGACAATCCGATCGGTTTGATGCGCGCCCGGGAATTGCGCGCAGGCGGCGCGCATTCGGTTGCAAGCGCATGCCCGTATTGCATCGAGCTTTTGCGCGACAGTTTGTCAAAGGTCACGCCCGATCGGTGCGGCGCGTCGGATAAAACCGGCGGGCAGGAAGTGAATTCTTTAATCGGCGTGACCAATGTGGTAGACAGCGTTTTGGCTGTGACGTCGTTAAAACAGGCGCCATAGCGCGCGAAAAGCCCGAAAAATCAAGGGCGGGCGGCTGCGGCGCGGTTGGCGCGTTTGCGCGGGCGTTCGGGATACATTTATTCACCATCATCCGGAATAAAACATGGAAGAAACGAAAAAGGAAGAGATCAGAGCCGGCAGCGCAAAAAAGAAAAAATCGAATTTATTTGTCCGCGTTGCGACATCGGCTGTTTTGCTTCCGCTGCTGATTTGCCTGATCGTCTTCGGCAATGCGTGGCTTTGGGCCGGGTTTATCGCCGTCGCCGCGTTTTTGGGCGGGCTCGAATACATGAAAATGACGAACGCTTCGGAGTCGCCGCAAACGCGGGCGGCGAGCGTGCTGCTGTCGCTTATTCCGTGCGCGGCGGTTTATTTGTTTGCCGGCGAAGACGCGCCGATTGTCACAGAGTACGGCTGGCTTGCGATTTTGGGCAGTTTTGCGGCGCTCGTTTGGGGGGCGTTTTTGCTCAATTGTTTTCGTCCGCGGGTTATCGAACGCGCCTCGAACGTCATTGCATCGACGTTGAGCTGCAGCTGTTATGTCGGGATGACGTTTTTGTTTTTGGCGCTTTTCAAACGCGATTTGGGCGACAGCGCCAATGCTTGGCTGTTTACGCTCATGGCGATGACCTGGCTCTCGGATACGGGGGCTTATTTTGTCGGGCGCGCATTGGGCAAGCGCAAATTGGCTCCGATATTGAGCCCGAAAAAGACGGCAGAAGGCGCGGCCGGCGGTTTTGCCGCCGCATTGGCGGCGGCATTTGCCGCGCGTTTTTTGGCTTTCCCCGACCTTTCGATCTTGTCGGTGATTGTCTTGGCGGTCGTTGCAAATTTCTTGGCGCAAATGGGCGATTTGTCGGAATCTTTGGTCAAGCGCAGCTGCGGCGTCAAAGATTCGGGGAACTTGATTCCCGGGCACGGGGGCGTGCTCGATCGCGTCGATGCGCTCATCTTTTCGGCGCCTTGGGTCTATATATTTGCGACGTTTATGTCGGTCTAGGTTTTGCAGATGGCTGTCATTTATATCGTCATCCTCATCGGGGTTCTCGTATTTGTCCACGAATTCGGCCATTACATTGCCGCGCGCCTGTTCGACGTCAAAGTATTGTCTTTTTCGATAGGCTTCGGTCCCCGAATTTGCGGCTTCAAGCGCGGCGACACGAGTTGGGATATACGCATTCTGCCGCTCGGCGGCTATGTTTCGATGTACGGGACGGAATTTGAAGAAATCACCGACAAGGACGATCCGGATTTCGGCCGCGCTTATAACAACAAACCGATTTGGCAGAAGGCGATAATCAATTTTGCCGGTCCGCTGTTTAATTTGCTGTTTCCCATTCCCATTTTGTTTGCATGTTATTTTGCGGCGGCAACCGAAGATATGCCGCCGCAAATCGGTCAGGTTTTGGACAATTCGCCGGCCGTCGGCGTTTTGGAACCCGGCGACCTCATCGAAAGCATTGACGGCAAAGCGGTAAAGTACTGGACGCAGATGCGCGATATCGTATCGCGAAATCCGGGCCGGACGCTTCGGATGACGATCCTGCGCGACGGCGCGCAATATGAGGCCGAAATCACGCCCGAAGAAGAAACTTTGCGCGACGCCATGGATATCATGCGCGAAAAAGTCGGGCGGATCGGGATAACGCCCGATATGGCGCCGCCGGTTATCGGGCTTTTGGGCGACGGTTACCCGGCGGCCGCGCATGGGCTGAAAACGTTCGACGAGATCGTTTCCGTCAACGGCGCGCCGGTCCGAACATATGCCGACGCCGAACGCGCATTGCGGCATAACGCCGGGGAAAGCTTAAAACTCGGCATATTGCGTCCGGTCGCGTTGGATGTGCCTTACGGGCGCGTCGAGGTTTTGACGCCCGCGGAAATCGAAATTCCCGGGCATTATGCGTCGGCGTCGGAATTGGGCATTGCAAGCGGAAATATGTATTTGTCGGATATCGACAAAGGGTCTCCGGCCGACCGCGCCGGTCTCAGGCGCGGAGACCGAATCGTTGCCGTCGACGGGGAGTCGATTAATATTTTCCGTTCGTTTCTCGATCGGTTGCAGCGCGATTGGGAAAATCCGCATGCATTGACGGTCATGCGCAACGGGCAGACGTTCGAGACGTCGATACAGCTCGAAAAACTGACGATAACCGGGGAATTTCAGGAAGAGTATCCGATCATCTATGAGGGCGTATACCATCGCACGGCGTATGTCATGCCGGACAATCTGAAAAAGACGGTCGGCGATCGTCTGTCGCATGCGGCGCAAACATCGGTCGAAATGACGGTAAAAGCATCGACGTTGCTCGTCGTTTCGATCGTGCGCATGTTCCAAGGTCAGGTGTCGACGAAATCGCTTGGCGGTCCGATTATGATCGGGCACATGGCGTCGAAAGCGGGTCAAGACGGCATCGATTCATTTTTGCGCATGATGGCGATCATATCGATAAACCTCGGGATATTAAATCTCGTCCCCATTCCGCTTTTTGACGGCGGCAAGCTCGTCATATTGTTTGTCGAAGCGGTCAAACGCGGACCGCTGAGCATGCGCGCGCGTCAGATGATCGCCTATATCGGGCTTGCGCTTGTCTTGCTCTTGCTTATGCTTGCGTTCAAAAATGATATCGAACGCATGTGGAATTTGTTTTTCTCCTGAATTTGTCGGGCAATCCCATAGGAGTCATTTTTAAAGCCATGAAGAAAGCGTCCGAATCCTTGATTTTGGCGACAGATACCGCAACGCCGACCCAATCGCTGGCGATATTGCGCGGATCGCATATATTGTTCGAAGCGACGGCAAATCGCGAAACGAAAGACGGTCCCGGGCTTTTGTCGCTTGCCGATGTTGCGCTGAAACAATGTTCTCTCCGTTTGTCGGACATCGATCGGCTCGCCGTTTCTCGCGGGCCCGGCGCATTTACGGGGGTAAGAGTGTCGATGGCGATGTTAAAATCGTTTGCGCTGACGCTCGATTGTCCGCTCTACGGGATGTCGTCGCTCGATGCGCTTGCGCGGGCGGCGGCGTCGCCGTTTCATGTGACGGCATCATGCATCGACGCGCGCCGGGGCGAAATATATGCGGCATTCTATCGCTTAAACGGCGGCAAAATCGTCCGCCTTTCCGATGAAATGTTATTGCGTCCCGAAGCATTCGCCGAACTGACGCTGAAAAAGTTTCCCGACATGCCCATCTTATGCGTCGGCACGGCATTTCCGCATTATGCCGAAACGGCGCAAAAAATAAATCCGCAGCTTTTCTGCCGATATGCAACGCCCGGTGCCGGGGCTTTGGGGCAAATGATGGCCGAAGAATACGAAGATCGTTTGCCCGACCAATCGCTCGAAGCGCTCGAGCCGCGCTATATCCGCGCCGAAGACTTTGCAACGCCGCAGCCCTTCGATTTTTCCGTTCCCGGGCAGTATCGGCATTGCTGAGCGCATCTCCCGTCCGGGCGTCGGACTGTCTGAAGGCGAAGTTTGTGGCTTAAAATCAAACGTTTTCTGCCGATCGCCGATTGTCATAACGGGGGGCTTCGGCTATTGCGTCTTCTGCCTTCGGCAGAAGACGCAATACGCCTTCGCAGCCTGCCTATTTGCGTCCTGCCATGCAGGCCGGCGCAAATACGGCAGGCTTGCCGCGCTATTGCCCTTGCGGGCAATACGCGCGGCTTTTTGTTCGGCGGTTTGATGCCGGTTAACTTGACTGCGAATAGAACAATCCGACGAGCGCATTGAGTTCGTTTTGGAACCGCGCCGTTTGATCGGGATTGCCGGATTGCAATATCCGATCGACGGTTTGCGCAATTCTATCGCATATTTCGGAATCGCGAAGATCGGGCGCGGGGATGCTGCGCAGCATTTGCGGCGTGAAGCGCAGCGCGCCGTTCCAACTGCTCGAAAATGCGATCGACTTCAAGTAATCGAACGTTTGAGGCGCGTTCAGTATGGCCGCGACAATTTTGAGAATGCGCAAATCATCGGCGCAAATGCATATCGTCGCGACGGCAGGGCAGTATTCTCCGGCGATATCGATTGCGGCGTCGAGGCGATTAAGGCCTTTGACGATAATTTTCGGGGCGATGCAATCGTTATATTGCGCATGGCCGAGCTTTTCGAGAAGCGTTTGGCGCGGTATGCATGGGAAGGCGTAGGCGTCTTTGAGATAACGCATTTTTTTTTGCGCCCATCGCGCTGCAAATTTCCCGATCGTTCCGGTGTTGATCATCTTAAGCAGTTTGCCCGGATCGGGATTTCGGACGGATGCAATGTCGGCTTTCAGGGCATAAGCGGTTTGCATGCTCAGCAGCGCGTAGCGCGCTTTGATATAATCGCCAAGCGTATGCGGCTGATTGGCAAACATATCGCCGCCGTCCTGTTTGGGGAGAAGAAACCCGTCGAGGCGATAGGGCGCGGTTATTGCCGATTTATCGATAATCCGCGGAGCTTCGCGGTTTGATGCCGGCCGCAGCGCGACGACGGTCAGCCGATCGGACGTCTCGACGGAAAAAAGCGCAATGAGCGCGTCGACGCGCGCATTGGCAAAAACGCTTTTTCCGATGTGGATAAGCGCTGTCAAATGCGGCATGGCGCGCGTCTCGCGGAATTGTTCGGCGTAATTGTTCGAGAGCCATTTGTCGGGCGTTACAAAACAGATTGCCGAACGGGCGCGATGAAAAGCCAGTTCGAAAAATGGCAGATAAATATCGAATTTTGCGGGCAATATGCCGAATTTTTTCCGATATTCTTTGCGTTGTCCGAGCGAAAGCCGAATGCCGTAGGGGGGATTGCACAGGATGATATCGAATTTATGCGGGAATCCGACGGCTTCGCCGATCGGCGCTCCGAGGGCATCGGCGCAATGCAAATGAAGCGCGGCCGAAGATGCGGGGATCGGTTCATGCATCGGGAGCGCCGAAAGCAGATACAGAATGATCCGAAGTTTTGTGACCGCGAGCGGCGCATATTGGATATCGGCGGCATAGACGGCGTTTTGGGCAATGCGGAGACAGAGATCGGCCGGCATCGCGCCGGGCGGATTGAGGCGGCAAGAAACAGCGGCGAGTTTTCGCAGAATTTGCACGGCAAAAGCGCCGCATCCGCAAGCCGGATCGAAGCATTTGATGTTTGAGATTGCATGCCGGAGGGCTGCGCGCTGCGCTTCGGAGAGCGAATCGGGCGATCCTGCCGCATCATCGCATAAAAGAGCGTCGATTTGCGCAGCGCCGATGTCGGGCAAGATGCGGCGCAGATGGGCGCGCAGCGCGCAATCGGTCATGAGTTCCGCGATTTCGGGCGGCGTATAAAAAGATCCCGTCGATTCGTTTGCTTTGCGATTGCCGGATGCGATGCTTTTGAGCGGCGCATCGAGGCTGTGTTCGAAGATTGCGCTCAGAATTTCGGGCGTCAGCGACAAAAAAACATGCCGTTGCGAATTTTCGCGCGGGGTTATGCCGTATTGCGAAAAAACCGAAAAAAGCGCGCATTCCGCCGCGTCGGCGTTTTCGTGGGCTGTTTTTTTGGGGGGGAACGCCGAAGGATGCGCGTCGCAATCGCCGTCAAGATATGCTCCGAACCGCATTTCAAAGCAGGCAAGCGCTTTGTTTCGTCGGCGCGCGAACGATTTGCCGAAGACGGGCGCCGCGAGATCGCCAAACGGCGCGTTCGTTTCGGCGTCGGGGAACAGGATGCGCCAGATGCGTTCGACGGATTGCGCGAACGGCAGTCGGCTGTTTGGAGCAGAAACATCCCCGGCGGCATGCGGCCGGGAAGCGCGCAGAAGGCACAAAAACGCCGATTTGATGCAAATTTGCAGCAATCCCCCGTTTTGCGCGCAGCGCGCATCGGCACATGCCGCTTGCGGCGCATAGACCGAAATCCAATCTGCGATCTGCGACAGGCAATCGCGGCGCAGCCGATCGGGGGAAAATGCGGCTTCGATGTTTCGGATGTCAGGTTTTTTGGCGTTTTTTTGCGCCATGGCAAGCAATTGCCGCGCGGCATAGGTTGTGTTTTTATTTCGCCCCGGCTCAAGGACGAAAAGCCGGCACGGCGCATCTTCGCCGCGCGTCGCCCAAGCGATGCGCCAAGGACGGCAGCAGCCGTCGGCGCAACGAATGACCGCCAATGCCCCGGCGGAAGAAAATGCGCTCTTCGAAGCCGTTTGCAATGAGAGGGCGCGATCGATTGTTTGCTCGATTTCGCGCCAAATATCGTCATTCAGGCGGTCGGAGAAAACGTCTTCGCAGAGGGTAAAGCCTGTGTTATCGGCGGCAATCGGCGCGATTTCGGCAATTTCGGCATCGAAGACGAGGATCGGGGCGGGAGCAAGAACGATCCGGCACGGCGCCGTCAGAATAAGCCGGCCCGTTTTTATCGGAGCGAAAGGGCAAGCTATCGGCCGGCACGATGCGCCGAACAATATGCGGCATATGGCTGCGAAATCGGGCGCTTGCCCGCCGGCAGAAAAAGGACGGCCGCCGCGCAAGATTTCCGAAAGCGTTCCGGCGTCGGGCGTTTGTGCGCCGGAATCGATGTTGCGCGGGCGCGGCGTTTTTGGACGCGGTCGGGGTTGAATCGAACGTTTTTTTTGCGTCATGGCGATCCGCCTTTGCCGAAAGTTGCCGGAGGAATTATGCCGCATTATGGTTGCGAATATTCGTCATTTTGTCGTATGCGGAGTAACTTTTTTGCGGAATAAGCCGCCGGTTTCGGAGCGCGGCCAATCCGCAAAGAGAACAGGTGTTTAAAGTTTTTTGGCGCAAAGCGCCATGTCTGAATGACAATGTATCGACAAGACGGAGTATTCATGTCCGGCCGCATTGCGAAGTTTATTGT
>CAVGZQ010000027.1:0-4035 GCA_963633515.1 Bacteroidaceae bacterium
CCGTAGCCGGAAGCGCGTTCGCCGTTCCAAGCCGGACCGGCGATATCGATATGGGCATATCTTCCTTTATAATCGGGGGGCAAATGTTTTTCGACAAAGTGCCCGGCGCACGAAGATTGCGCATTCAAGCGATCTTTGCAGGAATTTTTCATATCGGCGACATCGCTTTTAAACTCTTCGAGCAGCATTTCCGGCGCATAAATCATGGGCATGACGGGTTCGCCGCAAGCGCGCGACAATTCGGCTATTGTCTTTTCGAATTCTTCGGACTTTGTCAGGAGTCCGGCGTGACGTTTGCCGGTACACATGAGTTGCGCCCCGGTAAGCGTCGCCATATCGACGATATCATCGGGGCAATAATGCCGGCCGGCATAAGAAACGCCGTCGCCCAAAACGAGACGGCCTTCAGCGTCGGTGTTATTGATTTCGACGGTAAGCCCGGAGTGAAGCGCGACGATATCGTCGGGGCGCAAAGCATTGGGACCTATGCCATTTTCGGCGATGCACAAAATGGCGGTAACATTGCAATCGAGATGCGTTTTGGCTGCAAGCAAAACTGCGCCCAAGACGGCGGCTGCGCCGCCCATATCGCTTTTCATCGTCGCCATATGCTCGCGAGGTTTAAGGCACAATCCGCCGGTATCGTATATAAGTCCTTTGCCGACGAGCGCGACATGGCGACGCGGATTATTGACGCGATATTCGAGCGCAACGAGACGCGGCGCGGCGACGCCGCTTTTTCCGACGTGATAAAGACCGCCAAAACCCTGAGCCAAGAGTTCGTCGCCGACGATTTCATGGTAATCCAGTTTCGAATTTTCTGCATATTCCTTTGCAATATTTGCAAAATCTTCGCAGTTTAATTCGAGAGCCGGCATATCGACCAATTTCATGACGAGCGGCACGATTTCGGCGACAGCGGCAAGGCGCGCCATATCGTCAGGGGTTAAATCGCTTGCGACGGCAATGATATTATCGCTCGATGCAGATATCCCGTTGCCGTCTTTTTTTTCGGTTTTTCGGCTATAGAGCGGGTTTTGACGCAATATTGCAGCAACGATTCCTTCGTAAGCATCGGCGGTTTCGTCGTCGAGCGCGACGACAAATGAAGCGTTATCGGCAAATGATTTATCGTTGAGTTTAACGCCAAAAACATCTTGTTTGGGCATATAGCGCGATTGCTGAGCCCCCAATGCGACAACCGAAAGGCGCAAAGGCTTGACCGTGTCGGCATTGTCTGCTGCCGGACGATGCAATGTAAACGTTTTTTCTTTGCCGTCGATCATGGTCAAAGCAAGCCGGCGCGTTTGTTCGTCGACGGGCAAATGCGAAATCACAGACTTTATGCGTTTTTCTGTCGCCAACACGGTGACGTTGCAATTTCGCGCATCAAAAGATCGCGCCGATATAATGCGAAATCCCATTTTTACTCCTTTATTATGTTACGGGCAGAACGATTGCGCGCGTCTTGGTCCGCCGCGCGCGAAAACTTACAGCATATACGCCCGATATGTTTTATGGCAATTATAAATCCCGTTTTATTGCAATTCGGATGATGACAAATCCATCGATGCGACGATGATTATCCGCATTTATCTATGCCGAATGGCGGCACATTCAAAAAAAAACCGATTTGCCCGAAGCAGCTGCGTTTTTTTGTTGCATGCAATATCTGCATTCCGAGAGTCGGCGGACCGATTGACTGCAAACAACAACAAAAACAAAAAAAAGCGCTCCGTTTCGGAGCGCTTTGGTTAAAAGCCCAAACCTGCGCTCGCCGCAGGCTTAAGCAAGTTATGAATATATTTATCGCAGTTATTCGGCCGGCGTCGGCGATGCTTCTTCGGCCTTCGCCGCCGTCGCCGACGGATTCTTAATGCCGTAAACGATGATATCGTCGATGCGCATCGCCGGCATATCGGCAGTCGCATTCCCCGTCGGACCGACGTAGAAAGTAAATTCCTCGCCATAATCAAGCTGTCCGTCGGAGATTTCCAACGTTCGGTTATTCCATGTATTTTCGGGCGAATTATACGATGTCGAGGGAGTTTTGCCTTCGAGTCCGTAACCTATTTTGCGTCCTGCGCCCAAGACATTAAACGTTATTTTGGTTATTTTATACTCCGGGGCTTTGCCTTGGACAACGATTCTGCCGGCTTTATCGTTTGAATCTTTTCCGCATTCGCTGACGGTGGCATTTGTGCCGACGGCGCCAAGTTTGCCGTCCGAACCCTGAACGAGTTTGACATCGGCGCTGCCGCAGCCTGTGTCCGATTTGAAAGTGACTTTCATTCCGACATCGCCGATCGGGCAATCGTCGCAAGACGCTCCGCCGCCGGTCAAATCATTTTTCAAATCCGCAAGTTTCGTATATGTTCTGAAATCCCAAACAGCGAGTTGTTCGGCGACCGTTTTCTGTGCTTCTGCTTCGGTTGCATCTTCCGAATCTTTGCAACCGACGACTTCGGAATTCATCACGCACCCGGGTTCGCTGCACTTGCCCGTGCATGCTTTCGTTGCGCACTCAGCCATTGTAAGTTTTGGGTCGGATGTGCTGCAAGACTCCTGATCATATTGGTATGAACCGTCCTCACCTTTATAAACAACAATAGACGGATTATCCGATTCGCAAACATCCAAGGCCTTATCTATGCAATTTTGGTTTGTCAGCCCGCTTCCGCCGTTGATGATTTCGGGATTATTCTTGCATGATTCATCGTCTTTATTGTCTTTGCAAGCCGCATTGGCTGCTTTGATGATTTCTGCAGCCGTCGCATTGGCATACCTGGCATTGAACGATCCGTCGCTGTTGCATACGACAATGCCTTTCTTGTCTTTGCAACCGTCATTGGAACACTTATTGCCCGACGGACGGACTTTGGGGTTATCAAAAGAACCGCCCAAGCACGCTTTGTTCGTCGTTTCGACGGTATCTTCGGCGCTCAAAACTTTGCGGCAAATGCTGTTGGCTGCCATATATTCGTCGAGCGACTGCACGCCGTAGCTCAATTCGGGATATTCGTGAGAGCTGCCGTTTCGCAACGCGACCCATGCGCCGGTAATGGCACTCTTCTTTCCGCTCATCGACCCTTTGCCCGACCATATGCCATTTTTGAGCGATTCCGATACGCAGGCAGAGCCCTTGCGCGTCTCGCACTTGTCGCTCGAAAGCTGCGCGCTTCCCGTCAAATCGATATTTAAATTGACGTATTTTTGTTCCGCAAAACTCGTCGCATATTCATCGGCTTTCGGCAAAGCGATGCTGCACACGAAATCGACCATTTCGGGCGTTATGGTAATATTTACGACAGGAATCTTAAACCCGCTGCCGACATTGAGCATTTTGCTGCATTGGATGATATTTGCGAGATCGAGTTTGCCGGTTTCTTCGTCATAGGCGCCCGGAATCAGCTCTCCGAATATGCTCAGGACCAATTCTCCGTAACTCAGCGTCATGCTCATGCTCGGAATCGAAATGCTGCCCGAATCCGCCGAGAAAACCGTATTTGCCGTTTTGCCGGTAATGATGCGGGCGCCTTCCAATTGAACCGACGTTCCCGCCAGCGGTATTTCGATGCCGTTAAACATCATAACTGTGCTTATGGCTTTGTCGTTGCCGGTCGATTTAAACGTCGCATTGCCTTTCAATTGTATATATTGGATGGAATCGATGACTTTGCACAAATTGTCTTCGAGCGCGGCTTTTTCGAATGCGCTGTTCACCAAACTCTTCAAACCTTTCAAAACAAGCGGTTTGAGCTTTGCGCCAAGCGTATTGCACGTGTCGCAACCGCTCGTCCAATGATAGACTTTTGCGCAGAGGCATTGACTGTTCTTATAAAACGAGGTGGAATATTGGTGATCCGACTTACTGCCGGGACACGTATTGTTTGCGCTCGGATCAGAGCACAAATCTTCTTCTTTTGTGCCTGCGGGGCAACACTTTTTATAAGCGATATCCTCGACCTTGTTTGTCGATCCGCAATTATCTGCATCAAACTTTTTGCCCATGCCGGAATAGCTCATGCAACCGAT
>CAVGZQ010000027.1:4045-11058 GCA_963633515.1 Bacteroidaceae bacterium
GATCTGCGTATTATTGCCTTCTTTTTTCAGTTCATCGCTGAGCATTTCATACGGGAATACAAATTTTTCGAGCGCATCGATAACCTTTTGTCCGGGATCTTGACCGATGTATTTATTGTAAAGATCCTTGACTTTGCGAAGCGCGCAGCCGATCGACTTGTCATTGCATCCGCTTGACGTCGGGATTTCAATGAGCGGACCGATATCGATAATGCTCTGCACTCCGTAAGAATCGCCCAAGACATACGGTATATCCGAAAGCGCTATCGACTTGCTCAAAGTCAATTCGTTGCACACCGATTCCGTTGTCTCTTTGCCATTTTTCGTTACGGTCTCTTGCGCATAGCTGCTGCAACGCGCTTCGACGAAATCGAGATTTTCTTCGCATCCCCATTTGGTCGGACTGCCGCTGCTGTCATAGCTCACCGCATACGCGATGAAATTTGCCTTATAATTCGGAACCGATATCGTGACGCCGGACTCGTTTGCCGTCGGAGACTGACCGCAAATATCCTTTTTTGTGACTTTGCTCGTATTCTTCTTCGCATCTGTCCAATCCGAAGGACCTTGAGCCGCTTCGCACGCCGCCTGAACTTTATCTTGCGTATTGAGCGCAAATGCATTGCTGCAGTTGTTATACGCAGACGAAAGCACATAGAACTTGACGGTATCGCCTTCGGCCGCGCCTTTTGCTTTCAGATCCAATATATTTTTAGACGCCGTCTTTGCTTCGATCAGCGACGGATCCATCGTATTGACCATGATCGACACCGGGATCATATTGCCCTTTTTGTCGGCAAAATTCGGATGCGAAAATGTCAGTTTATACGACGTCGTCACCGATCCGGTTTGGAAGTAAAATATCGCTTTCCCCGTTTTCAGGCTCGTCTTTTGGGTATCCGAGAAGAAATTGCCGTCGCCGCCGTCGGGTTTGTTCAGCGTGGCATATACCTTTTCCGAAACGATTTCATAGCCGCTGCCGGCGTAATACACGCCCATTTTGACCGGTATCGATTCCGTTCTGCCGATCGCGGCATTAAACGGCGACGATTTGTCAACATAAAGCGCGATGCATCCATCGCCTTCGGAAATCGGTGAACCGTCATAGTATTCGCATTCCCCGGTTCCGCCCTCGTTGCATCCTGACATGCTCATATCGCATGCAACGGCAGGCAATCCTTCGCTCTTCCCGGGTTTGTCGCCGTGCGATTCCGTTCCGTTGCTTTCGTCGCAATACACATACGTGCGTTTGTCGATGTTTGTGCAATCAACCGAAGAAGACCCTTCGGCCGATGTCGTCTCTTCGCACGTCGTGCATCCGAGATTTCCGATATTGCAGCAAATGCCTTTGTTGCCATTTTTGTCGGTGCCGGTCGTATCGCCCGGCAAAATGGGATCGTCATTTTCCCCTGCGCCCGGCACAACGCCTTTGGAATTGTTGACTTTGACTTCGAATATCGCCGGGCGTTTGTCGCATTTCGCATATTCGGCAACGGTGCTTGCCGTGCAATCGGAGGTTACGGCATTGGGATGGAAAACGCTCACATAGTACGTCGCGCCATAGCCCGTGCCGGCATAAAACTGCGACGATGCGACGCCGTCGCTGCCCGTCGCATTGACCGAGCTCAGCAGCGTGCCGTTGTTATACGTCGATTTGCCGCGCGTCAGTTTCCAATGCGTTTTGACATTTTTGACAACGACCGGATTGTCCGCTTTGTGTTTGTCGCAAACGAGAGCCGTGCTCAATATGAGCGTGCGCGCAATGGGCGTCTGAAGATCCGTCATGATTTTGTTGCCCGTTGCGCCGGCGGTCAACTCTTTCAAAATGCCTGCCGATCCCTTCAGATCCAAAGCCGCTTTCTTTACCGTTTCGATATCGTTCGGATCGATAAACAAATAACATTTGCCCAAATTCAAATCGGCATCGCCCATGCTCGCCGGCGGCGTCACGGCCGCGCCGCCGCGTTCCAATTCTTTTTCGTCGGGGCTGTCGCCCTCTCCGCTCGGCATGTTGACGACATTTGACGTCAGTATCGGAATCATCGACGGTTTCACCGCCTTATGAAGCAATTGGACATAGTACAACGCGCCGAATGCCTTGCCCGACCAAAATACGAATTGCCCAGAATTATTATCATCAAACTTGAATTCGATATTCTCACGATCATCTGCGCCGTTGGCCAAACGAAGCATGGCATCGTTGGATGCAAACGATCCGCGTTCGAGCTTCGCTTGAACGTTGTCGAGCTTTTCTATATTTTGCGAAGAAACATAAGGTTCGTATGCTTTGACAAATACTTTCAGCTCTTCGCCGATCGGCGTGCTCAATTTCTTGTTGTAGAAACTGCTTCCGTCCGTGCCCCAAATGAAACGGTAGTCTTTTTCGGCATTGCACCCCAATGCATTCGGCTCGACTTTGCACACATCGGGCGCAACATCGGGCTTGCCGTCGCCGTCGGTATCGACGCCGTTATATGTAATATCGCCGTTCTCGTCTTTGTCGAGTATGATGTTTATCGCATCGAGACACGATTTGCCCGAGTCTTTGCATGCATTTTTTTCGCACGATACGCCGCTTGGCAATGCGCATTTTTTGTCGGGATCGTAATTCTCGTCGTTGCAGCAATCGCCGTCCATATCGCCTTTTACGGGCTTGCCATCCCCATCGATGATGCTCCACGATCCGTCGTCGTTTTGCTTCATTGTGCATATAAATTCGCCTTTGCACGTCGCAGCCCCTGCGCCGTTCATGCAATCGAATGCGCATTCCGTGTAACACTTTTCCAAAATGCTGCGGCGCGGCTCTTGGCAATCCTTATCGCCGAAAATTTCTTTGAGTATTTTTTCGGTCGTGTCTTCTTTAATTTCGCCCTTGTTATAACCGTCTTGGTCCTGATTGACGATTTCGCTCACATCTTGTTTATATTCGGCATCATTGCCTTGCTCGCCCAACGTTTCGGGCGCAACAAACGTATCGATTCGGTACGAAAGCGGCGTTGCGTTTTGATGGAAGAAATTCAAGAAATAACGTTCATTGTAATAAATCCCCGTATTGATTTCGACCCAAAACGCGCCGTTGGCGTCGGTTTTCGAACATCCTTCGTCCGATGCGCTGCCGTAGCCGTCGCCGTCGGGGAGATAAACCTGCGATACGTATGCCCCGTTATTGCCTTGATACGTGACGAGTTTCCAGCAAATCGGTTCGGACGCCGAAATCGCCGTTCCCGAATCGGCGGTTGCGCTGTCTGCCGACTTGAGCACTGTTACGCGAAGCCGCTTTGTGCCGTTGACAAAAACTTCCTGATTAAGCGGATCGTCGTTGCGGATTATCGCATTGCCGATTGTCCAATCCGTCACGTCTTTCATCGCATCGGGCGCCGTCAGATCGTTTGCGCGATCCTTGCTCCCGAGCTCATAATTCCCGCCGTCGCCGATTTGCGGCACTTTGTTGATGTAGGCGACGACTTCGGCAAACGCATCGTTGGCCTGCCAAGCGTTGATATAATAGGTCGGATTTTTTTTGCTGTACGCCGTGCCCGTATAAAACCTTACGACGGCTTCGCCGTTTGAATCGGTTGTCAGCACAATCTTTGTCGGCGACGAAGATTTGACGCTCTGACCCGAGAAAAACTCGATCGCGCCGTCGGTGCCGCTCTGCGCTTCGAGTATGACGGCCAACTGCACATTCTTCAGAATGGGTTTGAGTTCGGACTTCGCGTCGGCGTTTGCATTGCGCTGAGTTTCGCGGCCCGAAACTTTAAACTTGATATCGACGGCATCGTTGACAAACGCCTCGATATGCGCAGGTTCGGCCGTAATGACGACCTCGTCGTAGCCGTTGAGCGCAGTGCCCAAATCGTCATCCGACGGCTGCGTTTTGGGATTGGACGACAAACCGTCGGTTTCGCGCCCAAACGCGTTTTGGTCGTTTTCTTCGGCCGATGCAAAATGCGACCCGTTTATTGTTACGCCCTCGCGCGTTTGGCGCTCTTTCGAATAGTCGCCGTTGGCGCACCCGGCAAGCCCCGCTGCGCATGCCAGCAATATGCCCCGAGCAATCGTTGTTTTCCTCATTCTTTTGCCCTCCTGACGTCGTGAACAAAGCAAAAACAGACATCCGGCAAAATAACCGAAAACCCCGCGCAACTCAACCGATAGCACGCAATATATCTCATTTTCGGACGGATTTTTTCCGCATTCCGGCGTTCCCGGAAAAACCGCTTTTTTTTATAATCTCTGAGCTCTGCCGAACGCCGGAATCCTTGCCGCCCGATCGCGATGGCTGCATTCGGCATGCAATAATCGCTGTTCATTGCGCATTGCAGCCGGATGCCGATTCCTGACAAAAGCGCGCGCATGCCCGCACCTGCCGCAGCCGTGCCGGAAGCAGGCAAGGCAGGGAAAGCTCAGCGCGGCGCATGCGCGCTGAGCCGGCGCGAACATAGCCGCGCCAAGTCTGCCGCATTGAGCCGAAGGCGAAACAGGCAAGCCGCAAAGGCGTATTGAGCCCCGCAGGGACGAAATAGCCGAAGCCCCGTCAAATCAAATTCGCCGCAGCATTTGCATTTCCCGATTCTGTCCGCCGAACGCCCCGAAAACTAATAAACAAACGGATCTTCTATCCGATACAATTTTTTCATCACTTCGTTGAAATAATCGGGCAAATAATAAGACCAAACTTTTATCGCGCATTCGTCCAAATGCGCGCTCGGAAACGATGCAAACGCAAATATATATTGCACGAGATATTCGATGTTTCGCGCCAAATGACCCGTATACTCTTCGCGGTTGCGCTGATCGGAAATGCGCGTTTCATGCATCGATGCGCCGATTTCCGATTCGAGCAAATCCTCGAACGACGAATATATTATTTCAATATATACTTCATCTTCGCCCGAATATACAAAATTTTCAAACTCGCGCTGCACATCCCCCTGCCAAAGCCCCCGCGCGCGCATGGCATTGACAAGCCGCGCATCGATCGGGTCGCGCACGAGCTCGCTTTTTAACGGCCGCGCCCGCAAAACCAAGTTCGTCGCATTGTAATTTTTTTTGTGATGCGGCTCGATTTCAAATATTTCGCACCGCGTCCGCGACTCGATATAATCAAACAAATGCGGTTCTTGCGACGGATCGATGATGACCTTGAGCCCGACGACGTCGTTAATCGGCGGCGCCGTTATCTTCGGAAAATTCACGCCGTCGCGCAAATCCTGCACGATGCGATTCTCGGCGCGCTCAAACTCCCGGATCATTTCGCTTTCGCTCGTCACAAGCTGGCTGCGCGCAATCCCGAACTGCTTGGCGCGCATGTCGGCATAATCCTCG
This sequence comes from Bacteroidaceae bacterium, assembly GCA_963633515.1. Classification (GTDB taxonomy): domain Bacteria; phylum Myxococcota_A; class Bradymonadia; order UBA4248; family UBA4248; genus UBA4248. The sequence continues at coordinate 9,374 of CAVGZQ010000027.1, forward strand.
GCGCGCTTCTTGATCGCCGCAAAAATCATGTCCACAATCCGGCGCGCCGCCTTCTCGGCCAAACGCCGCGCGCGCTTGACGCGCTGCGATCCGACAAGCCTGTGATCCGCCCCGCGGCCCGCAAAATAAAGTTTCCCGTGTATCGGCGTCTCGACATAATAAAGCTCGCGATGCGACAAATAATTCGCCGCCAGCTCGTCTATCCGATCATCGTGATAATGCGGATAGCTCACCAGCGCATCCTTAAGCTCCGCCTTCGTGTGAATCGCCACCTCCGTCACCGCCGACCCCGCCAGCTCGCTGAACAGCTGACGCGCCCAAAGTCCCAAATAACGGCTCGCATATATGTTGTTGAAATGTATCAGTTTCGTTACGCGCTCAGGGTCATCGGGCTCGACTTTGTTGTGCAGCCAGCGCCAAAACAAGTCCTCCAACGCCTCCCGATGAATATATCCGCCGATTGTAATCATAAAATGCGTTTCCCCGTCACACGAATCGAACGCGCCCGCCCGGCAGGCCCGCGCAAAAACGAGCGACCTTATACCCCAAATTTCGGGTTTGTGCGCATGATTTCGGGGAATTCCCGGTTCCCCCCCCAATGCGCCGGCGTTTTTTTTTGCGCCGCCTTTTTCGCTGCGCTCCGTGCGGACGGCGATCCCCGAGCGCATTGCCCCCTCGGGGCAAAAGCTCGGGCAGCCTGCCGTATTGAGCCCCGCAGGGGCGAAATAGGCAGGCCGCGAAGGCGTATTGAGCCCCGAAGGGGCGAAATAGCCGAAGCCGCGAAGGCGTATTGAGCCCCGCAGGGGCGAAATAGCCGAAGCAAGCCCAAAAAAGTCAAAAATCGGGCATGATGCCCATATCGCGTTTCTCATTTTGGCGCAAATCGTTTATAATGCGGGGCGTTTTGCCGACGCATCGGCGGCGGAATTTTGCGGAGTTTTTTGATGAAAAAAGCGTTAATCACAGGCATTACCGGTCAGGACGGGTCGTATTTGGCCGAATTTCTGCTCGCAAAGGGGTACGAAGTTCACGGTCTGAAGCGCCGGGCGTCGAGCTTTAATTCTGCGCGCGTCGACCATTTGTATCGCGATATCCACGAAGAATCGTCAAATTTCCGAATGCACTACGCCGATATGACCGACACGTCGAATCTCGTTCGGCTCATGCAGCAAATCGAGCCCGACGAAGTTTACAATTTGGCGGCGCAAAGCCACGTGCAGGTATCGTTCGAATGCCCCGAATACACGGCCGAAAGCGTCGGCACGGGCGTGCTGCGTCTGCTCGAAGCCATGCGCATTCTCGGCATGAAACAGACGCGATTTTATCAGGCTTCGACGTCGGAATTGTTCGGTCTCGTTCGGGAAACGCCGCAATCCGAAACGACGCCGTTTTATCCGCGATCGCCCTACGGCTGCGCCAAGCTTTATGCCTATTGGATCGTCGTCAACTACCGCGAGTCGTATGGGATGCACGCGAGCAACGGGATACTGTTCAATCATGAGAGCCCGAGGCGCGGCGAAACGTTTGTGACGCGCAAAATTACGATGGCGGCGGCAAATATCGCGATGGGCATGCAAAAGTGCCTGTATTTGGGCAATCTCAACGCCAAGCGCGATTGGGGGTTTGCGGGCGACTATGTCGACGCCATGTGGCGGATGCTCCGGCAGGAAACGCCGGGCGATTAC
>CAVGZQ010000027.1:11068-17879 GCA_963633515.1 Bacteroidaceae bacterium
CGATTACGTCATTGCGACGGGGAAAGCGGCGACGGTGCGCGATTTTGCGACGCGTGCTTTTGCCCGCGCCGGGATAACGATCGATTGGAAGGGAACGGGCATCGGCGAAATCGGCATCGATCGCAAAACGGGCAACGTCATCGTCCGCGTCGATCCGCGCTATTTCCGCCCGGCCGAAGTCGATTTGCTCCTGGGCGACGCATCGAAAGCGCAGCGCGTTTTGGGATGGACGCCGCGCGTCGGTCTGTCCGATCTCGTCAACATGATGGTCGATGCCGATCTCGCCCGGGCAAAGCGCGACAAATTCTTGCGCGACAACGATTTCAACACCATTCGCCACCGCGATGCTTAGCCCATTGCGCCGCGACCTTACCCCGAGCTGCGGAGGTTTTATGGCTCTCAATTCATGTCAAAATCCGAACCGTTGCGGCATGACGCTCGTCGAACTCATGGCCGTCGTCGCCATCATCGTGTTGCTGGGCAGCATCATGGCTTATTTTGTCAGCGGCAGCCGCGGGCAAAATGCGCAAACCGCCATGACAAACGATATACTCACGCTCATAAGCGACCAACGCGCCCGCGCGCTGGGGCTCAACGTCGCCGCCTATATCGTTTTCACGCAAACATCGATCGAACCGCGCTTGGGCAATTCGGCGGCATGCACGAGCGTCAAATCGAAGCAAATTCCCATTCGCTACAACGCAACCCAGGAGGCGTCGGTGGGAATCGATTTCGGCACGGCATCGGGCGCCGGCGCCGGCGCGCTGCACCGCACGCTCGACTCCGTCTCCACAGAAAAGTATTTCAGAGACAATCAGGCGCTCATCGCTCTGACCTACCATCTCGCCGCGACGCCGCCCCCGACAGCTTCGCACGACGCGCTTTCGAATCTTACGCTTTGTTTCCAGCCCAACGGATTTGTCTATTTCATCAACGGCGCGAATTTCGAAAATCACAGATACGCAACGATAAGCATCTCGCGAACCGACAATATCAACGTGCCGCAAAACATATCGCTCAGCGCCCTGGGCTATATTTCGCGGTCGTCGGGCAATCCTGCGGCAGCGGGCAGCGGCAGTTAACCGGCATCGCTGCGATGCGGATATTTCCGAACAATCCGCCGCCATTCTCCGCTTCGGCCGATAGCTTATCGATTGGTCACGCCGATGTTGAAAAAAATATTATTTGCCGTTTTTATTTCAAGTTTAAATGCGCTTCCGGCTTTTGCGCAGAATTCCGAATTAACCGCAACCGACAGCCACACCCTTCTCTATTCCGACAAACTCGAATTTTCTTCGGGCAATGTTCCGGTCGTCCGAATGCGCATCGCCGACGTCGCGGGCACGCTGACTTTTACGCCCGAAGCCGATTTCGACGTCTTGCCCTCCGGACGCGGCGGCGCGAAAGTGACGCTTCCGGGGGGGCGCAAATATTCGGCGCGTCTGAATTCGGCCAAAAACGGCAGCTACCGATATGCCGTCATATTGGCGCGCGCCGACGCGCCGTCGCAGTTTCCCGAGGCCATGCGCTATTGCGCCCGACACGGAATCGACGCCGAAGTCATATCGGTCGGGGCATCGTTTGCCGTGCGCGGCACGCATTTCGACAGCCGCGAAAATCTGCTCGTCACGCGCCGGAGCGCATCGCTTCAAGACGCAAAAGATGCGCAAAAAACGGTTAAATTCCCCGAAGCGTTGGCGGCCGGACGCGATTCGGAATTGCCCGATATTTATGCCGAAGCGTTGAATTATCCGACGGGGTCGGTCGAATTGGCGAACGAAAAATTAGGCATCCGCGTTTCGAACAGGAATTTGCTTTGGTTTGATTTCGGCAATCATTCGGTCATCTTGCACGATATCGCCGGCGAAGACGGAAAAACCGCCGACTTGCGTCTGAACGGTCAAATCGTCGTATCGCCGTCGCCCGACGGTTTGCTTTCCGTCGCGCAGTCGGCCGATATCGAAACGCTGCTGCGCGGCATCGTGCCGGCCGAAATCTATGCGAGCGCGCCGCAGGCGGCTCTGGAGGCTCAGGCGATAGCCGCGCGCACGACGTTGCTGGCGCAAGTCGGCGCCCGTCATCTGTCCGATCCTTACCATTTATGCAATCGGCAGCATTGCCAAGTTTATCGCGGATTGACCGGCGCCGATGCGCGGACCGATTCGGCCATCAAAAATACGCGCGGCCAAGTGCTGGCAAGCGGTTCGAAATTGGCGCAAACATACTACAGCGCCCATTGCGGCGGCATTTCGGCCGGCCGCGCCGAAACATGGGGATTGGCCGACAAAGACTATTTGCCCGCCCGAACCGATACCCCCGAAGCCGCGCCGGCAGATTTCAAAAACGAAGACGAATTCAGATCGTGGTTAGACCGCCCGAGCCAAGCTTATTGCGGCAACGCGCCGAAAGGCCAAAAAAGTTTTTCGTCGGTCAAACATGCGCGATGGACGGCGTCGGCAACCGCCTCCGACCTCGAGCTTGCGCTCAAAAAAGCCGGCGCGCGGATCGGAAAAATAAAAGATGCCGAAATCATCGCGCGCGGCGCCGGCTATCGCGCCGTCAAACTGCGCATCACGGGAACCGAAGCAACGTTCGACGTCGTCAGAGAGTTGCCGATACGGCGTTTTTTGGGCGGTCTGAAAAGCGCGCTTTTTGTCATGGATATCAAAAAAAAGGACGGTTTCGTCGAAAAAATCGATATCCGCGGCGCTGGATTCGGTCACGGCGTCGGCTTGTGCCAAACCGGCGCCATCGGCATGGCGCAACGCAATTTCACCGCCGCCGACATCTTGAATCACTATTACCCAAACGCCAAAATCGTCGCGCTCTATTAGCCGCAAACGCAGCAAAAATCGTTAAGATTTCGTTATCATATCGCCGATTTGCGCATCATTCCCGCAATCCCGAACGCGGCAAAAATCGTTAAGATTTCGTTATCATATCGCCGATTTTCGAAAATGACACTTCTTCGAGCGCAACCGTATTGCCGCCGAGATCGCCGACAGGCTTTTGCGTTTTGGTCAGCAACGATTCGATCGTCGGCGCATAGCTTTGCATCACTTCGCCGAAAAGGCGCAATTTGCGGCATTCGTCTGCATGCAAATCGCCGCAAACATGCATCGCATGCTCATGACATTTGTTTTGCAAATCGTGCATTCCCTGCATCTTGACAAATCGCGACAAATCGTCGGCAAACTCTCGCGCGCCCGAATACCGGCGCGCCAAATCGCGTTCGAGTCCGCGCATGATGCACTGCGACAAATACGTCGGAAACCGCCACGACAGCCGGTTGGGCGACGCGATTTCGGCGCGCAAAAGCGCTTCGATCGTCGCGATGTCGGTATCGCGGGCAAAGGCCGGGCGTCCGACGCACATTTCATACAAAATGGCGGCCAGCGAAAACACATCGCTTCGGCAATCGACGTCTTCGCCTCGGCACTGTTCGGGGCTCATATACGCATACTTCCCGACCATCATGCCTTTTTGGATATCGTCGGGATCGCCGCCGCGCCGCGATACCCCGAAATCGAAAATCCGCACCGTTCCGTCGAATCCGACCATGATGTTGTCGGGCGTCAGATCGCGGTGGACAATCGATCGGCGATTGCCGAAAGCATCGGTCTTTTCGTGCAAATACATCAGACCGCGCAAAACGCTTATCGCAATCTGCAACGCAACCTCGGGCGGCATCGGACCGCGCGCCATCAAATCGCGCAGCGATACGCCCGACAAATAATCCATCACAATCGCATGGCGGCCGTCTATAACCCCGCACGTCCACGTTTCGACGAGATTGGGATGCATGAGCGAAAGCGCAATTTCGGCTTCGCGATAGAACAGCCGCACATAATCGGCATTTTGCTGAAATGCCCGATGCATGCATTTTATCGCCAAAAAACGCGCACACCCCGGCACGCACGGCAAAGCGCACAAATAGACTTGCGCCATTGCTCCGCAACCGATTTCCCGCAATGCGACGTATTCGCCGAATCGGCGGTTAATCAGACCGCTCGCGGCGTCAGTCGTCATAGAAATGGCTCAAATACTCGGGGATGCCGCCGAAACCGTTCTCGGTCATATAATACCCATGCAAATTCATCTGACGGCAATAAGACTCAATCGCTTCGGCATCTCCGCTGCAAATCAAAACGATAATCATGTCTTGCATCGTCGGCGCGCTTAACAGCGTCTGCAAAAATGAATCCGTCTCCATATTCGGCATATCGGGATTAAACAGGAGGATGTCGGGCTTTTCGAAGTCGAACTTAGCCAAAAGCCCATACGCCCCGGTCATCAAACAAACATCATATCCCGCATCTTTCAAAACTTTTTCGAGCTCAAACACCTCTTTGAGCACGTGATCGAGGATCATTACTTTTGGCATAAGATATCCTTGCGATTCAGATGCATCTCCCTCGACAAACGACCGCTGACGATAACACCAACGCGCCGAAACCGCAACACAATCCGCCGAAAGCGTGATCGGCGGCGGGGGCGCATCGTTTTCGGCAATCGCCGGCTGCGGCGGATCCCGCGCGGCTTTCCGTCTGCCGTTTTTCGCATATCCCCCCCCCGCCCCGTCGTTTACGCGTCCCTTTTGGACGTCTTTTTTCGGAATAATCGCGCACCGCAAGCCTTTTATTCAGTCAAACAGGCTCTCGGCGCGCGTCGGAGCGTTGTTTTGAATGACGGAGGCAGAAATGAAACATTTTTTTAAAACTCTTTTATCTTTGGCATGTTTGGCAGCATTATGCGTCGGCGCTTTCGGGAATGATGCTTGGGCGCAAGACGCAAAACCGCGTCTCGGAATGAGCGTTTCCCCGCTTCAGGCTTCGCCGATTTTGCTGCAGCATTTGCGCCTGGCAGACGGCGAAGGGCTGATTGTCGAAAATATCGTGGCCGGCAGCGAACTCGAAGCGACCGGACTGTCGCAAGGCGACATCGTGATCGCCATCGACGGTCATGCGCTCGCAAAACCCCAAGATCTCACGGCCTATATCGCAACAAAAAAATCGGGCGAACAAATCACGCTCGACGTCATCCAAAAAGGCGAACACCGCCAAATCTACGTAAAACTCGACAATTTGCCCGACGAAGTCCTCTGGAAATACGCAAAACCCGTTGCCGCACCGGGCAAATCGCGCCTCGGCGCATCCCCTTGGCAAGGCAGCATGCTCTTCTCCGCGCCGACATCGCCCAACGCAGGCACGCCGTCAAACATCGCCGGTTCCGTCAGCGGCAAATCCGTCTATCAATCGATGGTATATTCCGGCGGCGAAATGAAATCGTCAACCGTCACCATCGACGGTCCGGCAAACGACAGCAAATCGATTATCGAAATCGCGATCGGTTCCGACACATGGAAAACGACCGTCGGCGAAATTTCAAAACTTCCCGACGAACCGAAAGCCGCCGCGCAAGCCGCCGTCAGCCGTTCGGGAAACTTTTCCTTCCCGTTCGGCTCTGCGGGCGATCTCTTCGAAGAAATGATGAACCGTCAGCGCGAACAAATCGAACAGATGCAGCGGCTCATGGACAAGCAATTCGGTCCCGCCGTCCCGGCGCCTTCGCAAACCGCGCCCGCCGATGCCTTCGACATACAGTCGTAACGCTTTGCGCGCGTCTTTTTGCCGCAGCGATGCGCGGGCTTGTTTTTTTTTGCCGCAAGCGCAGCTCAATGCGGCTGCGGCTTCGGCTTTTGCGCCTGCGGGGCGCAATACGCCTTCGCGGTTGCGCTATTGCCTGCGGCAATACGCGCAACTTGCGCGCTATGTCCTCGGGCTTGCGCCCTGCGGGCATACGCGCGCTTTTTTTTTCGGTTTATTGACATTCAGATGCGGCAACATCCCCCTCGGTCCAAGCCGTTGAGCCGAAATCTCCGCCGCGCAAAGCGCGCCGCTTCGAATGAAAAAAAGCCCAAAACATCGGCTGCAAAAAATTATATCAATAAATCTTGTATGAAAATCTCAATTGAACGTATTGATCGATTTGCACTTCGTCGATAAGCGAAATATCGTAATTGAGCCGCAGCGTGTATGAAATGCTCGCAATCGAAGAGAGCCGGATCGCGGCATCGACGTCGAGATCGACGATGGGATTTTTGTAATCATAGAACGGTTCTATGACCGAAAGTTCCGTTTTAAGCGTAAACCAACGGATTGGCGTCAAGTCGAACGTAACGGCGGCTTCGGCGCCGAACTGCGAGCTGCCTTCGACGGGCGACAGCCATAATGTCGATGTATTGATATCGGTTGCCGAAACGATATAAAGATCGCGCGCAAATACTTTTCGGTAGGCGATGCCGACGCGAGAACTGAACTTTAGCCACGAACCGGCCGATACGTCGAATCGTCCGCCCGCGCCCGTGTTGATCGTTATCGGCGAAAAGGACGGCGACAATTTGGCATCGAGACGATTGTATTCGGTTTTGACGACGCTGCCGCCGCGATCGAGCGTTTCTATCGTATAGGGCGTATTCTTTTCCAAATACGCCGGCGCCATGTTCGATTCGAAGGCAAAACGCACAAACGGTCCGAACCAATCGACGACGCGGTAAGAATAGAGCAATTCGAAATTGAGTTCGTCGACCGTCGTAATAAACGGACGATCGTTTTCAAACCGTATCGTGCCGCCGATTTCGGCATTCAGACGCGAATATAAATAATGATGCTTGAGCGCTAGGGTGAAATACGATTCGAGAAATGCGCTGACGTCGAGAAGTTGCCCCGAAGCTTTGCCGATGACGTCTTTTGTGTGATTGAATCGCACCGATCCGCCGACGAGAACCCCGGCCCACCACCAACGCGCGAGA
>CAVGZQ010000028.1:0-6351 GCA_963633515.1 Bacteroidaceae bacterium
TTTGGCAATGTGCGATCCCGGCAAGGCATGCGCAATCGCCGATGGCGTTCATAAATGCGAAACGCAGACCATCCCGCCCGAATTATGCCAAAAAGATGCGATTGCGTGCGTCGATCCGGGCAACGATGCCGCCTATAAAACGTGCGTCGCGCTGACCGGAGGCGGAACCGATTGGAGCGAAACGACGTCGCATTGCAACGCAGGCCAACGATGTTTTTCGGTTGACGGCACCGATCAATGCGCCGTCTGCCCCAAAGGCGCATCAAAATGCGCCGACGGCGCGACGCACGCCATTTTGGCGTGCAAAGAAGGAAAAGAATGGACGCCGACAGAGACTTGCGCAAACGACAGTCCGTTCTGCGCAGAAACGATGGTCGGATTTGCGCAATGCGTCCCTTGTCTGAACGGAACGAAGCGCTGCAACGCGCTCGTAAAAACGCCGCAAATCGAGATATGCGAAAATAACAAATGGAAGCAACTCGAATCGTGCGCCGGGCGGACGTGCATCGGAGACGAAGAAAACGTAAAAACGCCGAGATGCGTCGATTGCAAACCCGACGGCATAAAACGATGCAAATCAACCGTCATCCAAACGTGCGGCGGAAACGTTTGGATCGACGGCGAAGATTGCAAACATCAAAATAAAGTCTGCGATGCGGCGGCATTCAAATGCGTCGAAGAGCAATGCGCCGACGGCGCTGCGAAATGCGACGATAAAGGCAATTTCTATGTTTGCGAATCGAAAAGCTGGGTAAAACGCGCCGAATGCGGCGCACAAGATCAATGCATCGGTTCCGCATCGACGCCCAATGCTCCGTTGGGATGCAAATGCGCAAAAGATGCTTTGGTCTGCGACGCCGCGAAAAACAACGTCATGAAATGTCAAGAAAATAAATTGGGCGGAAAAACATATATGTCGCTCGTCCCGAACGAAGTTTGCAAGGCCGGCATGTGCATGTCAGATTCGGGCAATGCCAAAAATGCCTATTGCAAGTGCGACAACGGCACATTCGAATGCACGTCGTCGGTCGGATTCCGCTATTGCAAAAATGGCAAATGGACCGCCGATTTATGCGCCGTAAATACCGTTTGCGACGCCCGATTGGGCACGTGCAATTCGCAATGCGACGCACCGGCGCTGAGCGGAAAGATAGCCCGGTGTTCGGCGTGGAATCGGCTCACGTGCGCAGGCTCCAAAGACGGAAAACTCGTCTATGCCGAGGCTTGCGCGCAAGGATGCCAATTCGACTCTACGATTTATAAGTTAGATCCGGTCGAACCGTTTCCGATCGATCCGGTCGAGCCGTTTCCGATCGTTCCGATGAGCATGACGCCGCTTCGTTTGAGCGTGGGGGCGGCATTATGCATTCAAACCCCAAAGGCAGGCACAGCGCGTTGCAGCAAAGATCTGAAATCTGTTGATGCTTACCTTGAACTCCCTTCGGCTTTAGGAAGTATGGGGGTTTGGCGCAGTACTTTTTGTCAGAACGGTCAAGTTTGCGCTTGGGCAAAACCGTCGGACAGCGGCGTCTATAAACCATTTCTTAACCCCGAAAAACCGCAATGCGTGACAAAAGTATGCACAGAAGGGGCTGTCGCTTGTTCGGACGACAAATTGTCGGTCAGGCAATGCATCAACAATGCATGGGAGACGATCGGCGCATGCGCCGGCGGTTTGAAGTGCATGGCTAAAATCGGCGGCGTCGTCTGCGCTTTGCAATAAACCCAAGCTCTCCGCGCTGTCGCCGTTCATCCCCGCCGCCTGCTGCGGCGGGCTTTTTTTTGAGTTGGCGGCCGTGCTTTTTCTCCGTCCGGCGCGCCGCAGTTCCCCGACGCCGGATGAACGCCTGAAAACAATCGATATTTGCCTTTTCGCGACGAATGAAGTATTTTGCGATCCGTTCCAAGACATGCGATTTCTTTAACTTATCGAAAGGCAGAGCGGCGATGGCAAAGGCAAAATCCGAAGAAAAAAACAATCCTAACGGCGCCGAAACGAAAACGGCCGAAAAAGACGTCAAAAAAACGTCGCGCCGAAAAAAAACTGCGCAATCCGACTGTGCGAAAGACGGTATCCGACCGGTTGCCGATGCAAAAAATACCGAAAAATTTGAATCCGATGCGGAGTCTGTCGAAGACATTGCGTTAAATTCGGCAGATCTTGCATCGCTCCGCGCCGACAAAGCCGCCGAGCCGTCCGAAGATCTTCCCGACGTTCCCGAAAATGAACGCATTAAGCGGTACGACGTCATGATAACGAGCGAACGCGCCGGCTACAGACCGCCCAAAGCTGCCATCGGAGCCATGGTTCAGCAGCTCGCTTTTCGCGGGTTTGCTTCCCCGGTCGACGAAGCCATTGCCGAAACGTGGACCGAGATTTATTTCGAGCCGGGACCTGCGGCGCACGAAATCTTTCTCGAAAAAGAATACAACGACGATGCTCCCGTCTATCGCGAAGTGATGATGCGTTTTTGCGAAAAACCTTTCTTCTGCGATTATTCCGATACGCCGAAGCGCCCCCTTTATTGGGCAATAGAAATTCGCGGAACGCGCTTCGCAAATCCGTTGGGAGCATTCCGAAAACTCTTTCTCGATGCGCTCAATCTGCGCGTTTCGGTTGCGGCGCGGCCGGCCGCGCCGTTGCCGCCGCATCTTACGGTGCCCGAAGATGAGCAGCCCGTCGACAGGAAAAAACGCGAACGCGGCCGCGGCTTAGCCGGCACCGAGGTCGAAGAAGTCTGACATCCGGAGGGCTGTGCGCCCCAAAAAAAATGCGAGAGGTGAATTATGGGTATTGTTTTTGGCGTCATTTTTATCATCGTCGCTGCCGTATTCGGCGGCATCGTTTTGTTCAGCGCGCGCCCAAAGCTCGACAAGCTCTTGGCTTCGGGGCGCGTATCTATCGGCGAGACGTTGCGCGCCTATAAAGAAACAAAATCTGCGTTGGGCGAAATGGGCAACGAAAATGTCGTCTCCGAAGATATGACGATAATGGGCAATCCGCGTTGCGAATCTCCGCTCATCAGCCCGCTCGGTCAAAAAGAATGTCTCTATTATTCCTATAAAGTTACGGAATCCCACCGCGAACGCGAATCCTACACCGATTCAAACGGCAACCGACGCGAACGATCCGTGACGAAATCTTCTGTCCTCGAATCGGGATCCAATTCGACGCGTTTTTATGTCGACGACGGCACGGGCGAAATGCTCGTCGATCCGAACGGCGGAACATTCGAAGGCACGGTCAAAACGATCGACAAAACCGATTCCCAATTCAGCAATGCATCGGGACCGTCGGTTTCTTTCGGCGGTCTGAGCCTCAGTTTGGGCAGCGGTCCGTCGCGTCCCGAATCCCTGCACTACGAAGAATTCATCATCGGACTCGACCGCCGCGTGACCGTCGTCGGGACGCTCTGCGACAAGATGGGCGATCTCCTCATCGAACAGAATAAGAATTCTAAAGTCCTCGTTTCGACGAAATCTCACGACGAAATGATTCTCGACACGAAAAAATCGATTAAAATCAAAACGATCGTTGCCGCCGCCTGCGGCGTCGCCGGCATCGTGCTTATCATCGTCGGTTTGATTTAATCTCGGGCTTTGCCGATTCGGCGGTCTCAAGCGAATCGGCAGATAATCGTTCCGCATTTATTGCCGCCTCGGCGCATGCCGAGGCGTTTTTTTGCCCGAAAAATCGCAGCATGTCTCAAATAACGGCGCCTGCATTCAAAAATCGGCGATTCACAACCCCCCCCGGTTATCCGACGATCGCCCGAAAGCAAAAAAAGCGCAGATCAAACAAAAGGCGCAACGTTTAAAAGCGTTGCGCCGTTTTAAGATTGTTGCCGAAGCGCCGATTTTAAGCATGCATAAAACGCGGTCTGCGCCGGCGGTTTTGATGCAACGCGCCCGAAAAGCGCTTAAGCGCCGGGCGGCAAAACGTTTTATAAAAGGTCAGTTGCACGTGACATTGGGGCTGCATGTCACCATATGACCGTTGCCGCCGCAATGTTTGGTATCGTCCATAAATCGGACGAGCGGTTTGCCGTTGACAAACACATTGTCGCTGCCCGCATTCGTTTGAAACGTATTCGGACCGCAACACGCCGCATGAATGCCCGGATCGCCTTTGCGAACCGCATTCAGACTGTTAATGAATACGTCGTTCGAACCGCTTATCATCGGGCCCGTACAAACGTGAGCACAACCGGGGCAGCCATGCGCATCGCCCACGACCAATCCCATATCCGAAACTCTGATTGCTCCTTTCATCGCGACTCCTTCCCGGGGAAATCATGCCCCGGACACAACAATATCCGATTATACCTTCGCAAATCCCGTGCCGCAAGGCGAATTAAACCTATGCCGAAAATCCCTCGGCGCGGCGCAACGGCCGCTGCCGCATCGTTCCGATCACGCGTCGCGATTGATATCCGCGCCGCCGCCGCGCGTTTTTATCCCGTACTTTTTGAGCCGATAACGCAAACTCCTGAAATTTATTCCCAAAAGTTTGGCGGCTTCGGTAATGTTCCCGTCCGTGCGGTCGAGCGACTGCTCGATAAGCGACCGTTCGATGTCTTCGACGATATTTTCAAGCTCGACGCCGTCGTCGCCGACTTTCGGAATTTCCGGAATATCATGCGCGCCGGCAGAAATCTCGGGCGCATCGCCATACGCATTGCGCAAATACGCAGGCAACGAAGAAACCGTGATTTCAGGCGTTTGCTCGAGCGTTATCGCATGTTCCGCGATATTTTCGAGCTCGCGGACATTCCCGCGATAATCGTATGCCATCAGTATGGCTTGAGCTTCGGGCGAAACCGATCGGATATCTTTTTCGAGTTCTTCGTTAAACTTTGAAATAAAATGCCGGATAAGCAGCGGGATGTCTTCTTTTCTGTCGCGCAAAGCCGGCAAACCGATTTGTATGACGTTGAGCCGAAAGAACAAATCTTCGCGAAACCGATGCGCATCGACTTCGGCGCGCAAGTCGCGGTTTGTCGCCGCAATGATCCGCACCGAAACATCTTCTTCGATCGCCGATCCGACGCGCTGCACCTTTTTTTCTTGGATGGCGCGCAACAGCTTGACTTGCATGTTCGCGGCGAGCTCGCCGATTTCGTCCAAAAAAAGCGTCCCGTGCGATGCCGCCTGAAAAAATCCCGCTTTGTCGCGGTTGGCGCCCGTAAATGCGCCTTTCGCATAGCCAAAAAACTCGCTTTCGACGAGCGATTCGGGAATTGCGCCGCAGTTCACCGCTACGAACGGTCCTTTCACGCCGCTCAATCGGTGAATGGCGCGGGCGATGACTTCTTTGCCCGTGCCCGATTCGCCGCCGATCAATATATTTGCCTTTGTCGGCGCGACGCGGCGCGCCAACTCCAATACGGCGCGCATCGGCGCCGACCGCCCGATGCAATTGGGAAGTCCGGGCGTTTCGCTCGCAGGCAATTTCGGCAGCTGCGATGCGCGCAATTCTTCTGCCTTCGCCGCCGCCTGCGTCACGAGCGTCAGCAATTCGTCGCGGCGAAACGGCTTTTCGATATAGTCGTATGCCCCGCAGCGCATCGCTTCGACCGCCGTCGCCGTCGTCGCATACGCCGTCACCAAGAGGACTTGCGCATTCGAATCTTTCGATTTCGCCGCCCGCAGCACATCCAAACCCGTCACGTCGTTCAATCGGTAATCGGTTATCACGACGTCGAAGGGCAACGCGCCGTCGGCATGCGATCCGATGGCGCTAAGCGCCTCTTTTCCCGACGCATGCGCGGCGACGTCGTGCCCCGCATGGCGAAGCATCATCTCCGTCATCCGCAATAGATTGATCTCGTCGTCGACGAGTAAAACTCTTGCCATGTGCCCTGTCCGAAACAAATACAATAAAAGAACATGCGCCGCGCATTCGGGCATGCCCCCGCGCGCAAATCTTCATACCTCAAATTCCGAAAAATCGCCAAATCGTCGCCTTTGGGCCGGTATAAAATGAAGCTCGGCGCATAACGGCGCCGCCGGCGGTTTGACCGCAAACAAACCCTGTCTGCCGATGATAAATAACGCACTTCGTTATAAATTCGGATCCATCCGGCTTTTAATGCATCAAATAGACAAAAAAACACGCCCGAAGGCGTGTTTTGCAGTCGAGTTATATATAAAGATTTATAACATCATTTCTATTTCGCATCGCAAACGGCTTTTTCGCCGGATTTGGGATCATCATTTGCTTTGCAAATTTTATCGGTGCCGCATGCTTCAGTGCGTTCAAACGCAAAGAGATATCCGCTTTTGTAATAATCTTGTTCGCAAATGTAATTATAAGCTGTGTTCGTCTCGTCGTCGCAATCTGAGTATTGA
>CAVGZQ010000028.1:6361-17728 GCA_963633515.1 Bacteroidaceae bacterium
GAATATCGTTTGCGCTATACTTATTGATAGGGCAGTTTTCAACGCATTCAGCTGTGCCATTTGAATCGTATTGACAAGTAAACCCTTGGGCGCAACCGTTTTTGACAACTTTTGATTCATCGCAAGCCAACAAAGCTTTCATATCGGCGGTGCAGCGTTCAACAAATGTCGCATCGCAAGCGGCTTGTTCTGCTGCTTCGGCCAAACATTTGCCTGCAACGCAAGTTTTGCCGGTTTCGCAGTTTTTGCTTCCGCTTTCGTCGCATTCGTCGGTCGTTGCTGCGGGTTCCACGCAAGTATTCGTGGCAACGTCGCATTTCGTTTTGGGGGCTTTTGATGTGCAATCGCTGTCTAACGTGCATTCAACTGTTTGGGCTTCTGCCACGCATGTGCCGTCTTTGCAATCCGGCGTATCGCCGGTACACTCTTTCGACAAAATTTTCGATTGCGAATCGTCGGCGTACAGCCATTCTCCCGAATAGGCAATTTTTTTGCCTTCTTCATTTGAGCAAATCGGGGTGTAAGCATCATTGACTTTATAACATTTTTTGGCTTCGGTATCGCATTTTGGAAATGCGGTTTTGCAATCATCGTCACTTGCGCATTCCGAAAGATCTGCAACGCATTTTTTGTCAGAATTGCAAATCATCCCATCTCCGCATGAGTCGCCGTCTTTTTTGTCTTTGCACGGATCGGTTTCTTCGGCCGGTTTATCTTTGCAAACGAGTGCATCGTTATCGAGCTGGCACGTCTTCGAACCGTCGGTGCTGCAGCTGTCGCCGTCTTTTTTGTCTTTGCAAGGATCGGTTTCTTCGGCCGGTTTATCTTTGCAAACGAGCGCATCGTTATCGAGCTGGCACGTTTTCGAACCGTCGGTGCTGCAGCTGTCGCCGGCTTTTTTGCCGTCGCAGGCGTCTTCGCTTTTGGCTTTGCAAACGCCCGCTTCGCAATTGCCCGATTCGCAATCGGCGTTTGCGCTGCATTTGTCTCCGATTGCGCCTTTCGAATCGTCGTCGCTGTCGCACGCCGAAAAACCGATGCTCAAACCAAGTACTGCACACAACAAAGCAAATTTACGCATTTTTTTGCTCCTTTGAATAAACGATTGATGCGGTAAAAGACCGCTGAAAATACACACGTCCATGTAGCATTTGCGCATACATATGCTCCATGCTTTCTGCATCTATAGCAGTCAATTTCGGGTTGCGCAAATTTAATTCATAAATATTTCCGACGGCACGGCCTGTTTGGATTGCATTATGTTTTGCGATGCGTCGCATTCTGCAAAAATAATTCTCAAAGCGAATGCGTTTTCAAATAATCATGCGATAAAACCATAAAATGGCGAATTATTTTAAAAGCGATTCGCGAAACGAAGTTGCATAAAATTCAAAACGCCGTCGGGCGGCACGATAACAGGACAGCCCGATGCCGATCGCGCCGCGAAAATGATTCCTGCCCGATGCCGATCGCGCCGCGCAAATATGATATAGTCACGCCGTCGTGCGGGCGTTGCCGCCCGCTGTTTGTTTCGATTGCGATAAAGGCCATGACGATGAAAACCGGTCTCGATGTCTTGCTCTCCGACGATGCGCTCCTGCGCCGCCTGCGCGGCATGCGCGTCGGAGTACTCGCTCATGCGGCGTCGATCGACGCCGGGGGCGAACATATTATCTTCGCTCTGCGCAGCCGAGGCGTCGATTGCGCCCGCATTTTTGCCCCCGAACACGGGCTTTGGGGCGTCGCGCAAGATATGGAAAGCGTCAAAACCGGCTATGACGCAATCGTCGGGCGCGACGTCATAAGCCTCTACGGCGATACGCTTCAATCGCTGCGCCCCGACGGCGATGCGCTTCGCGATTTGGATGCCGTCATCATCGACATCCAAGACGTCGGCGCGCGATACTACACGTTCGTCTATACCGCGCTATTTTTGGCGCAGGCAGCCCTTGCCAAAGGTCTCGAAGTCTATGTCGCCGATCGCCCCAACCCCATCGGCGGCGCCGAAATCGAAGGCAATTCGGTCGAAGACGGTTATCGCTCGTTTGTCGGCATGCGCCCCGTCGCTGCGCGCCACGCCATGACGGTCTGCGAGCTTTTGTCGATGTGGTGCGAACAAGATGCGACGCCGAATCGCGAAAATCTCCGCTGCCTTTGGATGCAAGGCTGGGATCGCCGTCGCTATTTCGACGAAACCGGACTGCTATGGACGCCGCCGTCGCCAAACATGCCGACCGCCGACACCGCCGTCGTCTACCCCGGGCTCTGCCTCATCGAAGGCACAAACTTGTCCGAAGGACGCGGCACGACGCGGCCGTTCGAGTTCGTCGGCGCCCCGTGGGTCGATGCAAACGCGACGGTTCAAGCTTTAAACTGCCTCGATTTGCCGGGCGTCGTCTTCCGCCCCGCCGCATTCCGCCCCATGTTCCAAAAGCATGCCATGAACGTCTGCCGCGGCTTCCGGATCTTCGTCACCGACCGCCGCGCATTCCGTCCGCTCCTGACCGGCATCGCCATCTTGTCGGCCGTGAGTGCGCTGTGCGAACAATTCGATTGGCGGCGCGAAGTCTACGAATTCGAAGACGGCAAGCTCGCGATCGATTTGCTTTTCGGCACGTCTGCCATCCGCGAAGCCATCGAAGCGCGCCAAAGCCCCTTTGCCATATGCCGCGAAATCGAATCCCAAACCGAACAATGGCGCGCCCTGCGCGAACCTTGGCTGCATTACCGCTCGGAGAATTGATTTTTTGGGGGCGCGGGCTATCGCGCCTGCGGCGCAATACGCCCGGCCGGCGTCGCTATGCCCGGCTGCGCCGCGCATACGCTCCGCTTTGCGCGTCTATGCGCAAACGCTTCGCTTCGTGCGCATACGCCGCGCTTTTTCGCGTGTTTGATGCGCCATGCCCGGTTGTTGCGGCTCAAGCGCAAAAAAAAACATTTTCTCAAAAAAACTGCTTGACGCCCCATGCGCTTTTGCGTAAAACGCGCGTCACGCCGACGCCTTGAAGGCAGAAGGTGCCCAGGGGCGTATAGCTCAGCGGGAGAGCATCGGCCTTACAAGCCGAGGGTCGCAGGTTCAAACCCTGCTGCGCCCATTTCTTTGAAAATTCGGTGATATCCCTGTTATGGGGCGGTAGTTGAGTTGGTTACAACAACGGCCTGTCACGCCGTAGGTCACGGGTTCGAGTCCCGTCCGCCTCGCTCTCAAAAGCATCGCAGTTTGCGGTGCTTTTTTTTTCTATCGGTTTTGCGAATAATAAGCATTGCTTCAAAATCGGTCGCATAAAATGCGTTTTGACGCATCTGCATTTGCGGATTATTCGGCGTTGCTCGCCGCCCCGACGGCATGCAATCTCTTGACGGCAAGCTGCGGTCTGTGATAGAATTTTTGGCGTTAACGAAATGTTCGCCAATTTAAATTATCGCGGAGATTGGGCTTGGTATCGCGTTATCGTCTTTTGGTTGTCGATGATGATCTCGAAGTCTTGCGCAGCGTTGCGCTTATGCTCTCGCTCGAGGGCTATTGCGTGATGACGGCCAATTCGGGGATGGCGGCTGCGGTGTTGCTTGCCGAGCAGGCGTTCGACGTCGTCATTACCGATTTGCGCATGCCCGTCGTCGACGGCTTCGAAATCGCCCGCCGCACCCGCGACAAATACCCGACCGCCGGCATTATCGTCACGTCCCGATATATCGACGATGAAACGAAAAAATGGATCGACGCCATGGGCATTGTCGGCTTGCAGAAACCTTACAATATCCATCAAATCGGCACGATTTTGCGCGATTACCGGCTTTTGCAAAAAGCTTAAAAAGGCTTGCGCGCCGATGCGGTTTTGCGGCGCGGAAAATGGCGCTGCCCGTCGCATCGCGTGCGCGGGCCGGCGTGATGTTTTTCGTTGCAAGCCGGCAATATTTCACACCATAATGGAGCGATGAGGCTTTTTCTTAAGGATAAGAGGTGGAAAAGTGGTCGATTTACCGCAACGTTTTGTTCCGACAGCGAGCAAACTCATTCGTCATGCCAATGCCGTTTTGCAATGCGGTCACAATGCCCCCGTCGCGTGCGTGAAGTTTTCCCCGAATTCGGCTTATATCGCATCGGCCGACGCCGGCGGCACGCTGCTGATTTGGGCGTTCGAAACGCTCGATGTGTTGGGCGCATATCGCCTCGGTTTCCTTTGCTCCCGCATCGAATGGCGCCGATCGGGAAAACTCGCGTGTTTGGGAAACGGCGGCGCCGAGCGCATTATCGATTTGGATGCCGGCGACGGCATCTTGTTTCCCGAGGGGCCGTCCGAACCCGATGCATCGCGCATTATTCGGTTTATCGGAACGCCCGAAATCGAAGTTTTGCCCGATGCATGCGAAATCCGTTACGGCGACGATGTCTTTTCGCACGATGTCAAGGGGATCAAACGCGCGCAAATCGAGCCGTGCGAGCGGTATGCGGTTGCGGTTTCGCCGAGCGAATTGCGCATCCTTCCGACGGCCGGCGACGGGGATTTGTTGCGCATCGAAGCGCCGCAAAACACGTCGTGGATCGATTTCGTCATTTCGAAACGCGGCGATTTCGTCGTTGCGCTTCTCGACGATTCGACGTTTTATCATATCGATCCGGCAAAATTGCGCGCCGAAACGGTCGCTTTGCGTCATGGCCGCATTACGGCGGCCGATTTGTCGGACGATGCATTTATTGCGTACGGCAATGAGGCGGGCAACGTCGGCGTATATCAAGTTTCGCGCCGCGCATCGTGTTTGCGCACCGCCCGAAGACCCCTCGATTTTGCCGCAGCTTATCCTTCGCCCGAAAGCCCGGGTTTTATCGGGCTTCGCCCCGAAAGCGCGACGGCGTTTTTGGGCAATTCAAACGAGATATTGCCGTCTGCCCCGCTGCCTGCGCCCGTAACCGCGTCGTGCGCGGGGGCGGCATCATCGGAATTCATCGCATCGTGCGCCGACGGGCATATTTATCAAATCCGTCCGGGCAGCGGCACGATTCGCCGCATCGCCGACGCGGGCAACGATGTCGCCGCGATATGCGCCTGCGGCGATGCGCGCGCGTTTTGCGATGTTTCGGGCGGTTTGTTTGTTTTTTCGGGCAGCGGTCCGATCGTTGCGGCAGCCCGGGCGATTGCAATTCCGAAGAAGATCGCCGTGAGCGAAAACGGTTCGGCGGTTGCTTGCCTTTATGACGGCGAAATCGTCGTTCACAGCGTCAAAAAAACGGCGGCAAAACCGCAGCATATCGCGGTTTCGCATTGTGCCGACATCGCTTTTTGCCGCGAAAAAACGGCGCAAAACCTAATTTTGATAAAAGACGGCTTGTCGGTTTCGATTTTGTCGCTCAAAGACGGATCGGTTTCGGATCTTTGCCGCATCGATATCGCCTGCGGGACGTACATATCTTATGCTTATGCTCAGAAAACGGCGATTTTTGCGTTGTGCGAAGGGGAACAGGGGCACAAAATTGTCGTCCAAGTCAATTTAAAGACGGGCAAATCGACGGAAGTTCTTCGGATTTTGTCGTGCGGGCGCCAAATATGGGCGGCAGCGGTATCGCCCGAAATTTTGTTGCTTCGCAACGATGTTTCGCCGGTCAAAATCGTGAGCGCGTTCAAGGCATTCAGTCTCGAAGATTGGACGCGCAGCGAACCGCTTGCCAACGATCAAAGCGCGGCGTATTGAGCTGCAGGCGAAATAGCCGCGCCGCGAAGGCGTATTGCCCGACGGGCAATAGCCGGAGCTGCGAAGGCGTATTGAGGCGCGAGCCGAAATAGCCGAAGCCAAAAGGCGTATTGCCCAACGGGCAATAGCCGCAGCCGAAGGCGCATTGCCCGGCGTCTGCCGCAGGCAAAGCGGGCAAAAGCCGCAGGCAATCGCAAATAAAATATGCATTTTATCGGATGATGCAAAATATCATGCGTTAATATGCGAACGCATTGAAATTATATTGCTCTGTCGATTTGCAAGACGCGGCTCCATTGGGCGTGAATTTTCGCTTCGTCGGGGGAAGTGATGGCGAGAATATGCGAAATGTCGCCGTGAATTTCGGCTAAAGCGTTGAAATCGCCGATTTTTTCGTAACAAGCGAGCGCGTCGCGGAGCGTTTTGATGCGCGTTTCGTCGGGGTCGGTTTGGATCCGTGCGAGGAGTCGGAGGCTGTCGGCTTCGGTTTTTGTGTCGCCGTGTTTGTGCGACATGGCGACGGCCATGTTGAGTATGCGCGTGGCGCGGGCGTGGTCGCCCGATCCGACGGCATTTCGGGCGAACGCCAAAAAGGCTTTGGCGACGTAGATTTCGTTGTTGAGCCGGTGTGCGGTTTCGATGAATTCTTGGGCTTGCGATGCGTCGTATTGAAATTTGGCGCAGAGGACTTGGAATTTGAGCGCGAGTTCGTCTTGATCGAGGGGTTCGGCGAGAGACGTGACGATCATTTCGGCGTCGTTGAGGCAGCGTTGGGCTTGGGCGATGTTGCCTTTTGCGCTTTCGATGCGCGATTTGAGGACGAGGAAATTGCCGTTTCGGATGGGGGTATTGTTGATTTGGACGGCGTAATCGAGCCATCGGAGTTTTTTTTCGGCTTCGTCCAATCGGTTTGCGACGAGGTCGATTTCGGCTTCGATAAACCAGATGTCGGACATTTCGGGAGTGTTTGCGTCGATGACGCCGCAGAACTGCATAATGGCTTTTTGCGCCTGATCGATGAATTCTTTTGCGTCGTCATAGTTTCCGCACAAGATGCATTGGCGGGCGATGTCTCGGAAGGCGATATAGGCTTGCGCGAATTCGCGGGCGTGAAAGAGGTGTTTTGCGATGGCTCGGTCGTTTTCGGGCGAAGGTGCGATGCGTTTTCGGGCTTTTGCAATGGCGCTGTGGCAGGCGCACAGCGCGTAGGGATCGACGGTTGCCAAGAGGGCGTCTTGCATGAGTTTGTGGTTGAAAGCCAGCGTCGTATCGTTGAGCGTTTTGAGAACGCCGCCCGAGAGAGCCAAGGAAATGAAGGTGCTGTGGCTGATGAGAGACGTTGCGCCGGATAAGTTTTGGATGGCCAAAGCGAGGAGTTTCGGCGTGAAATCGTCGCCGAAAGCGGCGGCGAGGGTTGCGACGGGCAGCCATGAATTTCGGGCGTAGTCGGAAAACGTGAGATTGATTTGTTTGAGGATGGCTTCGTGGACGATGTTCGGGATGGGGAGCATATCGATGGGGCAAACGCTTTTGTAGCCGTTTTCGGACGGTTTGAGCAATCCGGCCAAGTGCCATTGGCGTGCGAGATTGACGGCGATTTGGGGCAGTCCGAGGGCGAGACTGTCGATGTAATCGGAGAGCTCGTCGCAAATGCCGAGGCTTCGGCGCGAGAGCGTGCGCATATCGATGTTTGAGAGCGGTTCGATGGCAATGCTTCGGCGCAGCCACAGCGTGCATTCGTTGCCCAGGGCGATTTCGAGGTCGGTGGGCATTTCGTTAACGGTCGTATTGACGACGCAGATGAGGATGGGAAGTTTGATGCTTGCAAGAGAGGCGAGATAGCGGCAGATGCGGCACAGATCGAGCCGCTGTTCGGGGCGGATATTGTCGAAGCACAGGATGAGCGGCCGATTTTGAGCGCACTTTGCAAACGTCTCGCAAAAGACGGCGTCCATTCGGGAGACGGGGGCGGGCTTCGAAGATTGTTCGGCTTCGTAGACGGCGCGCAAATTTTGCACGCGGCTGTCGTTTTCGTCGTCGGTTTGCATGAAGCGGCAAAGCGCCAGGGTGACTTGGGAATCGGTGAGCGTTTTGAGGAGAAGACGGGCGAAGACGGCGCGGAAAATGGCAAAGCGCAAATCGTCGCAGACGGAGCAGTCGACGAAGAGCGAAGCGGCGGTGCCGCGCCGGTAGCAATCTTGCGCGAAAGACTCGAGAAAACGCGATTTTCCGACGCCCGGGCGCCCGGTAATGAGGGTAACGCCTGCGCGGCGGCATAAATAGACATCGCGCAAGTACCGATCGAGGATATGTTTTGCGCTGTTGCGTCCGACGAAGATGGGGGGGCGCAGCGAGAGCACCGAGTAGTTGTAGTTGGCATGCGCGAGCTCGGGGAGAATGGCGCGGTAGGTATGGTGTTTATGCTGTGACGACAAAAAGGGC
The DNA here is from genome assembly GCA_963633515.1 of Bacteroidaceae bacterium. Classification (GTDB taxonomy): domain Bacteria; phylum Myxococcota_A; class Bradymonadia; order UBA4248; family UBA4248; genus UBA4248. Next base: position 14,492 of record CAVGZQ010000028.1, read on the forward strand.
CGATCTTCGGATTTCGCGCAGTCCAAGACGGTGTCGCTGTCGTTTCGCAATGCCTGAACGCCAAAGACATTATCGTCGCGAATGAGCATTTGCCGGCGGAGTTCGGCGCGGAGATCGGCGGCGGTTTCGAACCGCCGATCGGGCATTTTTTCGAGCAATCTGCCGAGGATATCGGACAGTCGTATGGTTTCGGAGAATTCGGGGCGCGGGGTGAATTTGCGCGGGGTTTCTTTTGCTTGCGCGACCATGACGGCGACGGCGTTAGGCCCCGAAAACGGGGGCGCGCCCGAAAAAAGCTCATAGAGAATGCAGCCGATGCCGTAGAAATCGGTTGCGGGGCAGATTTGATAATGCTCGTCGCAGGCTTGTTCGGGAGCCATATAGATGGGAGTGCCGACGACCATGCCGTCGCATGTGATGCGCATATCGTTTTCGTCGGCGCGCAGCGCGAGCCCGAAATCCATGAGTTTTGGGCGCAAAAAGCCGTTTTCGTCTTCGGCGATGAGAATATTGTCGGGTTTGAGATCGCGGTGAATGAGGTTATTGGCGTGGGCTTCGCCCAAAGCTTCGAGGATGTTGTCGATCAACATCATGATTTCGTGAAACGGACGCCCGATGAGTTTGTTTGCGCAGAGGGGGTCGCCGTTTACCTGTTCCATGAAGATATACGGGTCGCCCGAAGACAATTGTCCCACGTCGTAGACTTGCACGATGTAGGGATGAATGAGCTGGGCGAAGTTTCGTATTTCGCGTTCGAAGCGCGTAATGGCGACATCGCTCATGTTGGGTTTATGACGGATGACTTTGAGTGCGCCTATTCGGTTGATTCGCGTATCGCAAACGGACCAAACAACACCCATTCCGCCTTCGCCCAGACGCCGCACGGGTTCGAAATATGACGGCAGACCTTCGGGGATTTCGTCCATATTTGCTCCGATAGCCGACAAAAAAAAGCGGCAAACATCCTCACTTGCGTCACTCGGGATTTGCGCGCAATCGGACAGCAAAACCCCGTTGCATGCCGTAAGCGACAAAACCGCAAGGTTTCGGAGTCAACGGCATGCAAAGCTCACATGCAAAAAAAGTGCGAGCGAATGCATTATATTTCATTTGAGTCCGCAAGCCAAAACAATTGAGCAAATGTTTAGCAAAACAACGAATATATCGGCCGCATTGCGGGCAAATCGGTTTGCATGTGCTGCCGGGAAGGGGCGGATGGCGATGAACCGACGGCGGGCAAAAGCTCAGACGCAAAATACCCCCGGTTGAGACAAAACGCGCGAGCCCGGAGCCAAAAAACGTTTGTTATGAGCGCAGCGGCTAAGTTTGCGTATGATTTGTCCGTTTTCGGCCAAAACGGCGATCGCGTCGCGGGCAAAAGATGAAACTGCGCCCGGTTTCGGGGGCGTTTTATTCGATGCAATCATTGTGCGACAGATTTTTGCGCGGTTTGATTTGAAGAATTTGCAGAATTGTCGACGAGTGCTTCATTGTTTTGCATTTTATTGAATTGATTCATCGTATTTCGGTATTGATTTCTGGCGGCATGAAAAGCCGACAGCCGGCTGCCCGACAGCGTGACGGCATGGCGCGCGTCGATGGCAGCCGGGTCGATATACAGTCCGTTGCGTTTTACGGCGAAGTGGAGGTGCGGACCGGTCGAGAGTCCCGTGTTGCCGAGTTGCCCGACGACTTGCCCTTGGCGGACGCGCGCGCCTTTTTTTATGCCGCGCGCAAAACCGTACATATGGGCATAGAGCGACGTATAGCCGTGCGCATGTTCGATGACGAGCAAATTTCCGTTTCCGCCTTTTCGGTCGGCAAATGTCACAATGCCGTCGGCGAAGGCCATAATCGGCGTTCCGGTCGGGCAAGCCCAGTCGATGCCGTTGTGCGGGCGAATGCGTTTGAGGATGGGGTGCATGCGTTTCGGGTTGAAAGGACTTGTCATGGGGCATCCGACGACGGGCGTTTTGAGAAATGTCCGTTTGAGCGCCCGTCCCTGTTCGTCGTAATACCCGGCATAATCGGGAGAGTCATCGTCGTAGTAATAGGCTTGGAGCGATTTTGCGCCTGAAGCCGATTCATACGAAGCCGCCCAGACGCGGCCGTAGCGATAGAATTCGCCGTTGAGCGTTATTTTGTCGATGAGCATCGTAAAGGTGTCGCCGCGTTGCGAATCGGAAGCAAAGTCGAAATCGTATTTAAAAAGTTGCATAAAATGCGAAGCCAAGTCGCCGGATTCGCCTAATTTATGAAAAGCTTGATAGAGCGACGTTTCGAGAGCGCCGGAGAGGCGCAATGTATGGGTTTGTTTGTCGATGGGGAGTTTTTCGCTGCGGTAGCCGTTGCCGTCGCGCACGGCCACGCTGATGTCTTCGGGCGACATTTCGTAAACGAACCGCTCGATGCGTCGGTCGGCATCGAGTTCGATTTCGTATTTGTCGCCCGGACGCGTTTTTTTGAAATCGACGATGTCTTGAAGCGAGGCGATAACCCTGTGGATATCGCTTAAATCGAGATTATGGTTTTTCAGAGCAATAAAAAGCGTCTGATTTCGCGTGATTTTTCCTTTTATGCGAAAGGGATCTGCGAGATCCGCAGTTTCTTCGTCGGCATTATCGTTATCCGAAATCAAATCGTTTGAAGCGGTCTGCCGCATGAGGTCGGAATGATCATACCACTCCTGCGCGCCAAGCATCGTCAAATCGACGCGCGGCGCATCGATAATCGCATCGTCGGGGGTCGCGTTGGCAATGATGACATAAGCCGCCACGACGGCGGCAGCAACGGTTCCGACCCAAATCCATATCCAATGGGCGCGGCAAGTTCTTTTGTTGCCCAAGGATAGGGAATATTGTTCTTTTGACATAGGAAGGATATCTCTGTCGAATGAGTGACTGAAGCCGAAAACCCGGATGCCGGGCGAATTATCGCCGGCATTTCGGAAATTCCGTCAATCGGTTTGGCGCTTTGCCTGTTCAATCATTTCGGCGGCATGCGCCATCGTTTTGTCGGTAATCGAAGTTCCCCCCAACATGCGCGCGATTTCTTCGACGCGCTCCGATTCGGTCAAAAGCGTGATTTGACTTTGCGTGCGTTCATTCACCACAAATTTGGATACTTTAAAATGGGCATCGGCATAACTTGCGATACAAGCCAAGTGCGTGATGCACAAAACTTGATGACAGCGGCTGACTTCTTTGAGCATTTTTGCAACATGGGCAGCGGTTAGCC
>CAVGZQ010000029.1:0-17057 GCA_963633515.1 Bacteroidaceae bacterium
GTCGAATGCCATATGGCATCGATTTTGAGCGAGCATTTGAATGAACCCGATCGCGCATTCGAGATTTACAGCAACATATTGTCTCATGATCCGTCGCATGAAATGGCGATATCGGGGCTTGAGACGATGCTTGCGCACGGCGAAGGGACGATCGTCGAACAAATTGCGGAAATATTGCTGCCGATATACGACGCCGCCGACGATTGGCAAAGCCGCTGCAGCGCAGACGAACAGCTTTTGCGCGCAGTGACGGAACCCGAACGCCGCCGCGATATTTTGCACGAAATCGCGAAGCTTTGCGAAGAACGCGGCGGCGATCACGAAAAGGCATACGATGCTTACGCGCGCAGCCTCAAAGAGGATTTGCGCTGCGAAGATACCGTCCGGCAGCTCTTCAATTATGCCGATGTTTTGGACAAATGGGATGATCTCGTCAGAGTCATGGACGAGGCGACGGCCGAGTCCGACGACGCCGAAGCGGCGAAGAATATCAAATGCATGATCGCCGAAGTCTATCGCGAACATCTCGATAATTTGGATGCCGCCATCGCGACTTATGATGCCATCCGCGAACAAGATCCCGAAGATGCCGCGATATTGAACGCGTTGGATGATCTCTATCGCGCCAAAGAAGCGTGGCCGGAACTTGCCGAAATTCTGATGGCAAAATCAAAACTTGCCGATGATCCCGAAACCCGCAAAGCGCTCTTGTTCCAAGCCGCTTCCATCGAGGAAGAAATCTTGGGCAATGTCGATGCGGCGATCGCCATTCATACCGATATTCTGACCGACGAATCGGGCGAGCCGACGGCGCTGGATTGTTTGGAGCGTCTGTATTTGGGCAAGGAAGCTTGGAACGAATTGCTCAATGTTTATACGGCAAAAATCGAAAACGTCGAAGACGATGCTTCGCGCGTCGATTTGCTCTTCAAAATGGGCACGCTGCAAGAGACGAAACTCGGCGATAACGCCGGCGCCGTCGAAACGTATCAGCGCATTCTCGATATCGATGCATCCGATGCCGAAGCTTTGGCGGCGCTCGATCGCCTCTACCAAGCGACGAACGATATGACGAATTTGCTCGACATCTTGGAACGCCGCGAAGCGATCGAAACCGACGAAGATGCGCGCGTGATGTTCAAATTCCGTCAGGCCGAATGCCGATATCGCAACATGGACGACTGCTTGAGCGCCATCGAAGTCTACAAAGACGTTTTGGACATGGCGCCCGAACACGAACAGAGCATTGCGTCGTTGGAAGAAATCATCGCGCTGGGCGGCGATGCTGCGGTCGAAGCGGCAAAAGTTCTCGTTCCCGTTTATAACAATTTGGCGCGATGGCAGGAACTCGTCAAAGTCTACGAAGTCCTCGTTTCGGGCTGCGACGATAACGAAGAGGCCATCAATCTTTTGGGCACAATCGGGCTTGTCCGCGAGGAAATGCTCGAAGATCCGAAAGGCGCATTCGATGCTTGGTTCAGAGCTTTGGCGCGCGACGTTGCGCGCGGCGAATCGTGGCAAAAAACCGAATCTTTGGCCGAAACATGCGAATGCTGGGCGGAACTCGTCGAAAAATTGAACGATCTCATCGCCGATTTGGCGAGCGATTCGACGTCGGCCATTATCGTCGCAAAACACGAAGCCGCGATTTACGAAGAAAAAATCGGCGATTGCGCCAAAGCCATCGAAGCGTATCGCAAAATTTTGGAATTGGATTCCAACGATGCCGATGCCATCCGCGGTCTCGATCATTTGTACGAAGTGACGGAACAATGGCAGGAATTGGCCGATATTCTGCGCACCGAAATCGATATGGCCGAAACCGACGAAGAACGTTTGGCCTGCTACTATCGCATGGGCGCCGTCCAAGAAATGTACTTGGGCAATTACGACGAAGCCATCGCAAGCTACAACGAAATGCTCATGATCGTCCCCGGGCAGCCCGAGGCCGTCGAATCGTTGTGCAGAATGTTCGGCGAAGGTCACGGGTGCGCGCAAATCGCAGAAATTCTCGAAGCTTACTACCGGCAGAACGAAGCTTGGGAAGCGCTCGTCGAACTCGATTTGCAATTCGTCGATCGCATCGAAGATCATCACGATCGTTATGACAAACTCATCGAAATCGCCGACGTCTATCTCACCCGGCTCAATCGCATTGCAGAAGGTTTGGCGATTTACGGACGGGCTCTCTCCGAACGCCCGGGCGACGAACTTTGTTTGTCGAAGATCGATGAATTGAGCGAGATTATTCAGGATTGGTCGCATAATCCCGAATATTATGCCAATGCGATCGAAGCATGCGATGACGATGTCATCAAACAAGATTTGACGTTGCGCATGGCGCAAACGTACGACAGCCGTCTCGAAGATTACGCCAATGCAGAAAAATGTTATTTGGGCGTGCTCGGATTCGACGCCGAACATTTGGAAAGCTTGGAAGCGCTCGATCGCATTTATTTGGCGCAAGAGCGTTGGAACGATTTGGTTGCGATTATCCGCCGCGAAATTCCCGTCGTCGATTCCGACGAAACGCGCATCGGGCTCTATATGCGTTTGGGCGCCGTCCTTAACGATTGCTTGGGCGACGGCGATGCGGCGATTGCGGCATACAGCGAAATTCTCAGCCTCGATCCCGCGCATTGGGATGCCCTTTCGGCGTTGGAAGCCATCTATCAGGCGCGCGAAGATTGGAAAGCGCTCGACGATGTCTACGACAAAGAAGCCGCAGCGAGCAACGACGACACCCAACGCGTCGATCTTTGGGGCAAACGCGCCCGGCTCAACAGCGAGATCTTGGACAAAATCGATGATGCCATCGACTTGTGGTATCAGGTTCTCGACGTTTTGGGCGACAATTTGGTCGCGCTCCAAAATCTCGAAGTTTTGTTCGAACGCTGCGAACGCTGGAACGACGTCGCCGAAGTCGTCGAACGGCAAATTCCCCTCACGGCCGACGATCCCGAATTGCATTTGGAAACATATCGCAAACTCGGACGCATTTACCGCGACAAACTCGAAGACAACGATCGATCGCTCGACTATTGGCGCAATGCCCGCGACGTCGTCCCGACCGATCTCGAAACGTTGCGCGCCATCGAATCCCTCGACGAAGTCCTCGATAACCCCGACGATTTGGCGCAAATCCTGAGCGAAATTCTCCAAAGCAATCAGCTCGGGCTCGATGAACAGCTCGCCTGCGCCGTCAAACTCGCCGGCGTTCTCGATAACTTGGGACGCGTCGACGATACGATTAACATTTGGCTCTATGTCGTCCAACTCGATGCAACCCACGAACACGCCCTCAACGAACTCGAACGTCTCTACACCGAACAAGGGCGATGGGAAGATGTCGTCAATACGCTTCATGCAAAAATCGCAAACGCCGACGAGCTCGAAGCAAAAGTCGCGCTCTGTAAACAAATCGCCGACATTTGGGAAAATCAGGTCGGCGATATCGACAAAGCTGCGGCGGCTTATCAATCGATTCTCGATCTCGACGCCTCGCGGCACGATGTCTTTGCTACGCTCGAAGAGCTCTATATCAAACATGAACGTTGGCAGGAATTGCTCGGCGCTTATGTCGAACGCGCCGATATCGTCGACGACAGCGCGTTGCGTCTGAGTTTGCTCCGACGCGGCGCAAAAATCGCCGAAGAACGGCTTGAGCAGCCGGCGATGGCTTTCGCCGTGCTCCAATCTGCCATCGCGGAGAATTGGAAAGACGACGATTTCATGGCGGAATTGGAGCGTTTGGCCGAACTCACCGGATCTTGGAGCGAACTCGTCGGGCAGTTTGAAGGCATGATCAATCAAGCCGCTTCTCCCGCCGATATGCTCGCGCTCCACACCACCGTTGCGCGTTGGTATTTCCATCACCTCAACGATAACGAAGCTTCGTGGAATCACTTCGCTTACGTCCTCGATCAAGATCCCAAAAACCTCGACGCGCTCGCGGCGATGACCGAAATCTACTGGCGCCTGGGCAACTGGGATGAGCTCGTCAATATTTTGTCCAAACGTCTCGAACTGACGACCGTGACCGACGACCGCGTTTCGCTCTATATGGAGTTGGGCAAGGTCTTCGAAGAAAAGATCGGCGACGTCGGACAAGCTATCGAATGTTACATTCAGGCGTTCAAACTTTCCGAAGAACGTTTGGATGTCATGAAAGAGCTCGCACGCATCTACGAAATGGCCGAACAGTGGAATGAGCTCATCGATATTCTCGAACGCGAAACTGCCGTTATCGATGACGCCGAAGAGAAAATCGCCGTCCGATTCCGAATCGGCACGATTTGGGAGCAAAGGCTCCAAAATTACGAAAAAGCCGCCGCTTCGTTCGCCGATGTTATCGCCATGGACGAAACGCATGCCGACGCGCTTTTGGCCTTGGAACGCCTCGATATTGCGCTCGAACGCTGGAACGACTTGCTCAAAATCTACGACGGCCAACTCGCGGCATTCCAAGAACCGCAGCAGCATATCGCGATTTATGCAAAGGTCGCGCAAGTCTGCGAACAACACCTCAACGATATCGAAAATGCCATCGCGAGCATGAACCAAATCTTGCTCATCGATCCGTCGAATATCTCCGCTTTCGTCGAATTGGAACGCATGTACAAAATCGTCGAACGCTGGCAGGATTTCATCGATATCGTCAATCAGCACATCGGCGCGCTGCCCAATCCGAACAGCCATGTCGAGCTCTATCGCGAGTTGGGCGCCGTTTACCGCGACAAAGTTCAAGATGCTTATCATGCCATCGAATCGTTCCAAGCCATCATCGGAATCGTTCCAAATGATGTGCCCGCGCTCTATGATTTGGCCGATCTCTACGAACATTGCGAAGATTATATCAGCGCAATCGATTACTTGAGCCGCGTCATCAATTGCATTTCCGATACGGCTGAGGCCATACAAGTCCATTTCCGCATCGGCACGATCTATGACAAGAGCTTGCAAGACGATCAAAGCGCCGAAGAACGATACAAAATCTGTCTCGATATCGATGCTTCCTATATGCCTGCCATCGATGCACTCGCCGAAATGTATCAACGCCGCGAAGATTGGAACAATCTCGTCCGCATCTTAAAGCAAAAAGTCGAATTTACGCGCGAACTCGACGCAAAAGCGAAAATCAACTGCATGCTGGGCGACGTTTCGTTGCATAAAATCGACGACTCCCTCAACGCTTACGCCTACTACAACGAAGCGCTCACGCTGCAGCCCGATTGCGTCGCCGCCGCATGGCCTTTGGCTGAAAAATACCTCGCCGAAAAAGCTTATGCCCGCGCGCTCGTTCTCTATGAGATCGTCATTAACGGCGTCGCCTTCACCGGCGATTCGTCGCAGCTCTACTCCCTGAATTACAAAGCCGGGTTCTGCTGTCAGAATTTGATGCAGCACGAAAAAGCTTTGGAATTCTACCGCGCATCCTACGAGCTCAATCAAGAATATGCGCCCACGCTCATGGGCATGGGCACGGAGTTGCTCGAAGCGAAAGACTTCGAACGCGCCTACAACATGCTCCAAGTCTTGCTCGACAAATTCGCCGATGAACTCCAACCCGAAGATCACATCAAGATCTACTACAGCTGCGCCGTTGCGAAGAAAGCTTTGGGCGAACTCGGATTGGCCCGACAGCTCCTCGAACGCATCCTCGAAGCCGACGGGTCGCAAACGAAATCCCTCGAACTCATTATCGACGTTTGCCAAGATATGGGCGATTGGGAAGCGCTCGTCTATTACATGAACATCTTGGTCGATCGCATCGACGACAAAACGGCCAAATTTGCAAAACTCATGGAAATTGCCAAAATTTTCGACGAAAAAATCGGCGACCATGAACGGCAAATTCAAACGTACTACCGCGCTCTCGAAGTGCAACCCAATTCTCGCATGGTCCTCAACCAATTGCTCGCCATCTATCACGCCTCGGCGCAATGGGAAAATGCCATCTCCGTCATGGAAAAATTGTGCGAGAACGAAGAAAAAGACGAGAAAATCGCCGATTTCGACTATGCAATCGCCGTCATCTATCGCGACGAGCTCCAAGACGACGACAAAGCCGTCGAGTACTTCAACAAGACCCTCGACATGGATGTCTCCAAGCTCAAAGCGTTCGAATCTATCGACCGAATTCTCACCGCTTCGCGCGATTGGGAACGCCTCGAATGCAATTACAAAGCCATGATTCAGCGCGTCAAAGCCGAAGACCCCGAGGCCTTCCATGATACCCTCAAATTGCTCTGGTACGGCTTGGGCGAAATTTACCGTTCGCGTCTCAACGAATGGGATAACGCCATTGCGGCCTTCAAACAGGCAAGCGAGCTCGACCCAAAAGACGAAAAACTGCACAATATTTTGTCCGAACTCTACATCCGCATGCCCGACCATACCGACGAAGCTATCGAAGAAATCCGAACGCTCATCCGTCTCCAGGGCAGCCATATGAGCCGCGAGCAGGAAATCAAAAATTACCGCTCGCTCTATTATCTCTACTATCGTTCCGAGCAATACGACAAAGCATGGTGCATCTCCGACATCACATGCGCAAAACAGATTGCGCGCGAAGACGAACAAAGCTTCCACGACGATTCGCAAGACGAATTGCTCTTCGAAGCCGATGTTCAGCCCATCACGAGCGATGAATTCAACAACCTGCTCATGCACCCGGCCATTCGCGGTTCGCAGCTGACGCGATTCTTCTCTCTCGTCCGCAAGTATCTCTCCGAAGCGTTCGTCTGCAAGAAACCCGCTCAGGCCGGCATCCAGAAACGCAGCAAGGGCGAAAACCTGTTGTACAAGTACGCCGATTCGCAGTTCGTCAAATACTACAGCCGAATTGCGGCCTTGTTCTCCGTCATGCCGGCGCCCGAAATCTACGTCAGCGTCGACGTCGAAAACGGCATGCGGTTGGCCAATGTCGATTTCAACGCGTTTATCGTCTCCGGACGCATGATTTCCGGCTGCGACACTCAAGCGATGAAATTCATCATCGGCCGCACGATGCTCATGTTCCAAGCCTTCTTCATGGCCGGATGCGGCGTCCGTTCCGCCGACCTCAAAACGATCGTCGAAGCGACCGTCACTTACTTGCGCGGCGCAAAAACATTCCCCAATCCGGTCGGGCAAAACATCATCAACACCTGCACCGGCTTGGCTTCCATCGCACGCCAGAGCCTCAGCGAACCGCTCAGTCAGAGCGAAATCCTCAAACAGCCGCTCAACACGTCGCTGTGGCTCAAAGGCGTCGATTATACATGCGACCGCGCCGGTCTCCTCATGTCGGGCGACTTCGAAATGGCTTGCATCTGCATCCGCGAAGGCGACAAAGTGCCGTCTGTCTCAAAACTCACCCCCGAAGAACGCATCGAAGAATTGACGCGTTTTGCCATGAGCGATGAGTACTTCGAGCTGCGGCAAAATCTCGGCTTAAAACGATACTAGCAGCGATTGCCTCTCGGTATCCTTTGCGATATCGAAAGGATCGAGCCGAAAAAAGCCCCGTTTGGGGCTTTTTTTGTATCTTCGATACTTCGTTTTTTTGCCCAAAAGCTGTGTTTCTGTATTAAAGTTTACTCGATATTTTCGGTTTATCTTAATCAAAAGCAGAAAAATAATATATCGGCGTATTCGGCGTTGTCCTTTGCCGCGCTATGTTCTCGGGCTGCGCCCTGCGAGCATACGCGCGGCTTGCTTGCCTGACGGCAGGCAGACCTGCCTATTTGCCGGGGCAAATACGGCAGGCTTGCCGCGCTATGTTCTCGGGCTGCGCCCTGCGAGCATACGCGCGGCTTGCGCGGCTATGTTCTCGGGCTGCGCCCTGCGAGCATACGCCGCGCTTTTTTCGATTTGTTTGCGCGCACACGCCCCTTTGATGCCTTCGGGCGGATATAAAACCGGGCGAAAAATGCTCCTGCACAAAAAAAGTTGACGCTTTTTTCCAAGGCACGCGACAAATCGCATTGCGCCCCGGACGGGGGCTATGAACAAAAGAAATCGCCGGGACAAGGCGCGTTTAAGGTTCCGGCGGTCAAGCCGGCTCTTGCGATCGGGCAATGCAAGGCTTGCTGTGAGCTCAATTTGACCGAAAACGCGCTGCAGACTCGGTTGCGCGCATACCGAAAAGGCGACTTCGGTCTTCGTTCGGGAATGCGTCCGACGGCATGTTTGCAGACGAAAGATGACGAACCGGCAAAGCTTCGGAACGCGCTCAAAGCGCAGAGGAAAGAAAACGAACGTTTGAAAGAAGAGAATGAATTTCTTGCAGGATTAGCTCTTTTTTTTCGCCGAAATAATGGTAATGCAGTCCGATATGCGATGAATATTCTGCGATTTGAATTCAACGCCCCCGCCGGCAGTATGACGCCGTGCGCACAGAAAAAAATGCGCGCATGATGCGCGCACCGACTTTGCGGATTGCGATGATCCAAGCAAATGGTTAATCGATGGCAACCGTTCCGCCGACAAACAGTTGGAATCCCGGTTCGGGGTATCCGAACGATCGCGAATAGTTGTAATCGAGCAAGTTCGTACCGCGGATATACGCCGTGAAATAGGGCAGTTTGAAATCGACTTGGGCATCGAGCGTAAAAATATTCCCAAGCCATGCGCTTTTCGACGACAGCCACGCTTCGGTGCGCCGCTTCGATTCGAAAATTGCACGCAACGAAATCGCGACTTCATCGATGGGCGCATACGATATTTGGGCACGCAGATTGTGTTCGGGGCGATCGGTCAGCATCATTTTTGCGTTGAGATCGCGGGAATGCAGGAAACTGTATGCCAAATCGAGAGAAACGCCCCAATAAGGACCGATCCGCGCCGACAAATCGACGCCCGCAAGCCGCGCGCGGTCGATGTTGTAGGCTTCTTTTATCCCCGTCACATAGCGGTAGTTAATCAAGTCTTCGACTTCGGCATCGAAGCCCGTCGCCTGGAATTTGAGCTTTTCGGTCGGAACGTAATCGGCTTGAAGCTGGAAATTCCACGCGACTTCGGCGTTGAGACTGAAATCGTTGCCGCTTGCGCGCGAAAACTGCTCTTTGAGCGTGGGCATGCGCAAGCGGCGCGCGGCGCGAAACGATACTTTGACGGCGTCATTCGGGATATAATCGAGACCGGCCGAAAATCCCCCGTTGTACAGATTGACGAGATCGACCGTATCTTTGCTCGAATCGGCATGCGATATTTCGATGTCGCCCACGCCGTATCCGGCGGCGTTGATAAAAAGACTCGGCAATATTTGCCAGTTAAATCCCGGACGGATGTCGAACGTTATCCGGTCGGACGATTTGTCGACATCGATATCTTTGACGATCTGATGTTCGGACGATTCGTGCGACTGATAGCGCAGTTCGGCGCGCAAATAGGCATCCATATAGCCTAATCCCGCCGAAAAGGGCTGCGACGACAAAAACAAAATCGCGCCCGCATCTTGATCGAGCCAATCGGAATTGTTTGCGACAAGGGTGTTTTGCGTGTTGCGCGCCGGCGTATCGAAGACTTCGAGACGGTTGCCTTGATTGTTGTACCATGCTTGCAAAAATCCGTGCAGATATGAAGTGTCGTATGACCATTTCGCCTGCGCAAAGCCAATGTGATATTCCGTGAACTTCCAATATCGGTAATACCCCGTTCCGATTCCCGTCGGCACGTCGCGCGGCGCCTGCGTATACCCGCCCGATACTTCCAATGTCCCGGCGCCGCCCAATTCTCGCGCCGCTTTGCCGTAAACGTTTGCGCCCCAACTCGCGCTTGCGTCGCGCAAACCGCCGTCTTCTTGAGCGGTTTCTTTATAGGCATGCGACATGTAAAAGCCGTTTGAATAATGCGCGCCGGCGGTCAATCCCCATTTCCATGATCCGATCGACATGCCGTGACCGACCGAAAATCTCCCGCCTGTCCGCGTCGTTTCAAACGATGCCTGCATTTTCTTTGGTTGGACGGCATGCATGACGATGCTGCCGCCCAATCCGATGGCATCGTCGGAATGCGCATCGGCGTGCTTGATTTCGCCTTTGCCTATCCAATTCATCGGAATGGCATCGAGACCCGTAATCCCGTCATAGCCCGTATCGATAGGCATATTGTCGAATCGCGCCGTGATTTGCCGCGTCGAAAATCCGCGCACGAACACGAGCCGCTGGCCTTTTCCCGTCGAATCGCCGAAAACCCCGGGCGCCTGTTCGAGCCAATCGTTAATCGACGATGTTGTCTCGGTCGGTATCGATTGGATAAACGGCGACGTCTGACGGTAAATCTCGCGGGCATGTGCTGCTTCGATGCGAACCGTATCGACGGCGAGCGGATCGTCCGTTGCGCGTGTCTCGGGCGCTTCGCGTCGTCCGGCCGTTTCGTCATCGCCGGCGCCGACGATTTCTAAATCGAACGATTCGCCGGTTTCTTCGATTTGCATCGAATCATATTCATTATCTGTTGTTTCGTCTGAAATTCCGTTCTGCGCGGTTTCATTCCGCGGCGTGTCAGTGCGAGGCGCCTTATCTTGAGCCGACGCCGGAGAAATGCAAAAAAAAGCGCCTGCAAAGGCAGCGAAAAACAACGTTTTTGTGCGCATGGCGTGCATAAATCAACATTCCCGAAAAAAGAAAAGCCGACGATCGATGACCGTCGGCTCTGAAACATTTGAACGCGTTAAAATGCCTTACAGCCGTTGCAAAACGATTAGGCTTCGGACGGCGTTTCGTTGTTTTCGTCCGACGCTTTCTTCGTATAGACGCGGATGGTGTCGAGATCGCCCGTATTGTAGCACGCAGCGCCGCCGTCGTTCATCGTCAGCTTGCCGGTCGTCACGTTGAGCTCGGCCGTCGCAGCAAGCGCGCAGCTGCGCAACTCTCCGCATTTTGTCGGCTTGTCTTTGATCGGATCGTAAGTCTTTTCGCCCAATTCCGACGTAAAGTTGCAATTGTGCGCGCTCAAATCGAGATCGGGTTTCACGGCGGCAATAATCTTGTCGGCGGTGATTATTTCGGTCGTTGCGTAATCGATAATCGTTTTGACGTCGATCGATATGGCTTCGCTGTCGTTGTCGTCGATGATAATGCGCACGTTGTAACTGTCGTCTGTTTTGGGCGTATTCATGTGAAGTTCTGCGGCATCCGTCATTTCATAACATGCAGCAATGGCAGCCCCCGCCGAATCGGTCACGTTAAGCGTCGAAACTTCGATATACCCCTTGAGCACGTCTTTGCATGCGCGCGCAGGACAAGCGGAATCGTCCGACATCTTTTTGCCCGCTGCGTCGGTCAAATCGCAAACGAGCGCTTCGATTTGATCGAGTTTCTGCGGCTGAAGCCGTTCAAACACATCCGAAAGCAAAACGACTTTTTTGCCGTCTTTTTCGATGATCTTGTCGCCCATGTTTTGAAGATCGATGCTGCCCATCTTGGTGCCGTCCATGTAAAGCGCAAACGTTTTCGCATCGTCGTTGATCGGCGTCATGAGCACGGCGCCCAAGTTTTTGACGTTGTAACACCCCGGCAAACCTTCGCCGCGTTCAGGACCGTAAACCAAATTCCCCGTATTCATGTCGATATAGCTGTAAAGCGCCATCGTGCACGAAACCGGCGCGCATTTGTCGCCCTTGCTCGAAGGACGGAATCCGTCTGTCGCCGACTCGTAGTCGCACGTATACTTCGCCAATTCCGCTTCGGACGCCGCATCGGTCAGACCGAGAACTTTCCGGATAATCGTCGCAATCGAAACGACTCGCGTTTCGGTTTCGTTTATCTTCACGGTTTCGTACAAATCCTCGTCCAAATTTGCCGCATCAATCGTGCCCTTGAGAACGTCGTTGATTTTTACGCCGATATTTTGCGACGTGACCTTATCATCGTCTTGGTCGATCGATTGCGAATCGTCGCATGCCCAAAGCGCCGTGCAAAGAAGCGAAACAAAAACAAGCGGTTTGACGGAATTCAATTTCATGGAACTATCCTTACTATCAACAAAAAACGCGTTGAAACTAAAAAAACGCAACACTGTTGCGTCAAGAAGTGCTTCTGCTAGCACAAATTCCATGCGATTTCAAGTTCTTTTTGTTTTTATTTGCTTCGCCTATTTGCGGCGCGGCCGCAAATACGGCTTCGCCGTTGCGCTTTCGCTGCCGCCGCCCAAAGGGCGTTGGCGGCGGCGGCGATACGCGCAACTTGCCGCGCTTTTGCCCCGAGGGCAATACGCGCGGCTTTTATTATGTGCCGATCGACCGACGCAATATTTCCGTCAATTCGCCGATTTGCTTCATGTCCCGTTCGCCGATGCCGATGGCGATGCGCCGCCCTGCGGCGATGAATCCTGTCCGGATCGCTGCCCTGCGGCCGGTGCGGTCTGAAATGCCGCACGGCGGCGACGCGCATCCTCCCGATTGATGCGCAGGGCGATATTATGATAATTGCTTTATATTCAAATTCGGATTCGCTATGTGTTTCCTGTCGGTATCGTTTCTTTTTGGAGTGATCGGTTGCGTGTTTGGGAGCGGATGACATGAGAATTCAGACAAACAATAAAACAAACTTGGCGGCGTTCTTGGCTTTGTGCGCGTTGACGGCATGCGGTTGCGGCGATCAATCGGCCGGCGGCGGCGGCACCGTTGAGATCGGCGGTCCGTGCGATGCCTCCGATCAATGCGTCGAAAATGCCGCATGCCGCGACGGCATTTGCGTCGATAAAACGAGCTGCGAAGGCGTCGTTTGCGGCGCAGACGAAACGTGCGCAGGCGGCGAATGCAAGCCGAACGGCATCGATCTGTGCGGTTCGGTTGCGTGCAAAGACGGCGAAACATGCGTCGGCGGCGAATGCAAGCCGAACGGCGGCGATCTGTGCGGTTCGGTCGCGTGCAAAGACGGCGAAACATGCGTCGGCGGCGAATGCAAACCCGCCGCCGACCCCGAACCCGAACCGCAAGAAAAATGCGGAACGGCCGTGTGCAAGGAAAGCGAAGTCTGTTTCCAAAAGACATGCCGATCGCCCGGCGATTGCGGCGGCGTTTTGTGCAACGACGGCGAAACGTGCGATAACGGCACGTGCCGATCGCCCGGCGATTGCAACGGTTTGGCGTGTTACAGCTCCGAAACGTGCTTTTTCGGCACGTGCAAGCCCAAAGGCGATTGTTGGGGCATTCAATGCGACGACGGCGAAGTGTGCTACGAGAGTATGTGCCGAAAAATTGGCGATTGCGGCGGCGTTCAATGCGACGAAGTCAAAGAATACTGCTACGAGGACCGCTGCCGCGAAAAAATGCCGTGCGGCGACGTCTATTGCGATGCCGAATATGTCTGCACCGAACAAGGCACGTGCGCTTTGAGCGACTATTGTTTGGACGGGGCGCCGCGCTGCGGCGCCGATTGCTGCAAAGATACGCAATTTTGCGGATCGCGAAAAACGTGCTGCGATCCCGAAAACAGCTGCGGCAATGATTGCTGCCAAACGGGAGAAGTTTGCGAATACGAAACATGCCAAAAAGATTGCGGGCAAAATGCCCGTTGCCGCTTGGCCGACGGCACGGCCGTTTGCTGCGGCGAAGGCGAAATTTGCACTTCCGAGCAATGCTTTCTGCCGTCGGTTTCGTGCGTCGACAATTATATGTGCGAAAATGCCGAATATTGCGACGGCGTCACAAAAACGTGTTTGCCGAAACCGACCGGCGAAGCGTGTTTTATGAAACCGAGCGGCGGCGAAGTCCAGCCCACGCTTTTGTGGTATTGGGGCGAAACCGCGCCCGACCAATTCCCCAATCACGTCCAAGTCATGAGCGCGCCGATGGTCGCCGATATGAACAACGATACCATTCCCGACGTCGTTTTCAATTCCTTTCCCGGAACGAATTATCACGGCAACGGCATTATTCGGATTGTCAACGGAAAAACGGGCGAACTCATCGCAAGCTCGACCGGAAAAGACGCCGACGGCAAAAGCTTTATGACCGACGGCGGCAGCCATGTCGCCTTGGGCGACTTGGACGGCGACACGATCCCCGAAATCGTGACCTGTTCCGAAAAATATAAACTCGCCGTCTACAAATTCGACCCCGCGTCCGATGCGATTTCGCTTCTTTGGAAAAGCGCGAATAAAATTAACGAATGCGGTCAGGGCGGTCCGGGCATTGCCGATTTCGACGGCGACGGAAAACCCGAAGTTTATGGCCGCTATAACGTTCACGACGGCATGACCGGCGAATTGCTCGGCAGTCAAAGCTGTTTTGACCTCAACGGATCGAAGATCGATAGCTTGAGTCATCACGCGCCGTGCGATTACAGCGTCGCCGCCGATATCGACGGCGACGGCGATCTCGAGCTCGTCGGCGGAAATGTTGCCTATAAACTCGACAAAACGAACAAAAAACTCGTCGAAGTATACAATCGCCGCGCCGACGGACATGCCGACGGATATCCGGCCGTCGCCGATATCGATCTCGACGGAAACCCCGAAATCTTCGTCGTTCGCTCCTATAATACAACGCCGTCGGTCATGGTTTTCAACAGCGACGGTTCGAACTATTGGAACGCGCCCGTCGCGCATAATGTTAAGGGCGGCGGCGCGCCGACCGTCGCCAATGTCACGGGCGATGCGCATCCCGAAATGACGTTTGCCGGAAGAGACGGATACATCGTCTTCGATTATCAAGGAAATGTCGTCTGGAGCCGAACGACGAACGACTTGTCGTCGGCAAAAACCGGATCTTCGGTCTTCGATTTCGACGGCGACGGAAAAGCAGAAATCGTTTATGCCGACGAATACTACTTGCGCGTTTACAACGGCGACGACGGAAAAACGGTCTATTGCAAATGCAATACATCGGGCACGCACTGGGAGTATCCCGTCATTGTCGATGTCAACAGCGACGGGCACGCAGAAATCGTCGTCTCGTCCAATAACTCGATGATATCTTCATGCCCGACATCGCTTTCCCAATCTCAAGGGCTCGACGAATGCGTTCAAGCCATCATGAACCAGGGCGGCGATGCATTGAAAGGCACGCACGGCGTGCGCGTTTTCTCGAGCCCGAATCAAGATTGGGTTGCAACGCGTAAAATATACAACCAACACGCCTACAGCATCACAAATGTCTCCGACAACGGCGCAATCCCTTCGAAACACCGCAACAATTGGTCGATCGACGGACTCAACAACTTCAGGCTCAACGTCCAGCCCGGCGCCAACTATTTGCCCAATCTCAAAATAACAAACGTCTCCAATCCCTATCAATGCGAGACGGACGGGAACGCAAAAATCTATTTCGTCATCGAAAACAGCGGCTGGGCAACGGCCGAAGCCGGCATAACCGTCAAAATCTACAAATCCGATGCTGCCGACGGCGAATATATATTGCTGGGAACCGTCAAAACCGATGCCCATATTGCGGCATCGCAGCAAAAACAGATGGCGTTTGTTTTGCCCAACGGCGAAAAACTCGCCAACGGAATGTATATTCACCTTTCGCTCGGAGACGACGCCCCCGTGCAATGCAAAGACGACGGACATTCGGCGACATATCGCCCGACATGCCAAACCGTCATAAACTGATTGCATCTGCGATAACGCAACCTTCGCGGCAATATCCGCCCGATTCTGAGGGCGGATGATATCCGGCAGCGTTTGTCAAGCGCCATAAATCGGATCTGCTGCGGTCAGGCGGATTCCGATCCGCCGCAGATCGATAAAAAATGCGGCGCGCGGCAGAGATGCCGCGCAGTCCGCATCGTTCACAAGATTTTAAAATCGGCGATAACCGGATTATGATCGGTATTTTCAAAACCCGCGTCGATATGCCGGCAATCGAGAATTTCGATCCCCGATGAGACAACAAATCCGTCGATCGTCGCAACAAACGATTTCCCTTTTTCATAGGGCTTGTCGAGAAGCCGGCTCGTCGCGATTTCGGGATCGGACGGCGCGGCATACCGCATTCCCTCGGGCATGAGTTCGTGCAAAAATGGTTTGCACCATCCGAAGGCTTTCGTTTTCCCGTTGAATCGTTCGACGGAATCTGTCGGCAAATCGTGATTAAAATCGCCGCCGCACAACACTTCTCCGCCTTGCGCCAATCGCGCGCCGATATCTTGCGCAAGAAGCGATACTTGCGCTTTTGCAATATCGTCGTTCCCGCCGTATGCCGTCAAATGAACATTATATATATATAATTTTTTCCCCGACTCGGTTTCTGTTTCCGAAACGGTGTAACACCGATCGAGGTCGACGGCTTTTTTAAGCCCTTGCGAAATCGGCAAAGAAACGCGCTTCGAAGCGCCGATTTCGAAGCGGCTTAAAACCCCTATTCCGCTTTTGGATTTTCCGATCGGATCCGTCGGCGGCCAAAATAAATAGGGCGAATCATAGTTCGCCGCAAAGATGCTGTCGAAACCGGCGAATCGTTTTTTGTAATAATCCCATTCGTCGACGTGATGGCTGCGATCGGCGTCTGTATCGATTTCTTGCAACAGCGCGATATCGACATTTTCGTCTGTGAGCAATTGAGCAATGCCGGCAATGTGTTGTTGCACGTCTCGGGCGCTTCGCGCCCGAGATTCGCGGCCGCCGTCCATAAAAAACGTATAATCGGCGCTGTACGCGCCGTAGCCCGTGTTCCATGTCGCTATGCGTATCGGCGCATTGTGCGGAATTTTCGGGAAATTTCCGGCGCTTTCTTTTGCAATATCTTGGTCGCCGATGCGCCGAAACGATCCGAACGCATAACATGCATAGATGATTGCGGCGATATCGATTGTTATAAACGCGCCGGCAATGCATCGGACGGCAATTTTTTTAATATTCATATGCCTCGCTGGAATCGCATGAATTATCTGCGCAATTATCGGGTTTGCCCGAATTGCGCCGAATTTATCCTGTCGCAAAAAAAGCGGGACAAATCCCGCTTTCATATATTATTTGCAATATATCTTTTATTTCATGATATACGCCGTGGTGAACGTTATGCCTTCGTCATTGGTGCCGACGGACGAAACGAAACTGCCGTCATATGCGTCGTACATCCCGGCGAGCAATTCATACAGATCTTTTTCTTCGGGCATGGTGTTGGC
>CAVGZQ010000030.1:0-17053 GCA_963633515.1 Bacteroidaceae bacterium
GAAATTGGCAGAGGGATCGTCGGGATCGATGGCGAGGATTTTTTCGGCGGCCGAATTTATCAATTCGGAATCGTTGAGCGCGACGGCGTTTTCGAGCAAAAATTGCAAAAAGGACAACGTATTGCTTTCGGAAAGGGCGAAATACCCGAGGGCATTTTGAATCGTATCGACGGCGGCTCGGTTTTCGCCCAATCTTGTGAGAATTTCGGCCAAAATGATGGCCTGTTCGGGGTCGATGTTGTCGAAGTTATTTTTATTGGCCGACAAGATTGAACGCGCGGCCGCAACATCGCCGAAGACGCGGATGAGCGTCAGCGCTTGCTGGAGCAAGAGCGCGGGCTGTTCGATTTTTGGGCAGGCATTGACGAGATCGCCGCAGAGCGCAACAAACGCATCGCGATCTTTGTGAGCGGTTGCCAAGGCGATGAGATCTTCGGCGATCGGCGTGAGGTTTTCGAGCGGCGGCCGCAGCGCCGCCAAGCGCGAAAATGCGGCGACAGCGTCGCGCAGCCTGTCGATTTGCGTGTTGAGGCGCGTCGTTTCGAATAAGATGGCAATTTTTTTATCGGGATTTGTTTCGAGTTTTTCGGCCTGATTGAGCGCGTCGACGGCATCTTGAGGGGCATCGGCCGAGAGCAGATAATGGGCGATGTCTTGCCATGCGTCGGGTTGCTTCGATCCGGCTTGCGCGGCAAGTCTTGCATATTGCGCGGCGCGCTGAAAGTCGCGCAGCTTGTTTTCCTGTATATCGGCAATCGACAACGCAATCCCGGCTTTTTCTTCGCTGTTGCCGGCGATTTGCAAGAGTGCCGATGCAACTTTGCAATACGATTCCCAATGTTTTACTTCGGCATAAAAATTTGCCGTCACTTTTAAGAATTCCGTATCGTTTTTGCCTTCGCGTTCGAAAAAATCGTCGAGAATGTTGCAGGCCAAAATCGGCTTGTTGATGCGTTCTGCGCAAATATTGGCGAGCAAAACGACGGCAATGCGGCGGACTTCGTAACTTTTTGCATGCGCGGCCAAATCTTCGTATTTATCGAGCAGCGCCGCAAAAGATTTGGATTGATCGCAAATTTCGCACATTTTGTCGTGCAAAAGGCTGATTTTTTCGGGGTCGGCATCGATCGCCGCAAACAGCGTCAGCAAAGCGCGCATCGGCATGCGCATATGTATATTCTGAATATCGGCCAACCGAATCAGACATTGCACGCGCATGCTTTGCGACGGTTCGATATTGATCAACGCCAAGAGGGCGTTTTCTGCCGATTTCCAATTTTCGAGCGATTCGAGCAAGTTGAGTATTTGATAGCGCGCTTCCAAACAATCGGGATGTTCGTCGGCGATGGCATCGTACAGATTGATGGCATTGTTGAATTGCGACGATTTGGCATAAATCGATGCGAGCATCATTTGATGCTTGAGCCGCATATCGGAATTGGCATCGACATAGATGAGCAACTGATAATATAAGATTTGCGCATGGGGTTTGAGCTGATTCGGATCGATTTTTTGCAGCTGTTCGGTTGCAAAACGATCGCCCGGGGTTGTTTCCAAAATATCTTTCAGGCATGTCAGTTTGATGCGTTCATCCCCCAAAAGGTCGGCAATTCTGTATTTCTTGGCAATGAGCGCATTTTTCTGTACGGCATCGCCTTCGTACATTGCAATGGCGTCGTCGAGTTTTTCCAACATTTGTCTTTGATTCATTGCATCGGACATCATGAGAACCTGTTCAAAGAGTGCTTCGTTTTGTAAGACGATATCGGCGCAAGGAATGAAAAAGCGCGCAGATTTTTGGGGATTTGGCTGTTTTTTCGCGAGCGCCGCGAGCACGGAAATCCGGCAATCGCCGTTTGAATAATGCGCAAGAAGCAAAAGCCATGTCTGCAGCGCCTGAGCCCAAAGCTTTTCGTCATTTGCGGCTTGCAGCGCAATCCAATCGAACCAAGGATTGCATTGTTGTTCGGGGTCGGCAAAAAGCGCGACGGTCAGCGCCGTCACGGAATTGCGTCGCGGGGCGTCGGGAAACCACGGCGATGCCTTTGGCATCGGGTCGCAATCGGGGAATTTCGGCGCGCTTTGCAGCAGCAAATCGGTCAAATCGGCGCATTTTGCGATGGTATCGTCGCACATCGCGAGGTCGGCGCATTGATCGAAAAAGATTGCGAAAGCCGCCTTCCAATCGTTTTGCACGGCGGCCGCGATTGCGCGTCGAAACGCCGCTTCGCGCGCGTCGTCCGATTGACGCCGCGCAGCAAACACGGGATCGTCGGTTTGCATCCCGGGCGGTTTAAAACCGCCCGATTGGGCGGAAGATATTTTGGGCAATCGCGGTTTGGACGCATTGTTCGGGTCTTCTGCATCAAGCGCCGGCCGAAGCGCGTTTTGCGTGCGCAGATGCATCGGCATCGGCGTTTCCGCCGAAGCCGAATAATCCGCATCGTTTTCGGCGTTTCCCGTTGCGCTGTCCGAAAAACGTTTTGCATCGGCATCGCTGAAGAATAACCCCGATATGCCCGAAAAAACTGCATCGCCGAAGATATCGCCGTCCAAGCTGCCGGTTTGCGGCATGGGCGGCGGCGCCTCGTCATCGCTCAAGGGGATGAGATCGTATGGCGCGGGCGTTTGACAGAGTTCGCCGACGAGTTCGTGAATGTCGAGGGTGTTGCGGCGATTGTCCGAAGGCTTTTCGCCGTCGGCGATTTCGGAAATCATCGCGTCGATCGTGCCGGCCAAGGGCGTATCTTGGGCTGCCGCGCGGAATGTTTGCGCCGTCCGCGCAAAGCGTACAGAAAACTTTTCTCGCGATGGGTCTTGAAACAGATCGATGAATGAATCGAATAAGACGTGTTGTTCCGATCTGTGTTTTAAATTCGCATTTTTTGCGTTTGCATCGAATGCTTCGAGAGCTTCTCGGTAATGCCCGGCTGCGGCCAAATGCTGAACGCGCATGGCGCCGCACACGGCTTTATGCGTTCCCGAGAGCGCATTTTGCAAGTTTTCGAGCATATACAGAATGGCGCTTTCGTCGTCGATATCGTCGACAAATTGAAGCAAAGCATCGGCGAATTGATGCTGATGTTTGGCGCATTCGAAAATCCATGTTTGCGTCATCCAAGCAGCCATCCAATCGCGCGCAGACGTTTTGGACATCATGCCGAGCATGGCTTTGTGCAAAAAAAGGCACGCCAAGTCGTATCGATTGAGTTGGGTTGCGCATGTTCGGGCAAAGATGAAATCGAGATCGTCTTTATGGGAAGGCGGCATTTGAATGCAAAGCGTGAGCGAAGCGATGTTGGCGATTTCGAGATCGGCATGGACGGCGTCAAGGACGCGCACCGCGCGCGCGACGGTCGGACGCTGATCGAGACAAGCGCGCGCGATGGCATTGGCAATGCCGATGAGGGCATGCCGGCAGGGGCTTTGCGATGACGGTTTGGCGTCTTCGAGCCATTCCAAGGCGGTTGCGGCATCGCCCCATTCGAGCAGAATAGCCGCAGCCAAATCGATTTTTGCCAAAGCGCGTTTTTCGCTGTCGTCGGGGGAGATCTGAGCCAACCGTTTTTCGACGTCGGATTTTGAGTCAAACCGCAGCAGTTTGGCGTCGCGGATGCTCTGAAGCGCTTTGTGCGTTTCTTCGCACAGCGGATCGGCGCGGTACAGGCGCATAAGGGCAATATTCCCCGAGAGCGCAAAAAAACGCGACGAACGCGATGCCTTGGCATAGGAACGCGCGCTTTCGGCGCAATCTTTGGCAATCCGCCGCAGCAAGTGCCCCTGAATCATCATCAAATCCGACCATGCATTTTCGTTTGCGCGGCGGTCGGCGTTATCGGCGGCGCAAGATTTTTGTGCATCGAAAAGCGCTCGCGCCAAAACGGCGGCATTGCGCGATTTTTGCGCGCTCGCAATCAGGCAGTTCCACGCCGCATGCCGCCCCGTCGCCGACAGAGCATCGGCGCGCATCGCGCGGTAACAAAGGGCGGGCGATGCGCCGTAAAGTCCGGCATAAGGCGCCCAAAATGTCGCTTTGTCGAGGTTTTCGGCCGCCTGCAAAATTAAATCGGCTCCGGGATGAGACGTATTGCCGCGTTTATCGTGATTTGTTTCGTTTTTATGCGATTTGCGCGAATCTTCTTTGGTGTTTGGTGCGTTTTGGCGCATATTCTTTTGCTGCGCGCTTGCCCCGGCATCCGGACCGGCAACGTGTTCGGTTGCGGCATCGGAGACCGCCGAATGATTGAGGCTATTTGTCGAAGGGGTTTCGGTCGTCATGGCGCCGGGAATGAGACTCGCAAATCGATGAAGAGACGCAAAAACGCGCGCTTGCCGAGTTATCGCTCAACATCAAGCCATTTTGTCCGGCAAATGCACGCAAACTGCACACTTTAGCATAAAAAAAGCATCGTGTGGGAGTTTTAACGGATGGGGCTTTTCTGAACATGCGATGCGGGTTATCGGAACGGCGGGCGGGCAGATCTTGGCCGGGAGAGATCGGCTATCCGTGACCGGCGCGTCTTATTCGCGTTGATGCTTATTGCCGAAAATCGATGTTTTGCAATTCAAGCGGCCGATCGCCCGGCAGATTGCGGGGGGGGCAAATTTACAATATTTCATGCGCGCTGCGCGCGCGTTTGTGCGGCGTGCGTTTGGGACTATCGCCGGCTCCCGATCGCAGACGGATGTCCGGCGAAAAAAAAGCGCGGCGTATGCTCGCAATGCGGCTCGCAGGGCCGCAGAGAACATAGCCGCGCTGGCGAAGGCGCATTGCCCTGCCGCCGGCAGGGCAAAAGCCGAAGCTTTGCGCCCGTATCGCCCGCGGGCGATAGGGCGCACGCCGGCGTATGGCAACGCCATAGACGGCGAAACAAAATAAAATTTAGCTTGCGGCAGATTCTTCGCGATTAAATTCGATAATCGGTTTATCTTTGCAAAGATTCTTGAATGCCACCGAAAGCATCAGTTTAATTCGGTTGAGCTGATTGACCTCGCTTGCGCCCGGATCGTAGTCGATTGGGGCGATGTTGGCTTCGGGCCAAAGTTCGCGAAGCCGTTTGATGACGCCTTTGCCCGTGACGTGATTGGGCAGGCAGGCAAAAGGCTGCAAACATAAGATGTTATTGACGCCGTCGCGCAGGAGTTCGATCATTTCGGCGGTCAGGAACCAGCCTTCGCCCGTTGCGTTTCCGAGCTGAAGGATCGGTTTGACGAGCGCCTGCATTTCGCGAATGTTCAGCGGCGGCTCAAACCGTTTGCTTTCGCGCAGCGCGTCGAAAGCCGGTTTTTGGTAGTATTCGATGATTTTGATCGCCGCTTTTGCCAAGAGCATGGCCTTGAACGATCCGCCCAAAGCGAGATAGCCGAATTCGGAATCGCTCAGGGTGTAGAGGAAGAAGCCGAGAATGTCGGGGCAAACGGCTTCGGCGCCTTCGGCCTCGAGGATGCTGACGACATGGTTGTTGGCGTCGGGGTGGTATTTGACGAGAATTTCGCCGACAATCCCGACTTTGGGCTTGTTTTGGGGCACAATCGGCAAGGCGTCGAAATCGCGGACGATTGCGCGGCATGTGCGGGCAAACGTTTCGAAATCGGCTTTTTCCATGTTTGCTTCGCATACGGCCGCCCATTTTTCGCAAAGCGCGTTTGCCGCGCCTTTTTCGGCTTCGTAGGGACGCGTTTTGTAAAGGCAGCGCATGAGCACGTCGCCGCAGACAAATGCTTGTATGGCGCGATGGACGAGGGGCAAATCGATGGAAAATCCGGGATGTTTTTCGAATCCCTGCGCCGAAATGGGGACGACCGGAACATAGCCAAAACCCGCTTCTGCCAATGCTTTTCGGATAAAAGCCACGTAATTCGTCGCGCGGCAGCCGCCGCCGGTTTGCGTGATGAAGACTGCTGTTTTGCGCGTGTCGCATTGCCCCGATTTGAGCGCATAGAGGATTTGCCCCGTCGTGATAATCGTCGGGAAACAGGCGTCGTTGTTGACGTACTTGAGACCTTCGTCGACGACGGCTTGATCGGCGCGCGATACGATTTCGAGATTGTATCCTGCATTTCGGAACGATTTTTCGAGAATTCGGAAGTGAATGGGGCTCATTTGCGGCGCAATTATCGTGTAATTGCGGCGCATTTCGGGCGTAAACGCGCGCGGGCGCGGCCAAGCTTCTTTGAGCGCCGAAAGCGGGATCGGATCGTCGAATGATAATCGGAAAGGCGCATTTTCTTCGGGCAAAGATGCATGGAATGCATTTTCTTGCGGCGAAGCGGCAGGAACTTCATTTTCATCTGCCGAACGGGCAGAATTCGGAGTTTCATTGACCGAAGACGCATCGGGCGCCGTTTCATTTCTTCCGGAATTCGCAATCGCATGCGTCGGCGCGGCGGTATCGGGATTGCCTTTGCCTGCCGAAATGCAGCGCGAATTCTGCTTTGCCGCAGAAGTCAAAGCAGAATTTTCTTCGATTCTTTTTGATTGTTTTCGTCGAATCCGCTCATTGAGCGCAGCAATCAGGCTTCGAATTCGGATGCGCGCCGCGCCGATATTGCTGCCTTCGTCGATTTTAAGCGTCGTATATATCCGATCGTTTGCGCGCAGGATTTCCATGACCTGATCGGTTGTGACGGCATCGAGACCGCATCCGAAGCTGTTGAGCTGAATGAATTCGATTTGGGGCTGCGTTGCGGCAAACCGCGCGGCGCAATAGAGCCGCGAATGGTAAGCCCATTGATCGACGACGCGCAGCCGCCCGCCCGTATCGCCGCGCCAAGCGACCGAATCTTCGGTGAGGACGGCGATATTTTGGGCGGCAATCATATCGGGAATGCCGTGATGGATTTCGGGGTCGATATGGTACGGCCGGCCGGCCAAAACGACGGCGCGGATGTTGTGTTCGCGGGCATAATCAAGGGCTTCGGCGCCGGCGTCGCGGATATCTTGTTTGCAGGCGTCGCGGGCTTTGAGCGCCGCGCGAACGGCGCGCGCGACTTCGATGGGCGATGCGTCGCAAATCTTTTTCATGACGCGATAGAGCCTGTCGCCCAAATGCTTCGCATCGTCGAGATTGATAAACGGATGTATGAACGGAATGCCCGAATCGCGCAGCGCCGAAACGTTGCAATCGATGACTTCCGGATAAGACGTCACAATCGGGCAATTGTAATGATTCGTCGCCGATTTGACTTCGCGCGCTTCGTACGCAACGCACGGATAGAATATAAAATCGGGCGATTTTTCGATAAGCCAAGCGATATGGCCGTGCGCGATTTTTGCCGGATAACACGCCGATTCCGACGGAATCGTATCGATCCCCATCTGATAAATTTTTTTCGACGATTGCGGCGAAAGCAATACGCGGAACCCGAGCGCGTCGAAGAATGCGAACCAAAACGGGTAGTTTTCGTACATATTGAGCACGCGCGGGATGCCGACCGTGCCGCGCGGCGCATGTTCGGGCGGCCGAGGCGCAAAATCGAACGTCCGCGAGAATTTGTATCGGAAAAGATTGGGAATGTCGGATGTTTTTTGTTTGCCGGGCGGCTTTTCGCAGCGGTTTCCCGTAATAAACTTTTCGCCGCCGCTGAACGCATTTATCGTCAAGAGGCAATTGTTGGCGCATCCGCCGCAGCGGCGCATCGAAATTTTATAGCCGAAATCGCGCAACGCCGCGCCGAATTTTATCCGGCTTTGCGTCTGCCCGGCCGGGCAGCGCGATTGCGCAATGAGCGCGCAGCCGTATGCGCCCATCAATCCCGCGATATCGGGACGATGCGCCCGAAGCCCCGAGATCGTTTCGAAAGCGCGCAAAACGGCATCGTTGAGAAATGTTCCGCCCTGAACGATGATCTTTTTTCCGATCGCCGATGCGTTGCGCAATTTAATCACCTTATAGAGCGCATTTTTGATGACCGAATAGCTCAAACCCGCCGAAATATCGCCGACGCTCGCGCCTTCTTTTTGCGCCTGTTTGACGCGGGAATTCATAAAGACGGTGCAACGCGTTCCGAGATCGACCGGCTGCGGCGCAAAAAGGGCTTCGCGGGCAAACGTCTCGGGCGTATGGCCGAGCGATTTGGCAAACGTTTCGATAAACGAACCGCACCCCGACGAACACGCCTCGTTGAGCATGATGCTATCGAAGACGCCGTTTCGCAGCGTCATGCATTTCATGTCTTGACCGCCGATATCGAGGATAAATTCAACCCCCGGCAAAAAAGCTTCTGCCGCCCGATAGTGCGCGATCGTTTCGATTTCGCCCTCGTCGATGCCGAGCGCTTTTTGTATCAAGCCTTCGCCGTATCCGGTCACGCAGGCGTTGGCAATCGTGACGCCGTCGGGCAGTCGGCGCGCAATGTCGCGCAGAATGTCGGCCGTCTTTTCGAGCGGTTTGCCCTCGTTCGATCCGTAATAATCGAGCAAAATTTCTCGGTCTTGCGACATCAAAACGGCTTTTGTCGTCGTCGAACCGGCATCGATGCCCAAAAAAGCGCGCCCCCGGTACGAAGAAATATCGCGTCGTTTTGCCCGCAATTCGTGCGCCCGGGCGAAGTCGGCGTATTGTTCTTCGCCGCAAAAAAGCGGCGCCAGCCGGCGGACTTCCGTCTTTGCATCGTCGCCGTAGCGTTCCATGCGCCCGAGCAAATCGCCGTATTCGATGACGGCGCCTCGGCGCGACAGCCGCGATGCCCCCAAAGCAACGAAAAGATTGGCCCGGTCGGGCACGATGATGTCGTCGCGCCCGAGCTTGAGCGTTTCGATAAACCTCTGCCGCAGCGACGGCAAAAAGTGGAGCGGACCGCCCAAAAACGCCACTTTCCCGCGTATCGGATGCCCGCACGCCAAAACGCTCACCGTCTGATTGACGACCGCCTGAAAAATACTCGCCGCGATATCTTCGTGCCGCGCGCCCTCGTTGATGAGCGGCTGAATGTCGGTTTTGGCAAACACCCCGCAGCGTGCCGCAATCGGATATATCATTTTATAATCGCGCGCCAAGGCATCGAGCCCCGCCGGGTCGGTATCGAGAAGCGACGCCATCTGATCGATGAACGCCCCCGTGCCGCCCGCGCACGTTCCGTTCATGCGCTGATCGAGCGTCGCGCCGAAAAACGTTATCTTCGCATCTTCGCCGCCCAATTCAATCGCAACGTCGGTTTGCGGGATGAGTTGTCCGACGGCATGCGCCGCCGCAATCACTTCTTGGCAAAACTCGAGCCCAAGGCGCTGCGCCGCGCCGATGCCCGCGCTTCCTGTCACCTCGATCGTCATCGCCGGCATCTTGAGCTGCGCGCCGATTTCGCGCAAAATGGAAAACACCGCCAAACGTATATCGGAATAATGGCGCCGATACGCCGAATAACGCAAACGAAAGCCGTCATCCTCAACCGCCGCCTTTACCGTCGTCGATCCGATATCCAATCCGCAATGCAATATTTCAGTCATAATACTCGCTTCGCTTTCGCATATATAAGTATATATATATGCGATGTGTTATATATAAATATGGCTTTGTATGTATTGTTTGTATGTATTTTTTGCTTCGGCTATTTGCGGCTCTGCCGCAAATACGCCTTCGCGCCGCCCTATTTCGCCTGCGGCTCAATACGGGCTTTTTTGCTCCGGCTATTTGCGGCTTTGCCGCAAATACGCCTTCGCGCCGCCCTATTTCGCCTGCGGCTCAATACGGGCTTTTTTGCTCCGGCTATTTGCGGCTTTGCCGCAAATACGCCTTCGCGCCGCCCTATTTCGCCTGCGGCTCAATACGGGCTTTTTTGCTCCGGCTATTTGCGGCTTTGCCGCAAATACGCCTTCGCTGTCGGGCGCAGCGCCCGACTTGCCGCGCCGCCGGCGCGGTTTCCTGCGAATGCGCCAAATCGGCTTCGCACGGCGTTTGCAATGATGCGCAAAACGCCCGATTTCAGAGCCGGCACACGTTGCAGCCGCTGTGAACGCGTCCGTCGGCCAATTCGTCGGCCGTCGCTTTTCGGATATCGACGACTTCGACGTCGAAATGAAGCGTTTTTCCGGCCAAAGGATGATTGGCATCGACGTAAATCTCGTCGTCGCCTATGCCGGAAATCCAAAGCGGGAACGGTTTTCCGTCGTCGGATTTTGCCGTCATTCCGGCGCCGATTTTAAAAACCGTGCCCTCCGGAAATATCGATTTGGGCACGGCTTGGGGCTCGCCGTCGCGCAGACCGTATCCGTCTTCGGGGGCGACATCGATGTGAAACCGATCGCCGGCGCGCTTTGAGGCGAGCGCTTTTTCGAGACCGGGCAAGATTTGGCGGTGACCGTGCAAATAACGCATCGGGTTGTCGCGCGTCGCCAAATCGAGGACTTCGCCCGCATCGTCGCTCATGACAAAGATGACCGACGCAACCGTATCATCGGCAATCGCATCGGTTTGAAGGGATTCTTTCGATTCTGTCGCAGCCATAAAAATATGCCTTCCGAACGCGCCGCCGAGGGCGCGCTGTGTTATCGCATTTCTTGAAATTTCTGCGTCGGCGCGCGGCAGATAAAAAGCGCCGTCTGCGCATGCGTCCGATGCAATCCGTGCCAAACGCCCGACAGGCGCAAATTATTCCGTCAAAGTTGCCCGCAACCGCCGCAAGCGGGGCGGCATCGGCCTTTTGCAATCCGAGCAAAATACTGTCGTTGCATAAAAATAACGCATGAGATTCAGAAAAGTGCAAAAAATATTTAATTTAATTAAACGGAGAGCGATCGGCAAGATAGAGATGGCGAAGCGCGCGATACGTCGTGTTGTTGTCGAGGCATTGCGTATGTCGGACCATGCGATCGCGGCGCGGCAGCGTTTCGAGACAGCGCCGGATGTAATCTTCTCCGAATTTTCTGAGAAATGTCGTTATTTCTATCGAATTTTTATCGCGCGAGATGATGGCTTCGCGAAGCGTTTGCGGAAGCGTTTCGTCGCCGGCGATGGGGGCCGTCGCGAGGTCGAAGGATTTTTTTCCGTTTTCGGTGATGTATTCAGCGTCGGGCAGACTGCCGATGGCGGGGACATGTCCGGGTTTTTCGTACGCAAAACGCGTCGTGACGGCGCAAACCGATTCGTCCCGGCATTCGGGGCGTTTGCGCAAATCGGCGTTGAGTTCGGCGATGAGTTCATAGGACTGAATGCATTCGTACATGAAATAAGCCGCGACTTTGCAAAATGCCCGCGCGTCGGTTTGCGGGTATTTCGATTTAAAATGATCGAATTGTTCGCGGCATGTCCGAATGACGTCGGGCGCGGCTTGGGGATCGACGGTGTCCCACGGCTCGACGGCCGTATAGGCCAGCCGCCGCGGCATCATGCCGACCGGCACGATGCGGGCAAAGACGTATTCGCCCTCGCGCGGATATTGAGAAACCGAAAAAAAAGCATGCAGCAAACCGTCGCGGAAAATGCTTTTGAGCTCGGCAAAGCCCAAATTCGATCGTTTGACTTGATAAAGATCGAAGTGCGATGCGCGCAAATGACCGAGTCCGGGGCATTTTTTGGGGTTAAGATTGAACGATGTCTGAATTTCGCGCCCCCGGTGCCCCAACAAAAAAGGGTAATCGTGCGTCAGAATATTGAAAAAAAACTCTTTGTCGAGCGCGTTGGCGTTTGTCAGACCGCCTTGTTGCCATGCATAATCGCGCAATTCCGTGTAGACATCCGACATCGCCGGCGTCAGAAAAAGCGCATGCAGCGTCTGAACGATGTTGACGTATCGTATGCGCGAGAGATGATGGGCGGGAAAATAGTCGTTCCAGTCGTCGCTGAGCGGATATTGGGCAACATTGGCGCAAGGCCATGGGGTGAATTCCGGCTTCGGTTGCATGGGCTGAATTTTGTAATATGATGTAAATTGTGAATTTAATTCTTTTTAAGCGAGCGCAAGGCGTATTTTCCGACATAACAAACTTCCTCGCCCAAAGCTTCTTCGATTCGCATGAGCCGATTGTATTTGGCCACGCGTTCCGAACGGCTCAAACCGCCGGCTTTGATGAGTTTGCAATTGGCGGCGACGGCCAAATCGGCGATGAACGTGTCTTCGGTTTCGCCGGCGCGATGGCTCACGGCGGCGGTGAAACCGCCGCGCTGCGCGGTGCGGATGGCTTCCAATGTTTCGGTCAGCGTGCCGATTTGATTCGGTTTGATCGTCGTGCCGTTGGCGGCGTTTAACGATATGCCTTTTTGGATGCGTTTGGGGTTTGTGCCGAAAAGATCGTCGCCCAAAACATGGAAAGGCGCCTGAAGTCCCGTAAAAGCTTGCCAAGCTTGCCAATCGTTTTGTTCGAAGGGGTCTTCGACCGTAATAATCGGGAGTCCGCGGAATGTTTTGACATAAAAGTCTTTGAGCGCTTCGGCCGAGAGATTCAATCCTTCGCCGCGCAACTCGTATATCTTGTCGTTGGGGCAGAAAAACTCGCTCGCCGCGCAATCGACGCCGATATAGAAGTCTTTTCCGGGCGCATATCCGGCTTTTGCAATGGCCGTCATAATGAGGTCGAGGGCTTCGGCGGCGTGGGAGATGGCGGGCGCAAAAGCGCCTTCGTCGGCGATATTCGTCGAAAGACCTTTTTCGTGCAGCAGCGCGCGCATGGCGTGACTGACTTCGGCGGCGGCGCGTATCCCTTCGCGAAACGACGGCAACCCGACCGGAGCAATCGAAAACTCTTCGAAATCGAGGTCGTTGTCGACGTGCGATCCGCCGGCGATGACGGCGCACAGCGGGCTTGGCAGGCAGTTCGCCTGTATGCCGCCCAAATAGCGCCAAAGCGGCTGCTGCAAGCTCTTGGCGGCGGCTTTGGCCGTCGCAAGCGATACAGCCAAAATGGCGTTTGCGCCGATCATGGCTTTATTTTCCGTATCGTCGATATGGCACATGACCTTGTCGATGAGGTCTTGTTCGGCGGCATCGATGCCGATGATTTCGGGCGCAATGATTTCTTCGATCGATTTTACGGCTTTTTGGACGCCTTTTCCGCCAAAACGGCGCAAGTCTTTGTCGCGCACTTCGACGGCCTCGTGGATGCCGACCGAAGCCCCCGACGGCACGCTGGCGCGGGCGCTCACGCCGTCGGCCAGACCGATTTCGACTTCGATCGTCGGGACGCTGCGGGCGTCGAGTATTTCTCGCGCAAAAACTTCAATGATTTCAGCCATTTTGCCTTCCTTTTGTATCGCATGACGCCGAAAAACGGCACTATCCTGCCGCGGCGCGCCGTATACCATTTTATCGGGCGGTTTAATACTGCGATTTATTCAGGCGATTGAATGACGCAGTTTCAGGCTGAAACGATGTCCGGCGCTCAGAGCGGATCTGAGCGCGTTCGGCGGTCATCATCAAAACATTTCGTCGTCTTTTCGCTCGAGCAGTTCAAGACGGCGCCGCAAATCGGCGACTTCCGTTTCCAATTCTTCGAGTCTCTGAACGAGCATGATCGAAATGAGTTTTTCGTCGGAGCTTGCTTTGAGCGCTTCGAGCTTGAGATCGAGCGACGGACGCGCCGGCGCGGGCGAAACATCGCGGATGCCGTCATCGGATGCGTTCGGATTTTCTTCGGCATTTTTTGCGCCGGCAGAAGCCGAGTCGGGATTCGGTTCGCCCAAGCGTTTTATCTTTTCGAGTTGTTTTTCGACTTGCCGCACGGCTTCGTCGCGGATTTGCTGAACCGGAACGGTGATCCGCTGGAGCAGCATTTCGGCTTGGGTTTGCACGAGGTTTTTTATGCCGTTTTGTTTTTGTTTTTGCTGCGCCATGAGAACTTGGGTCAGCGTAATGTCGGTGAGATCGGCCTTGGTATCGTTGTCGATGACGAGGATATTGACGCCGCTCCGGACGATTTCGCCCAATTCTGTCAGGGTAATGTAGCGGCTTTGCGACGTATCGTAGAGTTTTCGGTTGGAGTAGCGCTTGATGCGGATGAGTTTCTTTTCGTTATCCATAACACACTGCGTTGAATGCCCGAGGGGGTGACAGCCGGCTTGCGCCGCGCCTGTTTAACCGTCGATATCGGCAATTTATGCCGGATAAACGGCGATGCATTCGATTTCGACGCGTCCGCGTTTGGGAAGCCGGCTGACTTCGACGCACGATCGCGCGGGCGCGTCGCGGGGAAAAAATTCGGCGTAAACGCGGTTGACCGTTTCGAAATCGTCGAGATCTTTGACGAAAACCGTCGTTTTTACGACGTGTTCGCAAGTCAGACCGACGGCGCGCAAAATGGCGGCAATATTGTCGAGCGCCTGCCGCGTTTGATCCGCGGCATCGCTGCGGATTTCTCCCGTTGCGGGATCCATCCCGAGCTGTCCCGAAAGAAAGACGGAGTTTCCGACGCGGACGGCTTGGGAGTAAGGTCCGATGGCTTTGGGCGCGTTTTCGGTCGAAATGATGATTTTTTCCATGGCGCAAGTTTCCTTATTGTTGGCGCTGACAAAAAAGCAAATCGCAAAATGCATCCAAATCGCATATATGCCGCAGCTGCCGTTTGACAGACCGTTTGCCCTGCGATTTCGGGGGCGGCGGCGCCGGGGCGCCGCAACTCTTGCGACGCAGTTTTTAGCCTATTTTTTGCGAAGCGCCAAAGGCGAATTTGACGTCATTTGCGGCTGCGGCGCGATATGGCGCAGCCGGCGCCGATTTGCGGCCGCGAAGAATCGGATTGACGGACATGAACAGCCGGGCAATCGCTTCATGCAAAGCCCGGAAATGCCGGCGAAGGCGCATGCGCGAAGAATTGCCGATCGCCGGGCCGATTGGCAGAATGAATCGGATATTTGCGTTTTTTGGAAATAAAATTCAGGTATTGCCGCCATTATGCGAAGATAAGGAGTTTTGACGATGCCGATTGCGAATCATTTAATCATCGATGCCTCGGAAAAGCCGTTTTCGGAAGATCCGCTTTTATCGGGTTTGAATCGCTTGCTTGCAGACGGGTACGGATTGCCGCCGTGCAAGCGATATGCGAAATGTTCGGGGGGGCTTATCAACGAGACTTACGACGTCGGCGGCTTATGGATTGCGCAGCGCGTCAATCCGATATTCGGCGCGGCGGTCAACGGCGATATCGCGGCGCTGACGCCGCATCTTCAGAGCTGCGGCATCCCTGTGCCGCAGCTCTGCCGCAGCCGCGCCGGGACATATTCGGTTTTGGGGCAGGATTACGGCTTGTGCGAAGGCAATTTCCGCGTGATGACGAAACTGCCCGGAACATCGATCGATTGCGCCGCGAATATCGGGCAAATCCGCGCATTGGCGCGGATGCTGGCGGCGTTTCACGGGGCGCTGCGCGATGTTTCGCATGTTTTTGCGCATGCGCGTCCGGGCGTGCACGATTTTTTCCGTCACAAGCAGGCATTTGACGAGGCTTTGGCGGAAAAACGCGCGCATCGGAAATATGCGGAAATGCTCGATTTGCGAAAACAGGCGGAAAAACTGGAGAAATGGATCGATATCGAAGCCGCATGCGGCGGACCGCGCCGCATTATTCACGGCGATCCGAAGATATCGAATTTTCTGTTTGAAACTCAGGACGGCGCGGCCGGGGAACGCATAACGGGCGTTATCGATCTCGATACGATGGCGCGATCGGCCGCAAGTTTTGATGTCGGCGATGCCGTCCGATCGTGGTGCAATCCGCGAAAAGAAGACGAAGAACCCGAATTTAATTCGGAATATGCGCGCGAAGTTTTGGGCGATTACGAAGAATGCGCGCATGATTTGACGCGCGGCGAACGCGCCGGGTTGCGTTTTGCGCCGCCGTATATTTCGCTTGAGCTCGCCTTGCGGTTTGCGCGCGACGCGATATGCGAAGATTATTTCGGTTTCGATCCGGCGATAGGCCATGCCGAACACAGCGCGCGGCGCGCGCGAGCCATGATGCGCCTTTGCGGGCAAATGCTCATGTCGCAAACGCGGGAAATATAACGGCCGACGGATGCCGGACGCATAATTCGGAAATGAACGGAATATTCGATTGACGGCGGGCGGCGGTTTCGTTATAAGCACGCCGCCTCAATTTGGGAGACTGTTGCCGGGCGGTTTCTCAAAAGTTCAGACGGGCGTCTGACGTACCGCAATCTGAGGTTTACTGCCGGATATTTAAGGAATGCGAAAATGGCTGCAAAGCGACCTGCAAAGATTTCGACGACAAAGAAAGTCGTTTACAAAAAGAAATGCCCTGCCTGCATGGCCAAAGGCACGGAATCGGAAATGGGCATCATCAAAATGGTGAGACATTCCAAACCGAGCGGAATGTTTTGGGTTTGCCCGAAATGCAATTGCGAAGTTTCAACGAAAATCTAATCTGCCGGGGGAATCACTATGGATACGAATACGACGACAAATGCAGCAGAACAAAAAACACAATCCCGCGGCGGTTTCCGTCGCGCAAAACGCAAAGCATGCCCGTTCAAATCGGATGTTTCGCTGACGATCGATTACAAAGACGTGCAATTGCTCAAGCGTTTTCTCTCCCCGCGCGGCAAAATCCTGCCTTCGCGCATTACCGGCGTTTCTGCGCGCTTCCAGCGCAAACTCGCCCGCGCCATTAAACGCGCGCGTCATATCGCGCTTTTGCCCTACCAAGCCGAAGATTAATCGGTTGCGGCGACAAAACGCCGCATGAAATTCGAAAGCCGTTTATTTCAGAGAGAAATAAACGGCTTTTTTGTTTTAATGCCGATTGATCGGCCCGAAACATTCTTTTTTTTTCGCAGTTTGCGCGCAAAGAGGGAAGATATTGCGCGGACGGCGCCGTTTAAGGTAGGAATGAAAGCGTCGCATTGTGAGTCGGTTTGCATTCTGACTGTAAGATAAGGAGACAACATGCGAACAATCGAATTGCAGGAACTGATGCGCGGTCCGGAATTTGTCAACGTGAGAAGCTGCTTGGAATCGGGGGGGATTGTGTGTTTGCCTTGCCGAACGAGTTATCGGATCTTTGCAGATCTGACAAATCCCAAGGCGGTCAATGCGCTTTTGTTTTCGAAGCATCGCACCGCGAAAGCGCCGTCGCTCGTTTTTATACCCGATTACGATGCGCTCAAGA
>CAVGZQ010000031.1:0-17041 GCA_963633515.1 Bacteroidaceae bacterium
TTCGCAGGCTTCGGCTATTTCGCCCTTTGCAGGGCTCAATGCGCCGCGCCCAAAATGCGCAGAATCGGCGGGATTTTCGGATTTCTTTGGGCGGAACGCGCAAAAAATAAAAAAAAGCCCCGACATTTCGGGGCTTTGCGGCGAACGGCGATTCGCCGTTCGCATCGATGTTATTTGCCGGCGGCAGCCAAAGCGGCGTCGATTTCGGCTTTGAATTTTTCGATCGGGAGCGCGCCCACGACCAATTTGCCGTTGATGACGAACGACGGCGTGCCGCTGATGCCGGCTTTGCCGGCGGCTTCGACGTCGGCTTTGACGGCAGCTTCGTATTTGTTGCTCGTCAAAGCGGCTTCCAACGCTGCGGCATCCAAACCGACTTCGGTCGCATATTTCTTGAGATCTTCGATCGAAAGCGCTTGCTGGTTGGCAAACATCTTGTTGTGCAATTCCCAGAATTTGCCGTTTTCGTGCGCGAAGAGCGAAGCTTCGGCGGCTTTTTGCGCGTTGTTGTGGAATGCAAGCGGCATCTGCTTGAAGACGACTTTGACTTTGCCGTCGTAGTCTTTCAGGAGTTGGTCGATTGTCGGTTCGACGCGGCTGCAGAACGGGCATTGGAATTCGGAGAATTGGACGATCGTGACGGGGGCATCGGCTGCGCCGCGCGTCGGGGCGCCGGCAATGTCGACGGCGATCGGCGCGGGAGGCGCTGCGGGCGCGGGCGCAGGCTTGACGTCGTCTTTGATGACTTTTTCATAAAGCTCGTTGCCCTTGAGACCGGCATACTTCGCGTCTTTCGTCACGGCGTGTTCTTTGTCGACGGCGGCTTGGAAGGCGGCTTCGGGTTGCGCCCCGCTCAGGAGCGTGCCGTTGATGAAGAAATGGGGCGTGCCGCGGACGCCGGCTTTCGAGCCTTCGGCGATGCCGTCATCGACGGCTTTTTTCACGGCTTCGCTGTCCAAATCGGCAACGAATTTTGCTTCGTCCAAGCCGATTTCTTTGGCATACGCAATGAGATTGTCGCGCTGAATTGCCTTTTGATTGTCGAAGATTTTGTTGTACATTTCCCAGAATTTGCCTTGAATTTTGGCAGCTTCTGCGGCTTGGTGCGCCAATTTCGCATTTTTATGGAACGAAAGCGGGAAGTGTTTGAAAACGACGCGGACGGTATCGGCGTTCTTTTCCATGATCGTGTGCAGCGTCGTGTTTGCGCGGCTGCAGAACGGGCATTCGAAGTCGGTGAATTCGACGATCGTGACCGGCGCATCGGGATTGCCCCAAACGGGCGCCGTGCCCAAGTCGACCAAAACGCGGCCCTGCGGGGCTTCGTCTTCTTCGGCGGCAGGTTTGGGCGCCGTTTTGACGAGTTCTTCGTAGAGCGCATCGCCCGAAAGATTCTTTTCTTTGGCAACTTTGTCGGCGCGCGCGATTTCGGCGTCGATTTCTTTTTTGAAATTGTCGGCGGGGAGCGCGCCCACGACCAATTTGCCGTTGATGAGGAACGACGGCGTGCCGCTGATGCCGGCCGCACCCGCGTCTTTCAAACCTTTGGAAATGTAGTCGGCCGTTTCGGGGCTGTTCATGTCGGCGTTAAAGCGCGCCATGTCGAGACCCAATTTTTGCGCCTGTTCCGCATAGAATGCATCGCTCAAACCTTTTTGATTGGCAAAAAGGATATCGTGCATTTCCCAGAATTTGCCCTGTTTGTAGGCTGCGACGGCAGCTTTTGCGGCGGGCATGGCGTTTTTGTGGAACCCGAGGGGGTTGTTGACGAAAGCAACGCGGACGTCGTTGGGATAAGCCTTGAGAAGTTCGGCGATCGTGGGTTCGACGCGGCTGCAGAACGGGCATTCGTAATCGCTGAATTCGACGATCGTCACTTTTGCGTTGGCATTGCCGCGAACCGGAAGGGCGGCAAGCTGGAGATAAAGCGGCTTCGCGGGATCGACGGCAGCCGGCGCCGCCGCTGCGGGCGCTGCCGCAACGGGAGCTGCCGCATCTTGATTCGCTGCTTGTTCGTTGCCCTGCGTTTTGAGTTTGCATCCGGTCATGCTCAAAAGACCGGCGGCAGCCAAAACCAAAAGCGCACGCTTTGTGTACGACATCTGAACCATTTCTGTAATTCTCCTAATCGAATGAGACCAAACCGGTCTCAAGTTGAGGTTCCCCCCAAAAAAAATGCGAATCGGCAACGGATTGCAGCCGAATATCGGGCGTCTTTGCCGAAAATTTCGGCGTCTTTTAAGGGAAAATCCGTTTGGACGCAAGCGTGAATTTGCGGAACGCCGCGCATTCGGATTGCAAAAGCCGTTTTTGCCGAGTTGTTTCAACGCGTCAAGAAATTTCATTATTCCGGACGCATTAAATTTTGCATTTTTGGCCGAAACGCCGGACGCGCGGCGCCGGTTTCTATGCGATCGGCGTCCAATCTTTCTCGATATCGGCGTCCAAAATATTGCATTGCCACAAGCTTAGGGCGGCATCGGCAAAATCCTGCGGCCAAGGGGCGCAAAAGCGCAGGGGATCGCCTGTGACGGGATGCCGGAAAGACAATTTGCGCGCATGCAGCGCGCATCGCGCAATGGCGCGGGTCATGGCAACGGGTTTGGGCGCATATATCGCGTCGCCCAAGATGGGCGCGCCGTGCTCGGACAAATGGACGCGTATTTGGTGCGTGCGCCCGGTTTCGAGCAAACACGAGACGAGCGCGTAGCCGCCGGCTGCGCGCGCCATGACGCGGAAATGGGTGACGGCGCGTTTCGCTGCGCCGTTTTCGTCTTTGAAACAGTTTGCAAGCGACGTGTATTTGAAGCGGTTTTGGGGATTGCGTCCGTAGGGGGTGTCGAAGCGCCCGGCGTCGGGGAGTTTCGATGTTTTGACGATGGCCCAATATTGCCGCGACACGTCGTGGCGGGCAAACATCGCCGCAAGCGCATCAAAGGCGGCTTGCGACCGGGCGGCGACGAGGAGACCGCTCGTTTCGGCGTCGAGGCGGTGGACAATCCCCGGGCGTTCGGGCGATCCGACGCCGCGCAATTCGGGATACTTTGCCAACAAGCCGTTGACGAGCGTTTTGTCTTTGTGCCCCGCGCCCGGATGCACGACGAGACCTGCCGGTTTATCGATAACGAGAATATGCGAATCTTCGTAAGCAATATCGAATTTTATGCCATCCTGAGGCTCCGGAACTGTTGCATCTTCGTCGATTTCGATTGCCCCGTCGACGATATCGCCGGGTTTGAGTTTTTTTCCAGTTTTGGTGACGCGCACGCCGTTGACGCATATTTGCCCTTGTTCGACGGCGTTTTGGATGCGCGCGCGCGAAAGACCGGCGGCGGCGCCGGCGACCGATGAAATAATCGCGGCATCGAGCCGGGGGTGCGCGCCGTTTTCTCCGCCGCCGCAAATAAACCGAATCGGCAGAATTTTTGTCATTTTTTGCATGTCTCCCGCAAATAGGCGCCGACTTTTGCCGCAATTTCGCGGGCAATCGCTTCGCGCGATCGCGATCCGCCGACGATGACGGGGCGCGGATGGCACGCGGCGCAGCGGCGAAAAACATCGGCAACGGCCGTCAATGTCTGAAGCGTTTCGAACGGATCGCGCGCCGATCGCCCGGCATCGATGCGTTCAAGCGCAAGCTGCGGATCGATGTCGATGAAAACGAGAATGTCGGGGAACGGGGCTATGGCGCAATTTTCTGCGAGTATTTCGTCTTGCAGCCGAATATAATCGTCGGGGGTCGGTTCGAAGTCAAATGCGTCGCGCCGCGTGCCCTGATATGCCGCAGAGCTGTAATAATACCGATCTGTGATGACGAATTTTCCGCTTTTTAAATTGGGCAATATTGTATTTTCTGCATGTTCCATTCGGTCGAGCCGAAACAATTCGCGCTCGACGCGCGGCGCAAGCCGCGATTTTGCTTGACGGATTTGCGCGCCGTATCGGCCGTTTGTCGGCTCGGCCGTCACGGCAACGGGACCGCAATGGGTTTCGATCCATCGGCTGAGCAACGCGATTTGCGACGATTTTCCGGCACCGTCGATGCCTTCGAAAGCGATGAATTTCATAGTTTGTCGATGATCCGGCAGTTCAGAGCTCAGAGCTTGGAAATGCGTTGAGCGTTTTGCAGAAGGAATTTGAAGCTTCGAATTCGAATTGCAAGGCATATTGCCGACGGCATGGGGTCAAAACAGATATTGCATGTTCGGTTATATGGCGCGGCGCAACGATTGACTCCGAAGCGCGAGAAATTCAAAAAAGCGCGGCGCATGTCTGCAGGGCTGAAAGCCCGAGGACTCAGCCGCGCAAGCTTGCCGTATTTGCAGCCTGCCGCGCGGCAGGCTGCAAATAGGCAGGCAAGCCGCGCGTATTGCCCGTCGGGGCAATAGCGCGGCAGCGAAGGCGTATTGCGGGCGCGTCCCGCAATAGCCGAAGCCTGCCTGCCGGCGCCGCCGGCAGGCAGGGCATGTTTACTTTCCGATGCAAAAATGGGCAAAAATTTCGTTGACGATATCTTCGCTTGCGATGGCTCCGGTGATTTGAGCGAGCGCGCGGGCGGCGTCGTGAAGGTCGGCGGCGATGCATTCGGCGGGGAGACCGCCGGCGTGTGCTTGGGCGGCGCGCAAAAGCGCATCATCGGCTTCGTTGAGGCACGCAATGTGGCGCTGCGACGTGATGAGCGCGACGTTTTCGCATGCCGATCGGCGTTTTCGGGCGCGATCGCAGAGCCAATCTTCGAGCGCATCGATGCCTTGTCCGCTTCGCGACGAAATGCCGACAACCGGCAGCCCGGCGCATTGCGCGGGGGGGGGAATTGCGGGATCGGCGGGGATGTCGGTTTTTGATCGGACGATGATGCAGTCTTCGGATTGGGCGATGCCGCTTTCGATCGCCGATTCGATTTCGCCGAGGGGGCGCAAATCGGGGGCAGCGCCGTCGACAAAGCCGATAATGAGGTCGGCTTCTTCGATTTGCCGCCGCGCGCGTTCAACGCCCAACGCTTCGATCGGGTTGTCGGAGTCGGTCAGACCTGCGGTGTCGACGAGGAGGAACGATTCGCCTCGGATGCAGACTTGCGCTTCGATCGTGTCGGTCGTCGTGCCTGCGATATCGGTGACGATGGCGCGTTCGCGGCCCAAAAGCCGGTTAAACAAGCTCGATTTTCCGGCATTCGGCGCGCCTGCGAAGACGACGCGCAAGCCCGCGCTTCGGTATTGATCGTGGGCGCGGCGCATGCGTT
The DNA here is from genome assembly GCA_963633515.1 of Bacteroidaceae bacterium. Taxonomy (GTDB): domain Bacteria; phylum Myxococcota_A; class Bradymonadia; order UBA4248; family UBA4248; genus UBA4248. The sequence goes on from CAVGZQ010000031.1 coordinate 5,240, forward strand.
CGATGGCCGAACGGACGTCGCGCGAGACGTCGCGGATTCGATCGTCGGGAAGCGGCGCGAGCTCTTCTTCGGCGGAAAAATCGATCGATGCCTCGATGGCGCACAAAAGATCGAGGACGGATTGACGCAGCGCCGAAACGGCGTTTGAAACCGATCCGGAGAGCTGTTTTTGGGCTTCGCGGCATTGGACTTCGTTTTGCGCGTGAATGATGTCCATGATGGCTTCGGCGCGGGCCAAATCGATTTTTCCGTTTAAAAAAGCGCGTTTCGAGAATTCTCCGGGGTCGGCCGGCGCGGCGCCTGCGGCGCATAAAACCGACAGAACGCGTCCCAGATTGACGGCGCCGCCGTGGGCGTAAATCTCGACCGAGTCTTCGCCCGTGTAGGAATGCGGGGCTTTGAAATAGCACGCGAGGACATCGTCGACGGCGCAGCCTCCGGCATCGCGCAGAATGCGCCGGCACATTTGGCGCGGCGGCAAGGATTTATTGCCGAGACAGCGTTGCGCAACGGTCAGGGCGCCGTCGCCGCTCATGCGGATAACGCCGATTGCTGCCGGCGAAACGCCCGACGCAATGGCGGCTATCGTTTTCGACATCGTTTTTTTGCCTTATTGACGGAGGGAATTTGCGTTTTGATTTGCGTGCCGAACAGCGTTTGCAAAGCGAACGCCGTTCGGCACGCAGACGGTAACATGAACAATATGCGCCGAAGGTGAAGAATATTTGAATAATATGCAGCTCATGTGCGCGATTATTGCGGCGATTTTATTCGTCGGCATTCGCGCCGGTCATGGCTGCGCCGGGGATATCGGTCAGAATCGACGTCAGGGCGTCGGTTTCGCCGGCCTGCGAGAGACATTCGCCCAGGAGATAGAGCGATCCGGCGATATAGATCGTCCCGTCGGGACCGACGCATTTTGCGGCGCTGACGATGGCATCGCGGCACGATTTCGCCGCTTGCTCCGGGGGGAGTCCGACGCGGGCGCAATATTCGCCGGGGTCGGCAGCGCGCGGCGTCGAAAGGATGGGCGGAACCCAAATCGCGTTTTTTTCGAAGACCGTCAAATAGCGCCAAAACATATCCTCGATATTTTTGTCGCGGCATGAATTGACGACGAGCGCGCGCGGCGATTCATTCCGGGCGGCGACGGCGTCGCAAAACGCTTGCGCGCCGTCGGGGTTATGCGCGCCGTCGAGGACGATGCTTCGCACGCCGAAGCGCGCGGCGGTTTGGGGCGAAACGCGCCACATGCGTCCGACCCATCGGGTGCGCAAGACGAGTTCGTCAAAAATCGCCCGGATGCCGCATTTGGGGCTAAATAAGCCGATTTCTCGGGCTTTGAGAAGCGAAAAAGCGGCAACGGCAATGTTGTCGCGCTGAAACTCGGGCATGCGTTCGGCGCCGGGCAGCGCATAACGTCCGCAAGGCGCGTCGAGGAAGCATCGATTGCCGGAAATCGTCCAATCGAAGTTTTCGCCGAGGGCATCGAACGACGAAACGCCGCGTTCTTTTGCTTCTTTTGCCAAATCGGCGACGGCGGAACGTCCGACGACGCACGGGCGTCCGGAACGCATGATGCCGGCTTTTTCGTGCGCGATTTGGGGCAATGCATGCCCCAAATAAGCTTCGTGATCGAACCCAATCGACGCAATGACGCTCAGATCGGGCGCGAGGGCATTGGTTGCGTCGAGCCGGCCGCCCAGCCCGACTTCGAAGATGCCGAACCCGACGTTATGCCGGCGGAAATATCGGCAAGCCATGATAAGGCAACATTCGAAATAGGTCAGCGTTATGCCCGAAAACCCCGGGACATCGTCGCCGCCGTATTCCGTCAAGACATCCATGCCGATTTGAGCGGCTTCCCGGCTTGAAATCATGACGCCGCCGATGCGCATGCGTTCGCAAAAATCGACGAGATGGGGCGACGTATAGAGCCCGCACCGCACGCCCGAAAGCGTGAAAGCGTTTGAAAGCAGCGCGCTTATCTGACCTTTTCCGTTCGTTCCCGCAACGACGATATGGGGATAATCGGGCGCGCCGTTGGGCGCGCTGAGCCCGGCTTCCCGTTTCAGCGCCGCCCGGACGGCGCCCAACCCGAGCTTTATGACGCGTTCGTTCTGACGGAACAGACGCGCATAAAATTGATCCGTATCGATTTTTTCAGCCATTCCGCACGCCGCAGACGGACAAAACTACGTTTTGTCGAAATATTCGTACCGATCGCGCAATTCGAGATATCGGAGAAAATTGTCGTATTCTTCGGCTTGCGCAACGGCGACAACGTTGTCGGGGGTGACGGAAACAATGCCTTTGGCTGCGAGTTTTGCCAAGATGATTTCCAATTCGGCATCGTCGATGCCGAGCATTTGGGGCAAATCGGCGGGGATCCGGATTTTGTCTGCCGCAGAGGCGGCGAGTTCGCGCCGGATGTGCAGCATGACGCGGCCCATGGGGTTTCGCATGTTGAGGGAAGTGACGAGGAATTGGGCTTCGTTGAGGCGCCCTGCGAGTTTTCGCAGCATGCGCACGGAAAGTTCGCCGTTGGAGCGCAAAAGGGCTTCGCATTGAACGGGATCGAGCGTGATGAGTTTTGAATTTTCTGCGACGGTTGCCGTAACATTTTGCGCACAGCCCGAAAGAAGCGACAATTCTCCGAAGAACTCGCCTGCGCCGAGTGTTTCGAGGATTATTTCTTCGGAACAAGCGCGTTTAGAAAGCTGTACTTTTCCGCCGGCAATGATCCAGACGGCGTTTGCGGGATCGCCTTCGCGGAAGAGCACGGTGCCGGATTCGTATACTTTACTCAGTTTTTCTAAAGCTTGTTCCTTATCCATAACGATTTGTCCTGCCTCTAAATTGGAATTCGCCAGCCCAAAAGACGCCTCTTCCTACCACGTTATCGGACGCAGATCAAGCCGCCCGAAAACGGCGCGTTCCCGTTTTCGGCGCATTCCTGCCGCGCATCCGAAAGCTCAGTTTCCGGAAACATGCGGCAAATTCGGGCAACTGCGCGGATCGGTTGCGCGGCGCTTGCGTTTCGGCGCGAAGACGGCTTCTTGACATCGCTTTGCGCGGGGCGTAAAAGGCTCCCGCCTAATTTTTGTGCAGGCACGGAAACAGATTGAGGAACAATCGATGAAAGGCAGTGTACCCGAGCCGGTTTTGTTGCGCATCCCCATGTATATCCAAGTGCTCAAGCGGCTTGTCAACGAACAGCCGGATCGCCAAATGGTGAGCACGACATGGTTTGAGTCGGAGCTGCGTCTCAATGCGTCTCAAGTCCGAAAAGATTTGGCATATTGCGGTCTTACGGGGCGTCCGCGGACGGGATTCGTCGCGCAAGAACTGCTCGTGGCGCTTGAACGCCTTGTCGGGTGGAACAAAACGCGTTACGCCTTTTTGGCAGGCGCCGGCCATTTGGGCGCGGCGCTTTTGGCGCATGAGCGCATCGTGTCGCACGGCGTGAAGGTTTTGGCGGCTTTCGACAGCGACGCGCGCAAAATCGGGCGCGATTTCGCCGGCGTGCCGACATACGGCATCGGCGAACTGCCGGCGCGCGCGCGCCAATGCGGGGTCGATATCGGAATTATTGCCGTGCCTCAGGAACATGCGCAGGCCGTCGCCGATCTGATGATCGCCGGGGGCGTGCGCGGGATTTGGAACTTTGCCCCGATTCGGCTCATCGTTCCCGAGGGGATACTCGTCCAAAATGAAGATATCTTTTCGTCGGTCGTGATGCTCAGTCAGAGACTCGAACCGAATTTGCCGTGATTTTTTCCGTTGATGAAGCCGGACGCCGGTTGCATTCGGGCGGCAGAGCGAATGAAGCCGGCGGATTTGACGCGCGCAGTTCATTCCGTCCTTGCCATTATGGGGGTTTCCGTGCATTAAAACGCCGCCGGCGGCCGGCAACAAAAAAACGCCGTCCGCCGCGGCTATGCGAATGCGCTCAAAAAATATGCTTATTCATGCATGCCGGCAAAAAAGGCTGCAAAGATTGCGTTCGAAGCGCGGGACGGAAACTGCCGCGCTTCGAACGCATAAAATTCGACAGAAATACTCATTCGTTATGCAAAAGTCGGCGATGTTGCCGATTTTTCTCATGTCGTACTGCTCAGGAGAAGGAAATGCAGGACAACTCAAATGACAAGGCTTCGCGCGTCGGCGCGATCATAGAGCGCATCGGGCGAACGCCCGATATGCTCGTGCCCGTTTTGCAGGCTGCGCAAGAGGAATTCAAATATCTTTCCAAAGACGTGATGGCGCTGATCGCAAAAGGTCTCAACGTTCCGGCGTCGAAGGTATACGGCGTTGCGACGTTTTACGCGCATTTTACGCTCGAACCCAAAGGCAAGCACATCATCCGCTGCTGCGACGGCACGGCGTGCCACGTCAAAGGATCGACCGCCATCATGGATGCGTTGCGTTCGAATTTGGGCCTTTCCGAAGCGCAGCGCACGACAAAAGACGGCAAATTCACGCTCGAAATCGTGTCTTGTCTGGGCGCATGCGGTCTTGCTCCGGTTGTCGTCGTCGACGAACATGTCCACGGACAGTGCAATTCCAAAGAAGCCATCGAAATCGTTAAAGCCGTTTCAGAGGAGAACTAAGCATGGCGACAAAAGCAGAAATGTTGGAAAAAATCGCGGCTTCTTACCGGGCATTCGAATCGAGAATTCAGCGCCGCGTCGTCGTATGCGCCGGCACCGGGTGCATTGCCAACGGCAGCATGAAAGTCCGCGATGCGATTATCGAATGCGCCAAACGCGCGAATCTCGATGTCGTCGTCGAAATGAGCGATGCGCTTCCCGAAACGGCCGGCGTTTCGCGCGTTTACATGTCGCGATCGGGCTGTCAGGGGTTCTGTCAGCAGGGACCTCTCGTGACGGTCGAGCCCGACGGCATACTTTATTGCAAGGTAAAAGCCGAAGACGCCGAAGAAATCGTCCGCGAAACGCTCATCAATCACAAACCGATCAACCGCCTGCTCTATCTCGATCCGGCATCGCAGGAGCGGTTCATCGGGCAAAAAACGATTCCGTTCTATACGCGTCAGAAACGGACGGTCTTGGCCGAATGCGGCGTCATCGATCCGCATTGCATCTCGGAATACGTTGCGCGCGGCGGCTATCTGCAGGCCTTTAAGGCGTATATGGACATGACGCCCAAACAAGTTTGCGACGAAGTTCTCGAAAGCGGTTTGCGCGGCCGCGGCGGCGGCGGTTTCCCGACCGGGCGCAAATGGCTTGCCGCAATGAACGAAGCCGGCCCGCGCAAGATTATCATTTGCAACGCCGATGAAGGCGATCCGGGCGCATTCATGGATCGATCGCTGATGGAAGGCGATCCGCACCGCGTCATCGAAGGCATGATGATTGCCGCGCGCGCAATCGGCGCGCAAGAAGGCGTGATGTACGTTCGCGCCGAGTATCCTTTGGCCGTCGAACGCGTCCGAAAAGCCGTCGGCGATGCCGTCGAAGTCGGGATTTTGGGCGATCATATCTTCGGAACCGACCACAAATTCACAATCCGCATCATGGAAGGCGCCGGCGCATTCGTCTGCGGCGAAGAAACCGCCCTCATGGCGTCGGTCGAAGGCGATCGCGGCATGCCCAAACCCAAGCCCCCCTTCCCCGCGCAAAAAGGTCTCTTCGGCTGCCCGACGATTATCAACAACGTCGAAACATTGGGCACCGTTCCTCTCGTTTTGCGCGACGGCGCGCGCGGTTTCCGTTCGATGGGCACCGAAACGAGCCCGGGCACCAAAACGTTCGCGCTCACCGGCCACGTGCAGAATACAGGTCTCATCGAAGTTCCCTTCGGGGCGACGCTGCGCGACATCGTCTACGGCGTCGGCGAAGGCGTGACCGACGATAACGGCAACGTCTCCGAACAATGCTTCAAATCCGTTCAGATCGGCGGACCGTCGGGCGGTTGTTTGACGCCGGAATACCTCGATTTGCCGCTCGATTTCGACAATCTCAAACGCGTCGGCGCAATGGTCGGTTCGGGCGGTCTCGTCGTCATGAACCAAGAAACTTGCATGGTTCAGGTCGCGCGCTTCTTCATGCAGTTTACGCAGAACGAATCGTGCGGCAAATGCGTTTTGTGCCGCGAAGGCACGAAACAAATGCTCGACCTCATGGATCTCATCATCGACGGGAAAGCCACGCCCGAAACGATCGACACGCTCGAAGCGCTCGCCGAATCCGTTCAAAAAGGCTCGCTGTGCGCTCTGGGAAAAACCGCCCCAAATCCCGTGCTCTCCGTGCTCAAACACTTCCGAAGCGAAATGCTCGAACATATCGTCGACAAAAAATGCAAAGCGCACAAATGCAAGAAACTTTCGCCGTTCGTCATCCATGCCGACAAATGCAAACGATGCGGACTTTGCGCCAAGAAATGCCCCGTGGGCGCCATCAACGGCGACCGAACGGCCGGCTTCACCATCAACGAAGACATTTGTATTAAATGCGGCGCTTGCAAGGCTAACTGCAAATTCGGCGCGATTGAAGGAGCATAAACCATGGATAATTCACAAGCCACAATGATCATCGACGGCCGGAGCTATCCCATCGCCGGCGAAAAAACAGTTATTCAGCTCGCGCGCAACAACGGCATCGACATTCCGTCGCTTTGCTATCACCCGAGCCTTTCGACGTTCGGCGCATGCCGCATGTGTTTGGTCGAATGCGAAGGTCTCGGCATCATCTCGAGCTGCACGCTCGCCCCGCGCGACGGCATGGTCGTTCATACAAAAACCGAAACGCTGCGACGCATGAAAAAAACGACGCTTCAGCTCCTTTTGGCCGACCACGACAACGAATGCACGACGTGCCCAAAGAGCGGGCATTGCCGTCTTCAAGAACTCGCGCGCCGTTTCGCCGTCAATCGCAATCCCTATCATCAGCTCATGGAACGCAAACCGATCGACGATTCTTCGCCCTCGCTCGTCCGCGACGCCGGAAAATGCGTTTTGTGCGGCAATTGCGTCCGCGCATGCAGCGAATTTCAAGGCATCGGCGTGCTCGGTTTTGCCGGACGCGGACAGGGCGCCGAAGTCAAACCCGCTTTCGGGCTTCCCTTGGGCGCAACCGATTGCGTCAATTGCGGTCAATGCGCAGCCGTTTGCCCCGTGGGCGCCATCGTTTCGCATTCCTATAACGACGATATTTGGGCCGCAATCAACGACCCCGAAACCGTCGTCGTCGCGCAAATCGCGCCTGCCGTCCGCGTTGCGCTGGGCGAAGAATTCGGACTCAAACCCGGCGCCAACGTCATGGGAAAAATGGTCGCCGCAATGAAAAAAATCGGCTTCGATGCCGTCTACGACACCGCCTTTTGCGCCGAAATCACGACGGTCGAAGAAGCAACCGAAATCATCGGACGCATCCAAAACGGCGGAAAACTCCCCGTCTTTACGTCGTGTTGCCCCGCTTGGGTCAAATATGCCGAAGAATATCAGCACGATATGCTCGACAACCTTTCTTCGTGCAAATCGCCCCAAGAAATGGGCGCTGCCGTCATTCGGAAAGTCTTGCCGCAAACGTCGTTCCCCGGCGTCGAACAAAAAAATCTCGTTGTCGTCTCCGTCATGCCTTGCACGGCAAAAAAATTCGAAGTCAATCGCGAGGAATTCGCGCATGACGGCATCAAAGACATCAACTTCTCGATGACGACGATCGAATTGGGCGCCATGATCCGCGAAGCCGGCATCGAAACTCTCGACGATTTGCCCGATGCCGCATGCGACGATCCGTTCGGGCTCGAACCCGGCAGCGGCGTCATCTTCGGCGTCACGGGCGGCGTGACCGAAGCCGTTTTGCGCTATGCCGCCGAAAAACTTTCCGGCAAAAAAACCGGCGATCTCAAGTTCTACGACGTCCGCGGCGCCGACGGCATCCGCGAAGCCGCGCTTACCGTGGCTGGCATCACCCTCAATCTGTGCCAAGTCCACGGATTGGCAAATGCCCAAAAAGTCTGCGAAGACATCCGAACCGGCCGCAAACACTATCACGTCGTCGAAGTCATGGCATGCCCAAACGGATGCGTCAACGGCGGCGGTCAGCCGTTCACGCTCTACCCCGACAAGGTCGTGCCCATGCGCACCGCCGGCATTTATGCCCACGACGCCGAGCTCAAAGTCCGCGCCCCGCAAGACAATCCGGCCCTTGCCCGCATCTATGACCGATATTTGGGCCAACCGAACAGCGACGTCTGCCACCGGCTCCTTCATACGCATTATATCGAGCGTTAAAACACGGGGCGTGCGTCCGGCGGCCGGGCCGTGCGCCGGGCGTTCCGACTTCGGCGACTTCGGCTGTTGCGCCCAAGCGGGCGCAACAGCCTTCGCGGCCTGCCTATTTGCTGCGGCAAATACGGCAGGCTTGCCGCGCTATTGCCCGCAGGGCAATACGCGCGGCCGAAGCGCGGCTATGGTCTCGGGCTTGCAGCCCTGCGAGCATACGCCGCGCCGTGCGCGCTATGGTCTCGGGCTTGCAGCCCTGCGAGCATACGCGCGCTTTTTCGATTGCTCTCGATTCTTCGGATTTATCCGACGGAACAATCCAATCCGGCAAACAAACGCAATTATCGTTCGAACATCCATATCAAAAACGATGCAATCCCCCAACGCGCTTCGGATCGCTTCATTGCATGACTTTTTCGAGCAATGTTTGGTAATCGTTCACGACGTCATAAACGGCTTCGCCGTTGCTTATGGCTTTGAAATGTTCGCGCGCGCACCGGATTTTCAAATCTTCGATCGATCGCAGCTGAAGCGAATTGAGCGATCCTTTCGTTTCGGCGACAAAATAAATATGTTTTACCGTGCCTTTGTAAAATGCAATCGCCCAATCGGGATTATATCGGCCGACCGGCGTCGATATATAAAATCCGCCCGGCAGTTTTATATAAACCGCCACATTCCCGTCGGTTTCGAGCGCTTCGGCAAAACGGCGCTCATTTTCCGAATCGTAAACGACGTGATCGTAAAGGTGCTTCTTCGACGCCATTGCGTTTGACCCGAGTTTTCCTTTTATCGTCGGATCGGTAAATATCGTCGTGTCGTACCGTTTGTCCAATACATTATAAGTGATATGCTGAATTATCGCCGATGCTTTTTCGTCGTTGATAAGCCCCGACGCCTTTATTATAAATTCTTCCGGATTGTCTTTGAATTGATCGAACGCAGCCGCTTTGATCCCTTTTAAAATGCGGATAATCGCTTTGCGCGTCAATTGCGTTTCTTCGACGATTTTCCCGACGAGATCGTATTTGATGTTTGAGCCCGCCGCAACCGCATAACCCGCATTCGCCGTTCTTTCTTTGACAAACGCCGAACCCTCCGAAAGCGACTGTTTCGATTCGATATATTTCATCTCGCCCGTTTCGGCTTTGTAATATATTTTCGCAACGCGCAGTTTGGAATCGATCGCATTTATCGCTTTTGCGATGAGTTCTTCGGTATCAAAGTCGACGATATACGCCGTTTTGGCGTTGATCTTTTGCCAAAGCGCTTTAAATTCCGGCATGCCGAGTTTCTTTTCGTCGACGCTGAGCTCGACATTCGCGCGCGCATTTTCGGCGACAATCGCCCGGCTGTCGTATACCGAGTCGAGTATTGCCGCGACCGATGCCGCGCAATTCTCGGCTTCTTTCGCGACTTTGAACGCACCGTTGCGTTTATCGGCATAATATGCGTCGGTCAGCATCCCTTTGCTGTCGATGTAATTGTCGCGTATAAGCTGATAAAGAATGGCCTGAGCAATCGCGCCGTCGGCAATCCGTTCATTGCCGCAGTCATCGGTCAAAACTTTGCCTTCGAACAGCGAAACCGTGACCGATCGCGGTCTGTCGGCTACCGCTTCCGCTATTTCGCTTTGCAATCCTTTGGCAAAACTTTCGTAACTTTCGCTTGCAATGACCGTCAGCACATTGACGCGATGGACATCGTTTCCCAAAACATTCTCATCCATCCGTTCGCCCTGCGCATTCACGCACAAACGCATCCCGCGGCCGACTTCCTGCCGTTTCCGCGTCGCGCTCGAACTTTGTTTCAATGTGCAAATCTGAAACACATTCGGATTGTCCCAGCCTTCGCGAAGCGCCGAATGCGAAAAAATAAAACGCACCGGCGATCTCTGCGGATCCCGGTCAAGCAGCAACTCTTTATTCCGCATAATGAGATCATAAGCATCTTTGTCGTCCGACAGCCCCGCTTTCTTATCGCTCGCTTTGGGGTTGACCATCTTCCCCTTGTCGATCGAAAAATACCCCGCATGCGTCTTTTCGGCCGGAATCTGCCGCAAATAGTCGCGATACGCTTCGTCGCCGATCCGTTTGGGCATGTGCTCCGTTATATCGCGATACTCTTCTTCGAACATTCGGGCATAAATGCCGCTTTGCGCTTCTCCCCCCTCATAAACGCGGTATTTCGACACTTCGTCGATAAAAAACAGCGACAATGTTTTTATCCCTCTCCCGAATAAATCGCGCTCGCGTTCCAAATGCGAAAGTATCGTCTCGCGGATTTGTATCCGACGAAGACGATCTTCGCTCGCTTTTCCCGCGACATCGCCCGCATATATCTTTATGCCGTTGCAAAACGTTACCGAATTGTCGCGCCCGTCGATCCGAGTGATCTTGTAATTGTTTGCGTATTCTTCCAAATTCCCCGAATGCGCATGCAAATCATACCCTTCGCCGACCGTGCGCGTGATTTGACGTATGCCGGTTTTTCCCTTGGCGTCGAATTGAATCGTCGCCGTCGGCGCCGATTTCGATACGTTGACGCTTTCCAAATAGACATAGCTTTCGGTCGCCGACGTCCCCGATGCCGATATCCCCTTTACCGCTATCTTTTTCACAAGATGCTTGTTGTACGCTTCCAATGCATCCAACCGATAAACCATGTTATAAATGCTGTCGCTTTTGTGCGTCGCCGAATACCGAAGCGTAAAAAGCGGATTGAATTGTTTTAAACTCTCTTTTGTCTTCTTGCCTTCGACCGATTGCGGTTCGTCGATGATCAATATCGGATTCGTCTTGGCAATGATATCGATCGGACGCCGCGACCGAAACGCATCGAGCTTCATCCCGATCCGCCGCGCATCTTTGCCCTTTGCATTGAACGCCTGCGAATTGATAATCATCGCGCATATCGAATTGTCCGACGCAAAACGATCGATCTCCGTCAGCTGCGACGAATTGTATATAAAAAAGCGCGCCTTCTTTCCGTACGCTTCGCCAAAATGCTCCTGCGTCACGCAAAACGACTTATAAACCCCCTCGCGGATCGCTATGCTCGGCACAACGACGATAAATTTGCTCCACCCGTAATGCTTGTTCAGCTCATACATGGTTTTGATGTAAGTATACGTCTTCCCGACGCCGGTTTCCATTTCGATCGTCAGATTAAAACGCCCGCAAAGTTCGTCCGACGGCTTGAGCCCGTTGACGCGCTGCACCTTTCGCAAATTGCGCAAAATCGCATCATCCGACAACTCCGGCACGATCGGGGCATTGCCCCGTCCGGTATAATCTTCTTTGTCGGTCAGCGTCGGCTGATATGCCCCCGACCCCCGATCCATCCTGTACGCCGCCGACGCGAGATTCGGCTGACCGCAAAAAACATCCACCACGGCCTTTGCCGCATCGGACTGAAATTTCTGGTGTTTAAATCGCAGTTTCATCGTCTTCGTCTCCATTCTCGTCTGACAGCTGTCCCTCCGGTGCCAGACGGTAAACCTTGTCCTTATCCGTGCTGAGAGCAATGCGCTCATAAAGCGAACTATTATA
>CAVGZQ010000032.1:0-16957 GCA_963633515.1 Bacteroidaceae bacterium
AGGGCGAAACAGGGCGACCAAAGCCCGCATTGAAGCCCGAAGGGCGAAACAGGGCAACCAAAGCCCGCATTGAAGCCCGAAGGGCGAAACAGGGCGTTGGCCGGCGGCATGGCAATGGCAAAGGCGGCGGTCAAAACGGCTCAAAAAAACGGCGCAACCGATGTCTCGTTAAAAGCGCGAAAATTTGGTAGGGGAAAGCAGAGCCGCATCGGTTTGCGGCGGAAGGTGTTTGCATGGGGCGAAAACGCGATGGAGATAGAATATGTCGCGCATGCGACGTTTTTTTTGCGGCTTTGTTCGGGACGCCGGATTGTCATCGATCCTTATAAGGCGCATGAATTCGGCGGGCGATTCAATTATCCGGTTTATGCGCCGGAGTGCGATTTTGCCGTCGTGACGCACGAGCATATCGATCATGCGTGGTTTGGCGATTTGCGCGGGAATCCGGTTATCGTCAGGCAGGCGTGGCGCGACGAAACGATGCGGATTTCGTCTGTTTTTGCGTATCACGACACGTTTAAGGGGACAAAATTCGGCGGTTACGTGTTGATGAAAATCATCGAAGCCGACGGCGTCAGGCTATGTCATTTGGGGGATTTGGGCGAACGTCTGAGCGATGAACAGATTGCGGCAATCGGGGCGTGCGATGCGGTTATCGTTCCTGCGGGCGGTTTTTACACGCTTGATGCCGACGGCGCATATGAAACGGCATGCCGCTTGGGCGCCCGCACCGTCATACCGTGTCATTACCGCACGGCGCTTTGCGCGTTGCCGCTGACGGGCGTTGAGCCGTTTTTGGCGCATTTCGATCGGTTTGAGCATTTGCGGGGCGGAATGCATCGGGTTCGCGATTTGCCGGCGGGCGTTGTCGTTTTGGACGATGCGTTTAGCGGCGCAAGCGGCGTCTGAGCGGCGGGAACGGTCAGAATTGCCCGCGCACGGCCGGGGGCGCGCCGATCGGAATAAAAAAAATGCCCAAAACCGGGAGAGATAGCGTAAAGTGGGAAGGGGACGCATTTTGTCCGGATCGAATTGGGAGATTTATGGCCAATATTTTGGTAATGAATACGACGAGTCACGAAACGCGGGTTGCGCTCGTCGAGAATGGCGCGATATCGGAGTTTTTTTTGGAGCGCAGCAGCGAAAAAAGCACGGCCGGCAATATATATAAGGGTCGTGTTTTGCGCGTGCTGCCCGGCATGCAGGCGGCTTTTGTCGACATCGGTCAGGAGAAGGCGGCTTTTTTGTACGTTTACGACGTTTACAACAAGCACGAGGCGTACATGCAGGAAGTCGATGCCGATGCCGTCGATGATGCCGAAATTCCGCAATCGCGCGGGCAGAATCGGTCGGTGGGTCCGATCGAAGAGCGGTTGCATCAAGGTCAGGAGATCCTCGTGCAGGTGGCGAAAGAAGCCATCGGAACGAAGGGTGCGCGCGTGACGAGCCACATATCGCTTCCGGGCCGTTTTTTGGTTCACATGCCGACGTTCGACCATATGGGCGTGAGCCGCCGGATAGACGGAGACGGAGAGCGTGCGCGGCTTCGCGATCTCGTCAACGAGCGCCGTCAGCCCGGGACGGGAATTATCGTCCGCACGGCGTCGGAGGGGGCGACGGAGCAGCAAATCGACGAAGATTTTCGGTATTTGACGGCGCTTTGGCGCGATATTTTGCGCAATTTCGAGACGGCCAAAGCGCCATGCCTTTTGTATGAAGAGCTCGATTTGCCGTTGCGGGCGGTGCGGGATTTGATGACCGACGGGATTGACGAAGTCATCGTCGACAGCGAGCGCGAGTATGAGCGCGTGCGAGAATTCGTGCAGAAGTATATGCCCGAAGATGCGGGGATTGTGAAGCGTTACGAAGGGCTTGATCCGATATTCGATGCTTACGGGATAGAGATCGAAGTTTCGCGGGCATTGGCGCGTCGGGTCTGGCTTCGCAGCGGCGGTTATCTCGTCATCGACACGGCCGAGGCGCTGACGGCGATCGACGTCAATACGGGGAAATTCGTCGGACGTCATTCGCTTGAAGAAACGATACTTCAAATCAACCTCGAGGCCGTGCGAGAAATTGCGTATCAGCTTCGCATTCGCAATATCGGCGGGATCGTGATTATCGATTTCATCGATATGGAACGGGCAGCGAACCGGGAGAAAGTATATAACGCATTGGAAGAAGCGCTTGGGCAGGACAAAGCGAAGACGAACATCCTGAAGATAAGCGAATTCGGTCTTGTGGAAATGACGCGCAAGCGCGTGCGCGAGAGTTTGATACAGAGTTTGTGCGAACCTTGTTTTTATTGCGAAGGGAAGGGGTATATCCGCAGCCGTCAGAGCGTAGCCTATGAGATATTGCGGGAACTGCGCCGCGAGGCGGCGATTGTGAGGGGCCGCAAGATCAAGGTTGTTGCGCATCCCGATGTCGCTCAGATACTTTTTGACGACGAACGCGGAGCCATCGAAGCACTCGAAGGCGTGATTCGCCGCGAGATCGAGATACAAGCCAATCCCCGACTGCATCACGAACAGTACGAAGTTTACACGCCCGAAGCCTGACAACGGCATACGGACGGAAGATGCATGCAACGCAGGGCAAAGAGACGAGGCAGACCGTGGCAGACGAAGGGAAGAAAATATGCGGCGCTTGCGGAAGCGAGAACGCGACGGAGGCAGAGAACTGCGGGTCATGCGGGGCGCGAATTCCGCAGGACAGTTACGAGGCGAGCGTCGAGGCGGGGCTTCGTCGGCTGGAATCGGAGAAGCTAAAGTTTTTGTCGCCCGGTTCTGTATTGTCGAAATTCGATCCCGAAACGGTGGCCGCGTTCGAACCGAAGAATGCGCAGCAGGACGGGGAGACCGAAACAGATTTGGCTCAAGCCGGCGCATCGTCGGACGGGGCGGGCGATTTTTCTGTCGATTCGTTCGTCACGCGCGACGATCTTCTGCGCGACATGGTATTGAGCGACGATTTCGATGCCGATCGGACAACGGCTTATGAACGCGTCGATGGTCCGCCGCCGGCGTCGGCGCCGCGCCGCGCAGCCGACCGTATCAGCGAATGCGCCGGGGTGACAGATTCGGAAATCCGCGCGGCGGTGCTCGACGATGCGCCGGCGGCAGGTCCGAAGCAGCCATTTTACGCGACGCTCAATTTTGCCGCGATACGCCATTTTTCGGACGAAGATCGCAGAATACCGACGGAAACGGGCATGATGCCGATCGGAGGGAGCGATCGTTGTTCGCAAGTCGGCGGAGAAATGCATTCGGACGGTTTCGAGGCCGAAAAAATGCATTCCGATTTTCGCGACGATTCGATGCGCGATGCCGATAATCGCGAAGACTCGGTTCCCGACATGCCGCCGCCGTGTCCGTTTCGGCCGTCCGACGACCCGTCGGTGCAGGTTTTGAGTTGCAGCGATGTTCAGATTGCCGACGACGGCGACGCGGACGAGACGCGCGAAGCGTGTTTTGACGCGTATGCGTCGACGATAGATTCGGGCGCAACGGCGGAGCGCGTGCGCGCGGCGCTCAACGCGCAAAAAGCAAACCGCGAAGCGGCGCAATTTCGGTCCGCCGCGAACGAAAGCGCCCAATCTTCGGACGTTGCGCGGTCCAAGATATTGAAACCGGCGACGGGGAACGCGCAAAACGGCGGCAAATCGGAAGACGGCTGCGCCGACAGTTCGGTAACAGCCATTGAAAAGCTCAAAAAAATCGGCATATTCGAACCGGTCAGGCATTCGGAAGTTAACCGCAGCATTGATGCGGCGCATCGTCAGAACGAGGAGGATATCGTCGATGCGCTTATTCCGCCGTCGAAGGTGGAAATGGCCGATGCGGATCCGTCGGACATTCATACGCTGACCGAACGCGTCGTTCCTGCGCGAAGTCTTTTGCTTGCAGCGGCGAAAAACGCGAAAACGGACGCGGACGATGACGGCGACGGCGAAGACAAAACATACAACCAGTCGCCCGAAGCCGTCGATGAAATCAAATATGCGGCAATGCTCGCATCGGCGGCCAAAGATCCGCCCAAGCATGCCGCCGACGGCAGACCGCAGGTTGTGCCCGTCGGGCAGGCGTATAATCTCGATCTCGACAATCGGGAAACGTTGCCGATAGATGTCGCGCCGTCGCTGGAGCAGCTCAAGAATGCTCAAAAGCATGTTGCGCGCAAGCCGTCGCGAATCGAAGCGCCGGTTTCGGTTCAGACCGAAGAAAAGGGCGAATCGGCATTTGTCCGCACGATGTGGGCCGCGCTTATCGTCATATTGCTGGGGCTTATCGGCGTTTTGCTCTATTTAATGGGGATATTGTCGTTTATATCGCCGTCGCTTGCGCCGCGCATCGAAACGCCGAATGCGAAGATTCGGTCGGAAGCGGCAGAACCGACGCCGTTGGCGGTGCGTCAGGCGATAGCGCGCGCGTCGTTTGAGATGCAAATGGCGGTTGATCCCGATATTTGGCTCGATTCGCAGATTGACGAAAAAGTCGCGTCGCTTGATGAACGATCGCGCCGTCCGATATTGGAAATGGCGATCGACGTGCACCCGTCGGAGTGGTTTCATTGGCGTCAGATCATCGCCGACAGCTTGGCGCTGTCGGATTATGCAGGGGCTCGCGATGCGTTGCACCGCGCATACCGCACGGCGGAACTCGACGCCGGCGGACTTGCGGAATGGAAGACGCTTTTTAACCGATCGTTTGCCGAAGATGCGCATTTTATTCAGCCGGCGCAATGGGCAACCGAGTCGGATTATGACGAAATCGCGCCGTTGGGCGGCGGATCGACGCTTTCATTCAAGTTTCGCAAAGACGGAACAAATGTCGGCGCGTTTAAGCCGCATCAAACGCGGCTGCAATCGAACTATCGATCGGAAATTGCGGCGTGGCGATTATGCGAATTGCTCGATTGTTCGTTTGAAATTCCTCACAGCCGGGCGGTTAAGATCGAAAAGCCGGTGTTTTATGCGCTTTATAATCGATCGAAATCGGCGAAGAAGGAAAGTTATCGCGCCGAACTCAAAGATATCATTTGGCAGGCATCGGAGGAAAAAACTGCGGTATTTGGCGTGCTGAAGGATTGGGTTGCGAAATTTACGCGGTTTCCGATTGAACAGACCTCGATGTGGAAACCGTGGTTAAGCCAGACGGATTTTTCGGAAACGTATCCGCCGTTAAACGAAGCATTAAAGCCGCTTCGCGCGCCGGAACATACGAAAAAGCTCTATAACGACATTCTTGCGATGTCGCGGGATCTCGATACGAAGGGGCTTGCAAGCCAGATTTCGGAGGTTCTGACTTTCGATTACCTGACAGGCAACTGGGATCGCTTTTCGGGCGTGAAATCTTGGTGGGGCGTGAACTGCCAATTTGCGAACGGCAAGATCGTATCGATCGACAACGGCGCATCGTTTCCAGCATACGGCAACGAAAAAGTCCTCGAGCGTTTTATGATGACCGAACGGTTCAGCGCGCGTTTTATTGCGCGTTTGCGGATGTTGGACAAAGACGAAACGATGAATTTGCTTTTTCCCGAAGCAAGCGAACGGGAAAAGCAGAGTTTTGAGCAGTTTTGGACTCAGCGCGCCGCCGTGCTGAAGCGGATTGACACATTGAGCGAAGAATACGGCGTCGAACGCGTTTTATCGTTTGACTGAAGCATGCCGTGCCGTCGGCAAGCCCCGAAAAAGCGAAGAACAATGACAGCTGCGCATGCAAGAAAAAGAACGCCGATCGCGGCACTAGGTTTGAGCTCGGCATTTTCCGCTCTTCTGAGCGTCGGGTGTCAACCGGCCGATTATGTATATGGGGCTTATGAAGAAGCTGCCGATTCGGGACGATTGCTTGCGTCGCAAGCCGAAGCGGCATCATCGGAGAATTATCGATTTTTTCGGTTTAATTTGCGTCAATACGGCGATGAAGTCGGCGGAGTATTCGAGACGTTCGATTTGCCGTCGTATTCGGATTTTTCCCGCATGCCCGAAACCGTAAACCATCGCATGGCAAATTATTATTGCTCGCGGATCGAATACGGTTATGTGCGCAACGGGTATTTAAATATATATTTTACCGACAAATCTCAGCGCCGCTGGTTTTATGCCGGACTTCTTGAAGACAACAAGATATCGGGGAGAATTTATCGGGTATCGCAAAACGGCGGAAAGCTGATTTCGGAGCCGTACGGTTATTTGATGGATCAAGATCGCGCATATTACGAACGATCGGGGGATGGGGATCTCGAAATGATATTGCGCTATCGGGAAAGATCCGAAACATCTCCGTTATCGTGCATATATTATTACAAAACATCGGACATCGAATTTTCGATTCCCGAAAGCGTATATAAACATTGCGCCGATGCAAAGTTTTGTTCGAATTTGCGTCTTGCGGTAATCGGTTCGCAGCCGATATCGTCCGGTTTGTCATCGTCGGCGCAAACGCCGATTTTTACGGAAATATTGTCGGCGACGCTGAGCGATATCGATCGCGCATCGGGGATGCGTTTGATTGCGTTGCGCGATACGCCATATGCCGAATTGCGCGATGCGTCGGGTTTATTCATAGCAACGGCATTTGTCTATGACGATGCGAATTTAAACGGCGTTTGGGATACGGACGAAGCGATTTATGCGGGGATGCGCGGGAGTCTTTTGGCGTTTGCCGACGAAACGGCCGACAGCGAATACGCCGCCGCGTTGGGCGTCGGCGAGAATAAGACGATTGCATACAATTTGTCGTTGCCCGACGGCATGCCGATCGGCTGGAACGTCGTCGAAGAAAAGAGCCGGACGGAAGCAAACAGCGCCGCGCGATCGCTGACGCAATTTTTGAAAACGCAAAGCGCAGCATCCTTGACGGAATGGACGGACGGCGGCGCCGGCTGTTATTATGCGCCGCAGGCGGGCAGCGGCAAACCGATGTGCGAAGGCATATTCCCGGTGCTGCATTTGGCGCCTTGATCGAGTCAAAAGATGGCAGCATATCGATTAAAAAGTCATCGGATCGCCGGGGGCGGCAAAAATGCGGCGCAGGCTTGCAGCCGCGCAGTCAATCGTCTGAAGTATTGCATTTATATAATGTCGTTTGCTTGCATTTTCGCGGTTTGCGCGCCGAATAAACTCGAAGCGCAAGGATTGCCCGAAATCGAAGCCGCACCGTCGCAAAAGAAAACGATTGCATTTTTGCCGCACGCGTTGCCGATTTATCACTACAAAGATGTCGTATTAAAAGGCGAATACGACGTTTTGGCGATAAAACGCGCATTGATTCGCAATGCGCAATCGAATCCGTATTTAAACGTATTATCTTCCAAAGAGATCGAGGAAGCGTTTTTGAATTCCGATCCGGAAGCCTTGGAGGCCGGCGCTCAGGCCGAAGCCGATATGAGTTTTGTCCATAATTTTATGGCAACGCTGAATTATGAGTCTGCCATTGTCATGCTTCGTCGCATCATAGATAATTATGACAAATCGCTTTACGCTTATTACAAACCGCATAATGTCGCGCTTGCTTATCAACAGCTTGCATATGCCTATATATTTCGCCATGAAGAAAGCGACGAAAACGATCCGCAGGCTGCGGCGGATCTGCTTCATTCCGGGCGTTTGGCATTTTTGGAATTAATCCGCGCGGCGCCGTATCTGACGATGCTGGAGGGGCGTCAATCGGCTTTGCGCGTGATGCTTTACGATCAGGCGCTGCAATTATTTTTGGAAAATGCCGTTTACCGCCAAACGCCCGTCGGCGCAGCGACGGCGCTGTCGCATCGATTAAATGCCGATTATCTCGTATTTGTCAGGATTGCGCAAATGCGCGACGGCGCGCTTAAGCTCGAGCTCGACATGTACAGCGCGCAGACGCAGACGTTTGAATATGCGTCGATCGACTTAACGCCCGAAGCGACGGCCGAAGCCCAAACGCGCCGGTTTATCGATGAAGCGACTTATATTTTGGATGCATTTTATGCATGCGCAAATATCACGCCGAAAATAAAAGCGCGCAAGAAATTCGCTTTCCGCGGCGGTTTTTTGCTAAGCTCGCATATATTGCATCCGACGCGCGATCCGGCAATTGGCTACGGCGCATCGATTGATTTTGCCTATCATTTCCATCGGTTATTTTATGCAAAGTTCGGATTTCATTTTGTGTCGCTCATTCATGACAAAGCCCGCACATTAAACGACAATTTCGAAATATACCGGTTGCCGATCGTCGCAGGTTTCAATTATGAATACAAACATATCAAACCGTATATCGGCATCGGCATCGATTTGAGCTTTTCGTCGCATTATACGATTGCGCAATCGGCGACGTGCAAAGTTTTCGGCGTTAACGATCGCGAATGCAATCCCGACGACATTGCGAAATATGACGATGTATTTGCATTGAATTTGACGGCGCAAGGCGGAATTTCATTTTTATTCGATCCGTTGCCGCTGGCGATAACGTTGGAATTGTTTATCGATGTGACGGCATATCCGACGGAAAAATCGATATTCCGTTATCCGTTCGGCGGCAGTCTGATGTTCGGTTATTTGTTCTAGCAAAGCCGGAGGAAGTCGGGGCATAATCGATCGCCGGGCGTTGAATATCGTGCAGTTCGGATGCGGCGCGCCGCGCGCAAAATGCAAGGATATCGGCGGATTGCCGATTGTTTTGAAACTCCGAAATAAATCTGCAATTATTATTTCAGAATGCGGAGTTGGGGTATAAAAAGCGCGGCGCATGCCGGGACGGGGCTGCCGTCGGGAAGAATATCGCCGCGCTCTGCCTGCCGCATTTGCGCCCGCCTGCGGCGGGCATGCGGCAAAAAGGCAGGCAAGCCGCGCGCATTGCCCGGCAGGGCAAAAGCGCGGCCGCGAAGGCGTATGCGCGCCCTCGGGGGCGCATAGCCGGAGCCGGAGCCCGTATCGGCCGCAGGGCGAAGCGGGCGACAAAAAGCTTGCGTCGCAAGCGGCTGCCGCAGGCAGCGTTGCACAAGGGATGCGATGCCGGAGCCGAAAAAAGACCGCAGAATTGGGAGTTTTTTCTTTGAAGCGATTATGGTAGCATCGCGCCGCCCTTTTGGGCGCTTATTTTCTTTTGTGTAAAGGGTTCGCCATGAGTGATTCGATCCTTGAGCTGCTTGAAACCGCGAAAAAGTCGTTAGATAAACTTCCCGAAAAGCTGTTTATATTTCCGATAACGGAAACCGTCGTTTTTCCGGATGTGATGATGCCGATAGTCGTGCCGCCCGGACCGATGCTCGAACTCGTGAAGCGGGCGCAGACGCACAGCGATTATTTGGGATTTTTATGGGGAGAAGGCGACGATCCGACGGCGCTCAAGCCCAACGATTTGTCGAAAGTCGGCTGCGTCGGACATATCATGCGGATGGCGCGCATGCCCGACGGTTCGTATACGATGATTGTGCATTGCGTCAGCCGCATGCGCGTAATGTCGTTTCTGAAAAGCGATCGTTTGATAGCGGAAGTCGAATATATCGCCGACAAAACCGAAGAATCGGATGAATTGACGGCGTATGAGCGCAATATAACAAACAGTCTGAATAAATTTTTGGACATGGAAACGACGCAATTGCCGCGCGATTTGCTGTCGAGCATGATATCGATAGAGAATCCGAGCCGTTTGGCCGACATGGTTGCGGCGCATTTCGATATTCCCAACAAAAAGCGCCAAGAAATATTGGAAACGTTCGATGTATCGCGCCGTCTTGAGGTTGTGTATGAAGTATTGGTGCGGGAATTGGAACTTGCGGCATTGGGGCAGAAGATCCACGACCAAATACGCGAACGGATCGAAGCGAGTCAAAAAGAGTTTTTTCTCAGAGAGCAGCTTCGGGCGATACGCAAAGAGTTGGGCGAAGAGAAAGACGAAATCGCGATGGCGGTGCAAGATTACAAATCGCGCATTGAGGCTTCGGGGATGCCGGGCGAGGCAGAGGCGCGCGCAAAAGAAGAATTGAGCCGATTGGCGGTGCTGACGCCCGAATCGAGCGAAACAAACATTATACGCACATATTTGGATTGGCTGTGCGACTTGCCGTGGAAAACAGCGACGGAAGATGTATTGGATTTGAAATACGCGCAGCGCGTACTGGAACAAGATCACTTCGGTCTTGACGATATCAAACAGCGGATATTGGAATTTTTGGCCGTCCGCAAGCTCAAGCCCGATCATCAGGGGCAAATTATATGTTTTTTGGGGCCGCCGGGCGTCGGAAAAACGAGTTTGGCGCGATCGATTAACCGCGCGCTGAAGCGCAAATTTTACGGATTTTCGTTGGGCGGTCTGAAAGACGAAGCCGAAATCCGTGGGCATCGCCGGACTTATGTCGGCGCCATGCCGGGGAAGATTATCCAAGGCATAAAGCGCGTGGGCGTGCGCAATCCCGTATTCGTTTTGGACGAGATCGACAAATTGGGGAGCGACTGGCGCGGAGATCCGTCGAGCGCGATGCTGGAAGTGCTCGATCCGTCGCAGAACAATGCATTCAACGATCATTACTTGGATGTATCGTTTGATTTGTCGGATGTAATGTTTATCGCAACGGCAAACGATGCATCGACGATTCCGCGACCGCTTTTGGATCGCATGGAAATCATCGAATTGTCGGGTTATATCGACGAAGAAAAGTTTCAGATTGCGCGCCGTCATATCGTGCCCAAGGAAATCGCCGAGCACGGCATGACAAAAGACGGCATGCAATTTACGCCGTCGGGACTGAAACGCGTGATACGGAGTTATACGCGCGAAGCGGGCGTTCGCGATTTGGAGCGTCAGGTTGCGAAAATATGCCGCAAAAATGCGCGCCGCATTGCGACGGGCGAAGAACCGATTTCGAAGATAACGCCCGATAATTTGTCGGAGTTTTTGGGCGCGCCGATATTTACGGACGAAGTCATCAGCCGCGGACTGACGCCCGGAATAGCCGTCGGTTTGGCATGGACGCAGTACGGGGGCGAGATATTGTTTATCGAATCGACCAAGATGCCGGGCGCGGGTCAGCTGAAATTGACGGGGCAGCTGGGCGAAGTCATGAGCGAGTCGGTGCAGATCGCGTTCAGTTTTATACGGGCAAACATGCCGATGTTTAAGATCGGCGAAGAACACTTTGCAAAATCCGATTTTCATGTTCATTTTCCGGCGGGCGCGACGCCGAAAGACGGTCCGAGCGCGGGGATAACGATAACGACGAGCATATTGTCGCTTTTGCTGAATCAATCGATCCCCGAGCGGTTGGCGATGACCGGCGAAATTACATTGACGGGCAATGTGTTGCCTGTAGGCGGGATAAAGGAAAAAGTAATTGCCGCCAAGCGCGCCGGGGCGCGGATTCTCGTGATGTGCTCAAAGAATAAACGCGACGTCGACGAATTGGCCGGTTATATCAAAGAAGGATTGTTCTTCTTTTTCGTCGATCATTATAAAGAAGCATACAAATTTATATTTTTGCAACATGCGAAATTCGACCCGGACAATGTTCCGAAAAACGCATTATACTTGGCAAAGGGGACGTCAAAAGACAGCGCGATGCACGAGGGAGACGAAGAAGGCGAATCGAAACCCGGCAACGGAAAAGAATGCATGCGCGGATCGTCGTCGGGCGATGCCGATAAATCGCAGACAGCGCCGAAGAAAAATCATCCAAAGCATTTGTCGGAACGCCGCAGCGGCGAGAATAAAGGGGCGGGAGCAGACGATGAAAAATAACAGACTCCGATTAAAAACTATTATTTTATTGTTTCTTGCCGTTTTTGCGGCTTGTCTGACGTCGTGCGCGAAATCGCCCGACGAAATCAGAGAATGGATGCGCGACAAGCGCGCGCCGCAAAAAATGAAAGAGTTTATTCAAAATAAACACTACAGTCTTGACTCGAAAATAGAAGCCGTCATCGTTTTGACGGAGCGTCAAAATAGCCCGCAAATGCCGGATGCATTGGGCGATCCGCTTAAAAACGACGAAATGAATCGCATCGTTGCGGGCGTCATCGAACGTTACAAAACGATGTTGGCGACCGAAGAGAGCAAAGCCATAAACGATACAAAAATCAAAGATGCTTCGTATTATTTGCTCAAACTCGAGCTTGACGATGCGAATCGATCGGCGTTGCTCGGTTTTATCCGAGATTGGCTCAACAGCGATAATTTCTTTTTGGCCGCCGAGAAATCGGGACGCGTCGAACAGATGCGTCTGTTTGAAATGTTGGGGCTTGAGTCGCTGCCGCTTTTCAAGACGGCGCTCGAGAAGAAAATAACCGCATTTGAAGAAGCTCTCGTCAAAGAAAAAGCAAAAGAAGACGAGCTCAAGGCCAAAGGCGAGACTTACCGAATCCTATCGCGCCCGAGCGACAAGATTATGACAACGATTTCGACGACGCTTACGACGCTCGAATCGCTCAAATTGCCCGGAAGCAACGATATGGTCGCGAAGATGTTCTTGGAGAGCATCGAAAAAACTTATCCGAACATGCAGCGCGTCTATGTATTGCCTTTTGCCGGCAATCCGTCGGATTTGCTGAGACCGATGGCAAGAAAAATCATCACCGATCCCGAATATAAAAACGAAACATTGAATTATTATAAAGATGTTTTGCTGGCAAATTACTATCGCAACGTGCAAAAGAAAGACGGCGCAGAAATTTGCGCCGATTTGCTGCAAAATGATCATACGGGGTATGTGCGCTGGGATTGCCTGGAAATCTTGACAAACGATCGCGGCCGCGAGGGATTTGCGGCGCTTATTCAATCGATTCCCAACGATTACGAATTGCTCAAAATGCCCGAAGACCATCCGACGCTCGTCGCCCAACCTTCGATGACGCTTTGGAATTCGATGCGCGTCTATTGCAATTATTTGCCGACGGCGTTTAACAATCAGGTGCCGCTTGACGTCTTCCGTCAATTGCTCGCCAAGGGCACATCCGTGACGCGAATTTTGTCTGCCGCATGTCTTTTGACTTTGGGCGACGAAAGCGATGTCGAATTGCTCAAAGATATGCGTTCAAACCGCGACAATATCCGCAACTGGGGCATGCAGGTTTCGACGATGGGCGATTTGGCTTATTATGCCGGGGCTGTGCTTGAAAAGCAGATAGCGGCAAAAAAAGCCCAAGAAGAGAAAAAAGCCGAACAAGCGGCAAAGAAAGCGGCAGCCGCCGCCGAGCTCAAAGCGCGCGAAGATGCGGCCAATGCCGAAAAGCTGAAAAAAGCTCAAGAAGATGCCGCCAAAGCGGCAGAAAGCATTTCGTCGGGCGCCAAAGACGGCGGCGCGGCCGAGACGTCGCAGCAATAAACCGGCGCGGCGGCAACGGCATAACGCAGACGAAAAATGCAAAACGCGGCAATTTGATGCATCGCCGGCCTCCGGCCGGCGGCGGCATAATGCAGACGGAACAGCAGCAATGGATAATTTGACGCAGAAATTGACGGCTGAAATCGGGATTTTGGGCGGCGGCGCATGGGGAACTGCTCTGGCGCGCCATTTGTGCATGATATACGGTCATGCGCGGATTTGGGTTTATGAACCCGAAACGGCAGAAGACATCAGCCGGCGCCATGCAAATTCCCGTTTCCTGCCCGATGTCGCCCTGCCCGAAGGGCTCGAAGCGACGACCGATTTGCAGGCGTTTGCCGACGGATTGAGCTTGCTCGTCATTGTGACGCCGAGCCATGTGACGCGCGCGGTTTTGTCGGGACTTGCGCCGCATTTGCCGCACGATGCGGCGATTATTTGCGCAACAAAAGGCATCGAAAACGATACGCTCATGACGATGTCGGAACTCATCGATTCGACGTTGGGGGCATGGGCGCACGGTCGATCGTGCTTTTTGTCGGGACCGTCGTTTGCGTTTGACGTGGCTCGTGGATTGGCTACGTCGGTAAGTCTTGCGGGATGCGACAAGACGCTTTGCATGGCGCTGCAAAAAGCCGTGAGCAACGGCAACTTTCGGGCCTATACGACGCACGATGTGTTGGGCGTCGAATTGGGCGGCGCGCTTAAGAATGTTATTGCAATCGCTGCCGGAGCATGCTCCGGTCTCGGACTGGGCGACAATGCCGTCGCCGCCATCGTCACGCGCGGACTCGCCGAGATGACGCGGCTGTGCGTAAAATTGGGCGGCGAAGCCCTTACCATGTCGGGATTGAGCGGTTTGGGCGATTTGGCGCTGACGTGTTACGGCAACTTGTCGCGCAACCGCACTTTGGGCGTTGAACTCGGTCAAGGCATCGATTTCGATACAATCCAAAATAGCCGCATTACCGTCGCCGAAGGCGTCAAAACCGCTCGGAGCGCATACAGACTCGCTCAAAAATACGACGTCGACATGCCCATTGTGACGCGCGTTTATCAAGGACTGTATGAAGGCAAATCGCCGGATTGCGTCATGCGCGAATTGATGGGACGAGAGCTTAAACATGAACTCGAATTTTCCGTGCATCGATAGTTTTTTTGTAATATATTCAAATAGCGCCTATGTTTTGCATCAAACATCGCCGAATTTCAAACACCGATTTCTCCGTCACTTTCGTTTTTTGATACAGATTTTCTGTTTCTTGCCTTTTTGATATAAGTTTTCATTTTTTTGCCTTTTGCATGCATTATTTCGGGTTTATATAACAAGTTTCTGTTTTCCCCGCCTTTCGGGCATCATTATTTCAAATATCTTTTTTCGGATATTTCGTCTCTGAGCATCAGTTTTTCAGCTCTCACCGCCTTTTAAACATCAGTTTTTCAGCTCTTACCGCCTTTCAAACATCAGTTTTTCAGCTCTCGCCGCCTTTTAAACATCATTTTTCTGCTCGGTCGGTTATCAACATCAATCGCGGTTCAAGAACGCGGAATACCTGCCGCAATCGCCGCAAGCAAGGCAAAATCCGCGTTTGCCGCCAATCATAAAAGGAGCACGCCATATGAAAATCGTAATCGTCGGCGGTTCGGCCGGAGGCGCAACGGCCGCCGCCCGCATCCGCCGTCTCGACGAACAGGCGCAAATTATTATTATCGAGCGCACCAACTATATATCTTATGCAAATTGCGGTTTGCCGTATTATATCGGCGGCATTATCGGGGATCCGTCCGATTTGACGCTGCAAACGCCCGACGGCTTTTGGAAACGATATCGAATCGATGTCCGCACGCGTCAAGAGGTCACCGCCATAGATCCTGCACATAAAACGGTTGCCGTTTGCAACCTTGCCGATCAAACAATATATAACGAAACTTATGACAAATTGCTTCTTGCCCCCGGAGCAAAACCGGCAATTCCGTCTGTTTTCGGCGCGGATTGCGAACGCGTTTTTACCTTGCGCACCGTCGAAGATGCGTTGCAAATCCGCAGTTTTATCCGACAGCATCGCCCCGAATCGGCGCTGGTGGCCGGCGGCGGTTTCATCGGTTTGGAAATGGCCGAAAATCTCGCTCAGCTCGGCATTTCCGTAACTATTGTTCAACAATCGCGGCAACTTTTGGAATCGCTCGATCCCGATATGGCAAGTTTTGTTCATGCAACGGCGCGCGCCCGCGGAATTGCCCTGCGCTTCGGAGAAACCGTCGCCGGATTTCGCGCGATCGGCAATTCCGTGCAAACGATTATGCAAAACGGTTCCCCAATCGTCTCCGGCATTGCAATTTTGGCGATCGGCGTAACGCCCGATTCGCATTTGGCCAAAGATGCCGGGCTTAAACTCGGCATTCGAAACGGCATTGCCGTCAATGAACGGATGGAAACATCGTTGCCCGATATATATGCCGTGGGCGATGCCGCAGAAATTACGCATTTTGTCACCGGACAAAAGACGTTGATATCTTTGGCCGGACCTGCCAACAAACAAGGCCGCATTGCCGCCGATAACATTTGCGGCGGAAACGCCTTTTTTTCCGGCGCGCAAGGCACGTCTGTCATAAAAGTATTCGATATGACGGCCGCAACAACGGGAATTAACGAAAAAACTGCAAAAACTGCCGGTTTCGATTATGACAAAGTCGTGCTTTTTCCGCCCTCTCACGCAGGTTATTACCCGGGCGCGCAATCGATGGCGATGAAAGTTCTGTATGAAAAGAGAAGCATGCGCTTGCTTGGCGCGCAAATCGTCGGCCGCGACGGTGCCGATAAACGCATCGATGTCTTTGCAACCGCAATGCGCGCCCGAATGCCGGCATCCGACTTGTCCGAGCTCGATCTTGCTTACGCTCCGCCTTATTCATCGGCAAAAGACCCTGTCAACATTGCCGGATACATGATTGAAAATTTGGAAACAGGAAAAGTGCGTCAATTCCATTGGAACGAAGCTGACATGCTTAAACGCGACGGAAGCCTTGAGCTCTTGGATATACGTACCGAAAATGAATATAATCGCGGGCATTTGGAAGGGTTTTATAATATTCCGTTAGATAATCTTCGCGAACATTTGGATAAATTCTCCAAAAATAAGCCGATTTATATAATTTGTCAGACCGGACTTCGCAGCTATTTGGCGTGCCGCATTTTGATGCAATGCGGCTTTGAATGTTATCATCTTTGCGGCGGATACAAGTTTTATCAATCGGCAACGCGCGATATGCAGCTTTCGCAATGCATGTTTCCATGCGGCGCGCAACCTTAATCGTGCGCTGTTTTGAGCTTTTGGGTTGCTTAAATCTGCCCGCATTGAAGCCCGGAGGGCGAAATGGGGCGACAACAGCAGCCGGTCACGCCAAACGCGCGTGACCGATCGCAACGCCAATATACGGCAAAGCGCCGAAATAATCCGCGATTTGTCAATGATTCAAGAGGCTTTTAACGGCATCCCGTTTGCCCTTCGGGGCATTTAAACCGCACATGAAAGTGATTTTTGTGCCCCGGCCAATGGCGCAAAAGCGCCGATGCCGAATTCTTATGGCGCGGCGCCGAGAAAAAGTATTCGCGCTGTTCGGGCGATAACTTGCCCGACGCGTATCGGTAGAGCAT
>CAVGZQ010000033.1:0-16457 GCA_963633515.1 Bacteroidaceae bacterium
CCGCGCGTTGCGTTCGGCTTTTGCAATGATGTTGGGTTTTCGCCGCTTCGCGTGCCCTATCCCGATGCCGGCCATTGTCTTCTGAATCGTTCCCGCGCTTGGGATGCGTCTCCCCGCAGGCAAGTATTGCTTCAGAGCCATTTTTATTTTTTTTTGTACAGGGTCATTCGTCATATGCCGGATTTGCGAAGCAGTTTTAGTCTCGGACTGATCCTGATGCTGAGGAGAATGCAACCCGGATCGGCTGTTCGTCGTTTTCTCAGCTTAATTTCGCCGTGCGAGATTTCATCTAATTGCGACAATTCATGCGGTCAGATGCCCTCGCAGCGCTCATCGCTGAGCAAGTTCATGATTGTTTGCCTTTGCTTCGTCGGAGTCAAACGGCAAGAATTCCGCCGCCGGCGGCAGGCAGATAAAACAGGAATGCCGCCGCCGGCGGCAGAGCGATAAAAACTCATATGGTCATCGGGCGGCGATCGGTGGTATCGGGGCATGCGAGATTCGCGTGTTTTGTCCGCGGCTGCGGTGCGGCGGAGAATCCGGCAATCGCGCAAGCAAAAGAATAACGATTGCAACGCATACAACAGAGGGATTGAGATTTGAAAAAGAACTTGCACATATTGTCGTTGGGGTGTCCGAAAGCGCGCGTCGACACGGAAGTCATGTTGGGTCTTTTGCGCAACAACGGCTGGACGCTTACGCCCGACCCGGCGCGCGCCGATGCTATCGTCATTAACACTTGCGCGTTTTTGCAAGCGTCGATCGAAGAGTCGATCGACGAAATTTTGGCTTATGCCGATTACAAAAAAGAGGGACGGTGCAAAAAACTCGTCGTGACGGGTTGTTTGCCGTCGCGATTTGCCGGCGAAGCCGATGAATTGCGGGCATCGTTGCCCGAAGTCGACGCATTTCTGCCGACGCAGCGTCTCGACGAAATCGTCCGAGCCGTCGACGGGGTGTTTCCCGATCCCGATCGCGATTATTTTCTCGATCGCTGCTTGGCAGGAAAGCAGTCTTATGCGTATTTGAAGGTATCGGAGGGGTGCAATCGGCGCTGTTCGTTTTGCACGATTCCGAGCATTCGCGGCGCTCAGGTTTCGCGGCCGATCGAATCGCTCATTCGTGAGGCCGAGGGATTGGCGGACAGCGGCGTCAAAGAAATCGTCTTGGTCGCGCAGGAATTGACGGGATACGGCACGGATATCGGGCTCAAAGACGGCATTATTCAAGTCATCGATTCGTTGGAAAAGATCGGCGGCATCGAATGGGTGCGGATGCTCTATGCATATCCGTGGAATTTCGGCGATGCGCTTTTGGAGCGCATCGGACAAGGCAAGCTTTTGCCGTATGTCGATATTCCGCTTCAGCACGTGTCGCAGCATATTTTGGACGATATGCGCCGGCATGTGACGCGCGAAGCGCAAGACAGGCTTTTGCGTCGGTTGCGCGACATACCCGGGATGGTGTTGCGCACGTCTTTGATCGCCGGCTATCCGGGCGAAACCGAAGCCGACGTCGACGAACTCATCGATTGGATTCGCGAAATCCGATTCGATCGGCTCGGGGTGTTTGAGTATTCGGCCGAACCGGGAACGCCGGCCGGCGATCGTCCCGATCAAGTGCCCGAAGAAGTCCGCTCAGAGCGCCGGGATCGCATCATGGCGGCGCAGCAAGAGATTTCGGCGTCGATGATGCAAGATCTTGTCGGGGAACATCTGCGCGTTCTCGTCGACGGATACAGCCCCGAACATGAACTCGTATTGCAGGGGCGTTATTGGGGGCAGGCGCCCGAAGTCGACGGTCAGGTTTATTTGTCGTACGAAAATTGCGATTGCGATATGGCGCAAACCGGCGATTTTGTCGAGGTCGAAATCGCCGAAGCGACAGAATACGATCTCGTCGGGAATGTGATCGATCCCGCCGCGGAGGAAGCATGAGTCTGACGTTCGAAGAGGCGCAGGCGCGCGTTGCGGCATGGGTATCGCAATACGAAGAGGGGTATTTTCCGCCGCTTGCGCAAATTGCCCGGCTTGCCGAAGAATTGGGCGAATTGTCGCGCGCGATAAGTCATGAAACCGGCGCAAAGAAGCCCAAACCGGGCGAATGTTTGCACGGCGCCGACGAAGAAATCGGCGATATGCTTTTCGTCCTCGTTTGCCTTGCCAATGCGCGCGGCGCCGATTTGGGCGATATTTTTTCGAAGACGCTCGCCAAAATCGAAAAGCGCGATGCCGATCGATGGACGAAGAAGGTTCGCGACGCCGGGGAATAAAAAGCGGCTTGCCGGGGGCGGGCAAGCCGCAAGCCGCCCGCGCCGCAGGCGAAAAAGGGCGCCCCCAAGCCCGTATTGAGCGCAGAGCGCGAGATAGGGCGCCTCCCAAGCCCGTATTGAGCGCAGAGCGCGAGATAGGGCGCCTCCTCACAAAAAACTAGAAAAACTCGCGCAAAGCGTTTCCGGTCGGGGTGTTTGCCCGAGAAAGCCGGGCGGGCGTTCCTTCGAAGATGATGCGGCCGCCGCCGGGACCGCCGCCGGGACCGAGTTCGATGATATGGTCGGCGCGGGCGATGAGATCGAGATTGTGTTCGATGACGATGACCGATGCGCCGCGGTCGGCGAGTTTTTCGAGCGCGGCGAGCAGACAGGCGATGTCTTGCATGTGGAGTCCGATGGTCGGTTCGTCGAAGATGAAGAGGGCGCGCGAGAGGTTTTTGACGTCGGAATCGAGGTATGTCGCGAGTTTCAGACGCTGGAATTCGCCGCCGGAGAGCGATGACGTTGATTGGCCGAGGCGGACGTAGCCCAGTCCGATGTCGCATAACGCGCTGAGAGGTTTGTGTATGGCGTGCCGGGATTTGAAAAAATCGGCGGCTTCGGTCACGGTCATTTCGAGGATGTCGGCGATGTTTTTGCCGTCGCATTCGATTTCGAGGATATCGGGGAGGTATCGTTTGCCGCCGCATTGGGGGCATGGGATGACGATGTCGTTGAGAAACATCATTTCGATGGCGCAGACGCCGAGGCCTTCGCAGCGTTCGCACCGTCCGAGTTCGGAGTTAAACGAAAACGATCCGGGGGAATATCGGCGCTGTTTGGCCAAGGGTTGGTCGGCAAACAGCGAACGGATGGCGGCAAAAGCGCGCGTCATCGTGGCGACGCACGCGCGTGACGAACGCCCCGAAACGTTTTGCTCCATCGTGATGACGTCGTCGAACATTCCGAACCCCGAGATTTCGGCGTCGGGCGAAGCGTCGGGGATATCGGGGGAGGCGTCGGCCGCGTCGCAAGCGCCGTCGGCGTCGTTTTGACTGCGGCGCATGATCCAGGCGTTGTACAGAATGTCGCGGATAAGGGTCGATTTTCCCGAACCGCTGACGCCGGCGCAAGCGACGAAGCAATGGCAGGGAATGGCGACGGAGACGTCGTTTAAATTGTGCATTCGGGCGTGTTCGATGCGAATTCGGGGGGCGTCGGGGGCGACGGGAGCGTCTTTGAGAACGGTGCGTTTTGCGTCGCGCAGCATGCGTCCGGTCGGGGTATCGCTTTTGGCAAGTCCGGCAACATCGCCTTCGTAGACGATATATCCGCCTTTTTCGCCGCCGCAGGGACCCAATTCGATGATGCGGTCGGCGCTTCGGATGACTTCGGCATCGTGTTCGACGACGACGAGGGTGTTGCCCATGGCTTGGAGCGATTTCATGACGCCGATGAGTTTTTGCGTGTCTTTTGGGTGAAGTCCTGCCGTCGGCTCGTCGAGAACATAGAGCGTATCGCTCAAACCGCGCCCCAAACCGCACGACAGAGAGAGCCGTTGGGCTTCGCCGCCGGACAGCGTTTTGCTTTTGCGGTTGAGCGTCAAATAGCCCAATCCGACGCCGCTGAGCGCCGAGAGGCGCAGACGGATTTCTTCCAGCGGCGCAAGACTTCCGTTCGCGGCGGCGAAACCGTCGTCCAATCCGTTAAAAAAAGCGAGCGCATCGGCGACGGTCATGGGCAAGATGCTGCCGACGGTTTTCCCGCTCAGCAGGACGTTTTGCGCGATTTTTCCCATGCCCGTCCCGCCGCATGTTTGGCACGGATAATAGCCGCGAAACCGCGCCAATTGTATGCGGGCGGTGAATTTGTTCGCATGGCTCTGCAAATGATCGAAGTAATTGTTTACGCCTTTGTATTGGCCTTTTCCGAATTTGACGGCGTGAATTTGTTCGGGCGAAAGCGTGTTAAGGGGCACGTCGGCCGGGATTTTCGATCGTTTGCAAAACGACAGGAGTTTTAATTTGCGGTCGGCGGTCCGCGGGGTCCGAAACGGGATGACGGCGTCGTTTTCGAGCGACAGATTCGGGTTTAAAACGCGCTGCCAATCGATGCCGCTGACGAGTCCGAAGCCGGTGCAATCGGGGCATGCGCCGAGCGTCGCGTTGGGGTCGAAGCATTCGGGACGCAGCGCGGGGTGCGCTGCGCCGCAATTGCGGCACGCAAGGTTTTGATTAAACGCCAACGTCGTGTTTTGACCATCGGGCATGCCCAAAATATCGGCTTTTGCCGCGCCGCCGCCCAAGCCGAACGCTTCTTCGAACGCTTCGCTCAAGCGCCCGTCAAGCGCGGGCGTTTCGCCGTTTCGGGCGGGCGCGTAAACGACGCGATCGATGAGAACGTCGAACGAATCGGCGCCGAGCAAAGCTTCGGCGTCGGCGTTTTCCAAATCGACGATGTGTCCGTCGCGCCACAGCCGCCGGTAACCGCCCGAAACGAGCGCCGACAGCCGCTGCGCGGCGGTTTCGCCCGGACGGAGCGTCAAGGTGACGTATATTGCGATTTTGAGACGCGTTCCGAACGATTGCAGACGCCGGGCAATTTCGCCCGGCGTGTCGCCGGCGACCGGTCCGCCGCAGAAAATACACCGCTGTTCGCCCATGTTGGCAAAAAGCTGCGCGATGTGCAGGAGCGTTTCGGTGACGGAGGCAACGGTCGAGCGCGGGTGATCGAAGCTGCTTTGCTGCCTAAGCGCAATCGCGGGCAAGCATCGATCGACGCGGCTGACGGGCGGTTTGGGCATTTCGTTGAGAAACATGCGAACATAGGCCGACATCGATTCGAGAAACCGCCGCTGCCCTTCGGCATAGAGCGTGTCGAAGGCCAGACTCGATTTGCCCGAACCGCTCACGCCCGTAAGCACGGTCATTTGACGAAACGGAATGTGACAGTCGAAGTTTTTGAGATTATTGGTGCGAACGCCGTAAAGGCCGATCGACGGCATCGGTTTGGTCATGATTGCGCCGGGGATTTGTGTGCGAAAATTGTTCGGAGCTCAGAGCTCAGAGCTCAG
Source organism: Bacteroidaceae bacterium (assembly GCA_963633515.1). GTDB lineage: Bacteria > Myxococcota_A > Bradymonadia > UBA4248 > UBA4248 > UBA4248. Next base: position 5,325 of record CAVGZQ010000033.1, read on the forward strand.
AGCTCCGATTTCAGAGCATAGCACTCAGAGCTCAGAGTTTAGCGTTCAGAGCTTGGCTGAGCGTTGATCGTTTGGCTGTCGGAAAACGGTTCTTCGCATTCAAACCGCATGATCTCTGCCGACAGCCGGGAGCCGTATTGCGGTTGCCGTTTAAAAGCTCCGATCGCAGTCGGGGTCGAATGCGACGAGGAATGCGTTGAGCGCCATCATGGGGAGGCCTTGCACCGCCGTCGGATCGTTGCATTCGATAGCCGAAAACAGACGGGATCCGCGCGATTCGATTTTGAACGATCCGGCGCAATCGAGCGGCAAATCGGCGCACACATAGCGTCGGACGGTTTCTTCGTTCAAGTCGCCGCGAAAAATGAGTTTGGCGATGTTTTGACACGATTTTTCGGCGCCGCCGCACAAAACGCAAAGACTCGTGACGAGATCTGCCGTTTGCCCGCGAAATTTCAGGAGCTGCGCGACGGCGCCGTCGAAAGTGTGCGGTTTTCCGATGAGTTCATTGCCAAAGACGAGCCCTTGATCGGAACCGATGACGATATCGCCGGGATGTGTTCGGGCAACGGCTTGGGCCTTTCCGCGCGCCCGAAGCGCAACGGTTTCGTACGGATCGGGCAGCGCAGTTTGCGTCTCGTCGTATTCGGGCGCGATGCATTGCGCGTGGAATCCGGCATCGTGCATCAAAGATTTTCGGTACGCGCTCGCGCTTGCCAAGATGATATTTTTCATTATTTTGCTGATCCTCCGAAGAAACGGCGCGCCGCGCGGGCGCGAATCCCAAAAATGCCCGGGCAGAGCCGTTCGGCATTCGCAGTTCCGGGCGATCCGGCTGCAAACGGCGCGCCGCGCGGATGCCCCGGCTTAACCGCCGGGGGTGTTTATCGCATCGGGCGAAAATTTGAAATATCTCAAAAAACATGGAAGATATTGCGCGTCTCGGCGCGTCATGCGCTTTTGCCCGGCGCCGACGCGCGAAAGCGCGGATCGGGGCGGGAATGACGGACAATGCGCCGCCGAAAGCGGGGGAGTATGGAAAATCTCATTAAATTTATCATCGGGATATCGTTTATCGTCGTCGTTTCGTATTTGGGGTACGAAATATTCGAGCAAGCATCGTCGGATGCTTACGTAAAATTGACGTCGGAAATCGAAGACGTCGAATCGGGCAACGATGCCATCGCCGCAAAAAACGATCTCCTGCGCACGAAGATCGAAGCCCTTCGTTCCGATTCGCGCGCCATCGAACGCAAATGCCGCGACGAATTGGGCATGGCGCGCGCCGATGAAATCATTTTGCTGTTCAGAGAAGACCGATAATCGTTTAAAAACGGCCGAAACGCCGGCCGATTACCCCCGGACGGCAAACGGGTTATTTAAAGAGAACGACAAACAAAGGAGATCCCCAAATGCGCGCGACAAGACTTGCGGTTTTCGTTTTGGCATTGATGCTGACTTCGTGCGGGCAAAAATCGCCGGCGACGCAAGGAATATACGGCGATGCCATGCAATCGGACGCCGATGCGCGTCCCGTCGCCGGATATCCCGTACCTGACGATCCCGGCAATTTATTGGTCAATCCGGGATTCGAATCGGGGCTCGACGGTTGGGCATGGCTCGATTGGTCGAAAGGATGGTCGGCGTTCGAACTGAGCTCCGATCATGCGCGCAGCGGCAAACATGCGCTGAAATTGCCCGTGTTTTCGGCCGACAAGCGGCAAACCGTTGTGTGGGGCGGCGTTCAGGAAATAACGCTTCCGGGCGATATCCCCGAGTGCATCGACGGCTATTATTATGCCGAGAATTGGACGGCGGGCGATTGGAAACAATATCTCCAGCTCGTCGTCATCGATTTGACGCATCCGTTGCCCGATCGCGGCGGGCAGGCGCAGCTGCGCTATATCGTGAGCGGCAGCGCCGAGCCGCCGCTGTCGATAAGCAATGCGCAATATCTGTTCGCCGAAAAAACGCGCCGCGAACGTCCCGTCGAAGGACGATGGACGTATTTCAGCGTCAATCCGCGCCGAGATTTCGCTGCCGGCTGGCAATATGCGCCCGGTGCCGGCGCAAAACTCCGCGTCTTGTTCGAGGCCCGTTACGATTATCACCGATCCGAAGCGCCGGCGCGCGGCGATGTGTATTACGACGATCTCTATTTCGGGCCGAAGACCGATAAGCATTGTGCCGATTAGCGATCGGCCGGCGACGGTTCCGGGCGGATCGATGCGAAGCGGCGAAACGTCCGTCGGAAATTATCCGATCAATCGGCGCGCATGCACAACGTCTCGATGCGCCACGATTGATGATTGCGTTGCATGGAATTTTGCGCGGCAAGCCATTCGAGATAGAAGGAAAGGTGCTCGAGTTCGGCGTCATAGGGATCGCCGCGCCATGTGCGTATTGCAATCCCGTTGAGCGGGCATTTGGCGAACATCGTCGGGGTGTTGTCGACGATGACGATTTGCGTCAGATCTTCGGTGATTTGCCGCAGCGGCTTTTCGTACGGTTCGCCGTCGGCGCATGAATCGATTTTTTTGCAATGCTCCCGTCCCCAAAGCGTTATGCCCTGCGCGCCGATGTGACGGAAAACGCTTTCGACATAAGATTGCATTCCCGTCGACCAAACGGTGACTTCGAATTTTTGCTTCGCAAAATTCAAAAATTCCCTTGTCCCCGGGCGCAGCATCGTAAAAAATCGCGTGCCGTCGGCGTCGAGCGCGATGCTGTCCGAACCGATGGGTTCCAGGGCTGAAAAGACGAGCGTTTCGTCGAGATCGAGAACGAGTTTTTTAAATATGGTCATCGCAAAAAAAATCAAAAAGACGGTTATTGCGTGCAGTTTTTGGGCATGTTTGGCGCCGGCCGGCGTGGCAGCGGCCGGCGGCGATTCGCCGCGCATTATACGTCACGACTTGCAGATCGCGCAAGGCACGCGGTTATATTACGAATCGCACGCAACAATTCATCCGCTGCGTCCGCCCGTCCGCGAGGAGTATACGATAGAGATTGCCGACAAATGGACGGGCGGCGTCATTTTCAATTACGAAATAACCCAAAGCGTGTTGGGCACGGAGTCGGGGATTGAGTCGCTGTCGTCGCTCGACGATTGCCGTTCGCTCGACCCGTGGTGGGAACCGTCGCAGACATCGTTCGACGGGCGATGCGAATTGTGGATAAGTCCGAAACATTTGCGCGAGTTGATTGCCGACGGAAAAACATACTTGGCCGTCGATACGCTTGTGCGCAAAGATTCCGCCGTGCGTTGGACATATGAGGGAACGCAGGCGTATCGGTTAAACATCGGCGGCAAAATGACGGCCGTGCCCGCCGTTGTCGCAACGACGTCGCGCGGCGATCGGTTCGTCATTTTGAAAGATTTCGCCAATCCGCTCATATTGCAGGCGGACTCTTCGTATTTTTCGTGGAAATTGTTGCGGGCAACGCGATAATCTTCGGATAAAATCGGTTTTGCAGGAGGATCCTTCGCCTTTTCGCGAAATCGTTGCATGCAACGCGATAATCTTCGGATAAAATCGGTTTTGCAGGAGGATCCTTCGCCTTTTCGCGAAATTGTTGCATGCAACGCGATAATCTTCGGATAAAATCGGTTTGGCGCGCGCATGCGCACGCGATAGGAATCGGCGGCGGCGCGCATGCGCCCAAGGCATAAAAAAGGGAGTCGCAATGATCGTTTATCGGTCGGCAATCGCATTGGCAACGGGTTTATTTTTGGCTTTTCCCGCGCATGCTCAAACGGCTTCAGCGCCCTATCCGGGCCGCGCGGCAGAACTCGCTGCCGAAGCTCAAGCCTACGGCGATTGCATGGCCAAGATTTACGAACCCCAAGAGGCGGAGGCATGCGCGCATTGGATGGCGTTGAGCGCATGCGCCATGATGTATGCGTCGCGCAAAGAAACGGCCGAAAAAATCATCGGCGCTTCGAATTATGCGCGAAGCCGCGACGCGGCGCTGGAACAGTTTCCGGCCTATTGCGGCGATATGGCTTGGATCAATCTGGCGCTCGAAGCGCTCGGCGAAGATGATCAATTCGACGCGGCGCGGCGCAGCCGGCTGTGGACGAAGATTTTGGCGCGAACGGATCGCCTTGCGCCCGAGCAGCGGCTTATCGTCGCGCGCGAATGGCTGTCGTCGCCCGAAGACCGCACGCTGTGGCCGTCGAAAGAATGGCGGCGGTTTGCCGTCCGCGCCCGCGAAGATGCCAAAAGTCTGTTTCCCGAAATATCGCCCGATGCCGTGAAATATTTGACCGATGCGCTGGCAATCGAAATGCAGCAAAAGTCTTCCCCGGGCGATGAACCCGTCGCCGACGATTGCGCGAAAGCCATTCTTTTGATCGATGCGCTCGAAAAACAGCAATTTGAGACGGCGCGCGAATTGATTGCCGCGATCGATGCCGAAAAGCTCCCGCAAACGTATCGCGCCGCCGCAGCATCCAAAATCGCGCCGCTTGCGCAGGCGCTTTTCGGAAAAATCCGCTTGGCCGACGCCGTGTGCTTCGGAGAGTTCGAGTCCGGCGCCGACGGACGCGATGCGCCGCAGCGCATCGATCCGCGCGATGAAGCGCTCTTGGGGGTTTTGCTCGGCGATATGTCGGAAAATCGGATAAGCATCGTGCGTTATGAGGCAAAACTGCGATTTCCGCGCTGCGATTTCGCGCCCGTTCTGACCCACTTTGTCCAATCGTGGAACGCTTATCCGACGCATTCTTTGACGATTCAATTTGCCGACGAACTCATGCAATATATCGAAACGGGCGATCCGAATATTGCAATCGAAGCATCGTCTGTTTTTTCGTCCCGGCTGCAAGGCGCAGCCCGGCGCGCATTCGCCGAGCGTTTCGGATCGCGGCTGGCAAAGCGGATAACATCGCTGGCGGAGTCGATATATATATACATAAAAATGGCGCCTTTGCCCGATTTCGCGTCGCAGCGCGGCGAATATATGCAAATTTATATAAAAGCGCTTTCGCAAACATATGAATTGGCGCGCAGCTCGGACAAACCGCGCATTGCGTTGCTTTTGGGGCGTTTATATATGATGTCGGGCGACGGCGCGCGCGCGCGTCAATATTGGTCGGCGATTATCGATGCCCAAGACGGCGCCGCCCCCGATGCGCGCATCGCCGCTCAGGCTTACGAATTATCGATTCGATCGTATCGCCGCGACAAAAAAACAGCCGAAGCCGACGCGCTCGCAGAACAGTTTGAACGCGTTTATCCGTCGCATGCCCGATAAATGTATTTATTATAACGAAAGAAACGTTATAAGAGATGAATGCATTTCAAACAAATATATTGCAAAGGGGTGCGCGGGAGCGCTGCCGCATCGGATGCAATGCGGCAGGCGCGGCGCCCTATCGCGCTGCGGCGCGATACGGGCTTTGGCTTCGGCTATGCGGGATGCTCCCGCATACGCCTTCGCGGCGCGCCTATTGCCCGAACGGGCAATACGGCGCGCTTTTATTTTATGCGTTATATGACGCCGAAAAAAGTGCATGCTTATTTGACCGCGCCGATCTCCGAGCCGATCGGAAGCGCAGCGTCCGATGATGCGCAGCGTTTTGCCCGCAATGCTGCTTTAAAATGAACAGGGGCGTTTTTTGCGCGCAGAATATCGCAGCTGCCGTCTTCGGCACGAGAGATGAAGTTCTTTTGCTCCGAGCTTACGCATTTGCCGTCGGATTGGCACAAAACACAGACGTCTTTGCAAGCATTTGTCATAATGTCGGCGCGCAAAAATAATATCATCGCCGGAGTTAATGTTTCCGATGACGCGGATCGTTCCCGAAACGGATGAATAAACTTTGATGCATGACCGATTTATGAAAGAAACAGATGCAATGTTTTGGCTGAACGAAGACTCGGAAGATAATTCGCCGGCATCGGCAATTCGGTATGTTCCTTCGGCTGCGTTTGAGAAACAGATAAGCCGGCGCTCTCCGAAATCCGAGGCGTCGGCGCCGCATATTGCGTCATTTTTGGATGCAATAACCGAAAAAACTTTATGACAGTTGCCGATACCGATAAGCGACGCATAAGCGTTCGGCATTTCGGCAAAATCGTCAAGCCCGCGCGCGATGTATTCGTTATGGATGTTTTGGGAATCTGCGCATGCTTGCAAACCGAATAAAAAGAGAAACTGCAACGAAGATTAATTGCAAAAATCCATCATAATCTCTCGCGCAATGATTTGTAAATGCAATATGCTCCCGACGGAGTCTCTCGATGCCGAAACAGAACAGAAAACGCGTTTCGGAGTCAAGAGACGCGGGCATTTCAATAAAAAGCAAAAAGCGATGGCGCGTTCTTATCCGATTGACGGTTTTAGGCGCCGGCAAAAGGGCGGCGCCCGGACATGTTTACAATTCAAATCCTAACATTCGGTCAATTTGATTTTGTCGGTTTTTAAGGCGTTGGACGATTGATTTTTCTTCGGCGGTCGGATCGGTTCGCGATTCGAAATAACCGAGACACGGTCCGATGACGGCGTCCTGAACGGGGGTTGCGCCGCAAATGGCAATCATCGTTTCGGCGGCCGAGGCGCCCCGATCTTCGGACGAAGCGTCGATTCGGACAAACCGCGAAAAAGTCGCGGCGAGCCGGCGCGAAAACGGCGCCTGAAGTCTGAGCCAAGCGCGCAAATCGGGACGCGTTTGGGGACGGCTGCGATAGAGCGTTTCGGCAACCGCGGCGATGACGTCGATTTGCGGATCGGATTCGTTTTGAATTTGCGCCATGAGCTCAAAATTTATCTTTTGCGGCGCGGTTCGGGCGATATCGCTCAGCGCCTGCAATCGAAGCGATGCGCTTCGCGAGCTGTCGCGAAGCGCAGACATTGCGAGTTCGATGCGCGCATCGGGATCGGCGATGCCGGCCGAAACGGCAGCGTAAAGGAAATCTTGGGTTTCGGACCAGATTTCTTTTTTGAAGGCGTCTTGCAAAACGGCGGAATCGAACATTTCGGGCGTTTGCGCGATGAGTTCGGACGCGGCAAGCCTTAAAGTTTCGTCTCCGTTTTGCAAAGCATCGATGACGCGGGCCTTTTGCGCTTCCGAGTCGGGATCGATCGAAGAAAGCGCCCGAAGCGCAAAGCTTTTTTCGGTCGAGTTTTTGATATCGCCGTAATTGTTTTTGATTTTGCCGAGGACTTGCGCATCGTTTTTGAAAAAACGGGCATAGAGATCGAGCGCGACGATTCGGCGCGAAGGCAACTTCGAGGCATAAAACGCGTCGGCGGCAGATTTTAGCGCCGATTGCACCGCAGGATCGGATTGAGCTGCGGCGGAAGTTTCGCCGGTTTCCGGCGCGTCGCATCGGATGAGCGCCCGGGCGGCGCGCAGTTTCGATATTTCGTCCGAAGCATTTTGCATGACGGCGCGAAGCGACGGGATGCAAAACGGACTGCCGAGGCCGAAATCGGCGATTCCGCCCAATTCGGAAATAGGGTAGCGCAATCGCAATTGCGCCCATATTTCGATGGCTTTGTCCGGAGCCAGCTCTGCGTAGGCATCGAGATAACGCAGCATCTGCGCGGGATTGCCGTCGTTTTGTTTAAGCCATTGCAGGAGAACGGCGGCGTACGCGTCGGGGTATTGGGCGAGCCATCGGGCGTAGCTGTCTTGAGCGGCCGGGTCGCGGGATTTTTTCGCCAAAGCGGCTATCCGCGGACCGCCGACGCGCGGCGGCATCGATGCCAAGATATCTTTGAGGATGAGATTTTGGGGGTGATCGGCGGTTGTGTTCTGAATCCATTCGTCGATATGCGCGAGTTTTTCGGGCGAAGAGAGGAGCGGGGCATAGGAAGCGCGCCGGGGCGGCGGAGCCGACAAAGCTGCGGCGAGCAAAGAATCGCCGCAGCCGGAATTATGTCCGCCGTCCGACGATGAGCATTGCATATCGCCCGGAGATTGGGGCGGCGGCAGGATATTGCTTTGCGCATTTTCGGAAGCCGGCGCGCCGAGCGGGCTTTCTTGGGAGGGAATATCGGCCGCGAATGCGGCGAAGGGGAAACAGAGAGCAACGAAACAAGACGAAATCGCAGCGAATATTGAATCGAAAGTCATATCACCGGGGGGGGGATGAGCAAAGAAAATGGAAGGGCGCGGCGCATCGGCTTTGCCGAAAGCCGCGCCGGCGAAGGCGTATTGCGGCAGCCGCCGCAATAGCCGAGCAGCGGAGCCGTATTTTGCCCGCATGGGCAAAAAAGGCGGAGCCCGGAGCCGTATTTTGCCCGCATGGGCAAAAAAGGCGGAGAAGATCCGAAAAAAGAAACGAAACAATCGAACATAGCACACAATTTCCGGATAACCTAAGCGCAATAAAAGGGGGCGGATGCGCCGGGCGGGGGCTAAAGCGGGAGAAATGGGGGGATTGAGAAAAAAGAAAAAAAGAAAATAAAACTTGACTCATTTTTTTGTAATGCGTAAAAGGCGCACCTGTTGCCGGCCGCGAGAAACGGCGGCGACGGCTGAAAGCGTGAAGCGTAGGCTGATGTGGCTCAATTGGCAGAGCACCTGATTTGTAATCAGGGGGTTGGGGGTTCGATTCCCTCCATCAGCATGCGATATGGAGAGGTACCTAAGCGGTCAACAGGGGCGGACTGTAAATCCGTTGGCTAAGCCTTCGTTGGTTCGAATCCAGCCCTCTCCATTTTTTCGCTTGACTTTTTTTTTGGCGCAATATGATGCGTCGGTATTTGCGGAGAGGTACCTAAGCGGTCAACAGGGGCGGACTGTAAATCCGTTGGCTAAGCCTTCGTTGGTTCGAATCCAGCCCTCTCCATTTTTTCGCTTGACTTTTTTTTTGGCGCAATATGATGCGTCGGTATTTGCGGAGAGGTACCTAAGCGGTCAACAGGGGCGGACTGTAAATCCGTTGGCTAAGCCTTCGTTGGTTCGAATCCAGCCCTCTCCATTTTGCGGGTGTAGCTCAGTTGGCAGAGCAATAGCCTTCCAAGCTATGGGTCGCGAGTTCGAACCTCGTCGCCCGCTTTTTTTCGCGCGTATGCTTGTGTAGCTCAGCAGGTAGAGTACTTCCTTGGTAAGGAAGGGGTCACCGGTTCAAATCCGGTCACAAGCTTGTTTTTGTCAACGCCTCGGGTTGAGGCATTTGTCAGGTGCCCGGAGCGGCACATTTCTTTATCCCATTGATTGGAGGCGGGCTGCTATGGCCAAGGAAACATTTCATCGCGATAAGCCACACGTAAACATCGGTACTATCGGTCACGTTGACCATGGTAAGACGACCTTGACGGCCGCAATCACAACCGTTCTCGCGAAGTACGATCCGAGCATTACGGTTATGAAGTTTGACGAAATCGATAAAGCTCCCGAAGAAAAAGAGCGCGGCATCACGATTGCGACGGCGCACGTCGAATATCAGACGAAGAATCGTCACTATGCGCACGTCGACTGCCCGGGTCACGCCGACTATATTAAAAACATGATCACAGGCGCTGCTCAGATGGACGGCGCGATTTTGGTCGTCAGCGCAGCCGACGGTCCGATGCCGCAGACCCGCGAGCACATCTTGCTTGCCCGTCAGGTAGGCGTTCCCTACATCATCGTCTATTTGAACAAAGCCGACTTGGTCGACGATGCCGAATTGCTCGAATTGGTCGAAATGGAAGTTCGCGAACTTCTTACGAGCTATGAGTTCCCCGGCGACGAAACGCCCGTTATCGTCGGTTCCGCGCTCCAAGCTTTGGAAGGCGTCGACAGCGAATACGGCGTTCAATCGATCGATCGCTTGATGGAAGCCGTCGACACGTACATTCCGACGCCGGAACGTCCGATCGACAAACCCTTCTTGATGCCTGTCGAAGACGTCTTCTCGATTTCCGGCCGCGGCACGGTTGCTACGGGCCGCGTCGAACTCGGTCAGATTCGCGTCAACGATGCCGTCGATATCGTCGGCATGAAAGATTCGATCGACAAGACGGTTGTCACGGGCGTCGAAATGTTCCGCAAATTGCTCGAATACGGCGAAGCCGGCGACAATATCGGCTGCTTGCTCCGCGGCACGAAGAAAGACGAAATCCGCCGCGGTCAGGTTTTGGCCAAACCGGGTTCGATTCACCCCCACAAATCTTTCAAAGGCCAAGTCTATGTCCTTTCGAAAGAAGAAGGCGGCCGTCACACATTCTTCCGCAACGGCTATCGTCCTCAGTTCTACTTCCGCACGACCGACGTCACGGGCGTTGTCACGTTGGACGGCATCGAAATGGTTATGCCGGGCGACAATGTCATGCTCAAAGTCGACCTTATCGAACCGATCGCAATGGATGAAGGTTTGCGCTTCTCCATCCGCGAAGGCGGTCGCACGGTCGGTGCCGGCGTCGTTTCCGAAATTCTCGACAAGTAATTTGTCTTGACATATTCTGCGCGGCCATGCCGCGCAGGGTTTAGGGGCGTAGCTCAGTTTGGTAGAGCAACGGACTCCAAATCCGTGGGCCGAGGGTTCGAGTCCTTCCACCCCTGTCGAACAAGCCTTTTGCCGCGAGACAAAAGGCTTTTTTTATGGTGCAATCGGAACAGACCAATGAATGAAGTTAAGCGCTATGTAAATTTGGCGTTCATCTTTGCAGCCATGATTATGTCGTGGTTCTTCATGAAGTTTGCGGCGCTGGTGATGAGTTTTAATTTCTTCCCCGGCAACGACGAACGGATCATGGGCGAGCATGTGACGTATTCGACGGTGACGGGAATCGTCGCTGCGGCGATTGTGACTTTTCTCATGTGGCGCAGCCCGAAGATTTACGAGGGATCGATTAACGTCGCGCGCGAAATGAAAAAAGTCACGTGGCCGACGAAACCCGAAACGGTCTATGCAATGAAAGTCGTCGTTGCGACGAGCATTATCGTTGCGTTAATTCTCTTTTGCTTTGACTTCGTGGCAAAAGAAGTGACCGAACTCATCTTGGGCATACGTTAAATCATCGATGAATGCGATGCTTTTGCGCGCAGGCGATATTTTGCGCGAAGGCGATGATTATCGTTGACGAACCGTCGCAAAGGCATTAAACAGCGTTCGCTTTTTTTGCCCGAAACCGTTTGACGGCGCGCGCGCAAAAGCATTAAACAGCGTTCGCTTTATTTTGCGCGAAACCGTT
>CAVGZQ010000034.1:0-15721 GCA_963633515.1 Bacteroidaceae bacterium
CAAAGCCGCTGAGAACATAGCCGCGCATGAGGCCGCGCGTATGCTCGCACCTGCCGCAGGCCTGCCGACAGGCGGGCAAGGCAGGGAGAACATAGCGCGGCAAGCCTGCCGTATTTGCCCCGGCAAATAGGCAGGCAGCGAAGGCGTATTGCGCCGCTTGCCTGCGCAATAGCCGAAGCCCCATTTGAGCGCTTATTTCGGAGCTCAGCCGGCAAAACGTCAGGCGTTCGCATGCAAAGCGCCATCGTTTTCCGGTCGCGAAAAACTTGGCGCATCCCCCCCCGGCGAAAGCTTTACGGGGCGCGTTCGGCGTGATATAGGCGCGCGCCTGAATCGGCGGCAAACATGCCGGGGCGTGACGCAGACCGAACGGCGTTTGCAGGGACAACGCGCCTGCCGCGCAAACGTCGGCCAAAAGCCGCCCGGAGAAGACAGATCAATGAAAATCGGGATACTTTCGGACACCCATGGTTTTGTCCATCGTGCGTTGCTTGACGCATTTTCGGGCGTCGATTGCATTTTGCATGCGGGCGACGTCGGCGATAAAAGCGTTATCGATCGATTGCGCGCAATCGCGCCGGTCTATGCAGTGCGCGGAAATATCGACGGCGCGGATCTTTTTGAGCTCGGCAAGATTTTGCGTTTGGAATTGGACGGCATGCGCATCGCAATGACGCATAATGCGGGCGATTTGATTCGCCCGGCTTTCGATATGCAGACGCGGATTTTGTCGCAGCCGTGCGATATTTTGATATCGGGCCATTACCACGCGTATTGGTGTTCGCCGCTTTCGTCGGCGTCGGGAAAAGTGCTGTGGCTGAGCCCGGGGGCGGCAGGCAATGCGGGGCATCATCGGGAGCGGACGGCGCTTTTGCTCACGATATTGCCGCGCGATCGGCGCTGCGGCGCGCTTGCGCAAGATCTCAAGCTTGAGACGGTGAAATTCGGGCTGCGCGGAGAACCCTGATTGTTATGCGGACGGTTTTGATTACGGCGATCATGCTCGCAATGAGCAATATATTCATGACGATTGCGTGGTACGGGCATTTGAAATCGCTTTCGTCGCGTCCGTGGTATATCGCGGCGCTGGCGAGTTGGGGAATTGCGCTTTTCGAATACATGATTCAAGTGCCGGCCAACCGGATCGGCAACGAAGTTATGACGATACCGCAGCTCAAGATAATGCAAGAGGCGATCGCGCTGACGGTATTCATTCCGATATCGGTGTTTTTTCTGAAGGAAAAAATAACCGCCGATTACGCATGCGCGATGTTTTGCATATTGGGAGCGGTGTTTTTTATCTTTCGCGCCAAATTGTTCGGTTAAATTTTGCGCCCAATCGAGTGGGGGCAACCCGAAAAAAGCGATGATGTTTTTTGGGTTGCCGGCGCGATTAATCCGCCCCCCCTGTCTTCAGAATCGGATGACGGCGCCGTCGGGAATTTGGACGGAGTAATACGCTTGCCCCGAAGCGGCTTCATAGAGGGCGCAATCGAAAATGACGGGGATTTCGAACGGCGTTTTCGGGCAGCTCTCGGCATCGCCAAAGAGCGCTTCGATCCGATCGCGTTTGGCGTTGACATAGACGTATTGCCATCGGCCGTAGATATGCGCTTCGAAGCGCAAGGCATCGTCGCAAGCGCACGGATTGCAGCGCATTTGCAGCATGCCCGTCGCCGTCGCGACGGACCGCTCCGCGTTGCGGAATGCATGATCGGCGATGTGCCGGGCGCGTTGCTCGGGCGACGTGCTCGCGCAGGCCGGCGCAACAAAGGCCCAAAAAGCGCAAACCGGCATTGCAATGCGAAAAGATGCGAAAGAACGCGTAAAATTGCGAAGCATGAGATTTGGGCCTTATCGGGCGCAAATTATGCGCCCTTTTGATGAATTAAATGCAGATTATCCGCAATTATCCGCCGTTATTCGGTTAACCACGATTTGAATGCGCCGAGATTGTACTCGCGGCCGAGGAAGTTTTTGACCATGTCTTTGGCGTCTTGAGCGCCGCCGACGGAGAGAATGTTTTCGCGGTATTTGCGGGCGGTTTCGGCTGAGAGCAAACCTTTTTGATGGAACGGAACGGCGAGGTCTTTGGCAATGGAGAGCGACCACATATAGGTGTAGTACATGGAGGAGTAGCCGTTTAAGTGCCCAAAACTTGCGAACGTGTGATCGCCTTCATAAGGTTTGAAGGGGGAGTATTTTGCGAAGACCTCGTTCATCGTCGCCTGAAGATCGATATTTTGCGGATCGACGGTGTGATAGACATAAGAGAGCGCAGCGTATGAAATTTGCCGCATGTTGTGCACGCCTTTTCCGACGCTGTCGGATTTTTTCATGCGTTCGACGAGATCTTTGGGAATGACTTCGCCCTTGCCGTTCGTCGCAAACATCTTGAGGACGTCATAGTCCCATGCCCAATCTTCGAAGAGCTGCGACGGGGCTTCGACGAAATCCCATTCGCAATTGATGCCGGATTGTTTCGCCCAATGGTGCCGGCCGGCAAAGAGCTGATGCAAGAGGTGTCCGAATTCGTGGAAGAAAGTTTGGACATCGTTATGTTCCATGAGCGCAGGATTGCCGGGCGTCGGTTCGGGGAAATTGCACACGAGCGTCGCGGCGGGCAGCTGCAAACCTTCGATGCCGCTGTACATTCCGAAACTTGCGGCATGACCGTATTTGCCTTCGCGCGGATGCATGTCGAGATAAAAACGGGCGATGAGCGCATCGCCTTCGTAGACGTCGTAAGCTTCGACGGAAGGATGCCATACGGGGCGATCGGATTGCCGGAACGATACGCCGTAGATCGTGCTTGCGACGCTGAGAATGCCGCGTTTGACTTTTTCGTAGGGGAAGTATTGCCGGACGGCTTGCGCATCGAAATCGTATTTTTGCCGTTTAAGGGCTTCGGTGTAATAGAAACGATCCCAAGCATAAAACCCGTCGGCATTGGGATCGTCGGCGCGTTTAAGCGCCATGAGTTCTTCGATTTCCGATTTTGCGCGCGGCTGAGTGAGTTTTGCGATTTCTTCGATGAACGAAGAAATCGTCTGCGTATCTTTGGCCATTTTGTCGTAGGCGTTGTAGGCAGCCCAATTGTCGAAGCCCAACGCGGTTGCATATTGATAGCGTTCGTTGAGAAGTTTTTTGAACACCTCATCGTTTGCGGGATAAGCGCGGGCATTGAAGAGCTCGGTCAGAGCGCGCCGCGTGCTTTCGCGTTTGGCATAATTGAGAACGGGGAAATAGTCGGTGTAATCGGTGGAGACGGTGATTTTGCCTTCATCGTCGGGTTGTCGGGCCTTCATGAAATCGTCGGGCAATCCTTCGAGTTCTTCGGGCGTGAATCGGATCGTTTTTCTGTCGTCGCGGATATTTTTGTCGAAATCCTGCCCGGATTGAACGATTTGGGCGTCGAGATCCGCCAATTTTCGGCGCGTTTCGTCGTCTTTGTCGACGCCTGAAAGCTTGTATGCTTGCAACGTTTTGTCGATGAAACGCTTTGATTTTTCGTCGAGATTTGATTTGTCGACGTCGCTGACGGATGCATAGAGCGCGGGATCCATCTGTATGGCGGTCAGCTCTTTGGCTGCGCGCTGCATGCACGCATCGGCTTCGTCGCGGACATCTTTGTCGGGATGCGTGTTGGCCATGAGTTCGGAGACGCCCATCATGCGTTCGAAAGCGATGTCGATTTCGTTGAGTTTTTCGAGGGTATTCTCGCGTGTATGTTTGCCCGAAACAGCGGTTATTTCATCTTTGAGCCGCCGAACATGCCGCAAATTCTCATCGCAGACGTTTTTCGCATCGTCGGCCGTCGAAAAAACGACGGGCAAAGACAAAGGTTCGATGCTGAAGACATGGGCCGTCTGAGGGACTTGAACGGATTCTTGTTTTTGAGCGCATCCGGAAAAACCGATGACGGCAGCGCTCATGGCCATTAAAAAGTGCCGGTACTTCACAATATTCTCCTTAGTGCATTGAAGCCGAAAAAGCGCGCATGCAGACAGAAATCGGATTGAAAAAACGCCGCAGGCGCGCGCCGTAAGTCAGCATCTTTGCATGCTTAAAGCACTGCGCGTCAAACCTGCAAGCAAATAATGGATAACACGCATTGCATGACGGAAACGGCGAAGCGGCGTCATGTAAAATGCGAATGACAATCGTGCTCCAAAAGTTGCGAAAATGTGCGCAAATGTGGTAGCAGAAAGCTGTGTATTTTGTGTCTTCGCGCGCGGGGATTTTTGGTGCAACGGCAATTTTGCCGTTGCCGTCGGGCCCTCCGGAAGCACGGTGAATGAGGCGGAGTATCATGCGAATAAAATGCGAAAAATGCGGGCAAAGTTACGAAATTGATTCGTCGAGGATAAAAGGCAAAGTCGTGCGAATTAAGTGCCCGTCGTGCAACAGCGCCTATTTGCTCCGCAGCGACGGTCATGTATCGCCGATTGCCGACAATGCCCCAAACGACGACGCCACGGCTCCCGACAATGCGCCTGCCGCGCCGGCCGAAGAAACGTTGTGGAAAACGCGCTATGTCGGTCTGACGTATACGTTCCACGATTTGGGCGGTTTGCGCGACTGGCTGTCGGGGCGGACTTCGCTTGATGACGTCAAAATAGCGAAAGGCGACGATGACTGGCGCGAGCTTGGCGATTACAAGGAAGTCTTGACGACAGAGATGATAGCGAAGTTCTTTCCGTTGGGCGATGTGCCGACGAGTTCGTCGCCGCGCAACAGCATGCAAACCGATGCGGTTGCTTCGGAGAATCGCGCGGCTGCCGCCAAAGACATCCAAGCCAAGCCGCTTGCGGCAACCCACGATCTGGGCATTTCGGATGATTCGGCAACGTTCAGGAAGTCGCGCAAAGAACAGCAAAATCGCAAAAAAAACGCCGATCTTCAGCAAAAGAAATTGCGTCGGGCGGTGATTTATGCGGTCGCATTTGTCGGCATCGTATTGGCGGTTCTTATCGGATGGCGGCATTATTCCAACAATCATGCTCCCGAACGCGCGGACGGCGGCAGTCCGGCTGCGGCGCCTCAGCTTGCGGCGCCGCCCAAACCGGTTGCGCCGAAAGCGGCAAATAACGCCGCCGCTCAAGGTCAAAACCCATCCGAAGCCCCAATCCCCGACAGCGGCAGCAAAAAAGACGATGGCACAATCGATGCCGACGATATCGACGTTTTGGCTGAGCTCGATCTTCAAAAGCAGATTTCGGATGCCGAAGAATTGGTCGGCAAGAAGATGTACCCGGAAGCGCGTGCGACGCTCGAATCTTTGCGCAAAGAAATTCCCGACAATCCCGACATTTTGCGTCTTTTGTCGGCAACTTACAAAGGTTTGGGACTCGACGGCAAAGCGGCCGAGGTCGATGCGCAAATCGCCAAACTCAAGCCGCCCCAAGGCAATTAAAATTCAACCATTCCATTCTTTAGTGCATTTCATGCGCAGACTCGAAACGATATTCGCATGAAATGCTTTTTTTCTTTTTTCCGATTGCACAATTTCCGCGTCAAACCGACAATCCGCCGTTGATGTCAAACGCATTTGCCGCAGCCGATGCGCGGCCGATCGATTTACGGTCAATCGTCCGATCGCATGCGGCGCATCGGCAAGCATTCTTCGGTTTGCTTTATCGGATTGCGGAGCTGCGGCGGAAAAAACGCCGATATCGGGGATATGCGACGTCACGCGCAACCGCCGATATCGGGGACGCCGGGCGTGCCGAAAAACATGCGCCGGCAGCGCGCATCGAAAAGCCGGGAATGATATGAGGGAGTCGGGCATTTTTTAATGCCCCCGGAGGCAGTGTTTTTTTATAATCCGGGCGAATTTGCGCTGGCATTTGGTTTTGCGTCAGATGCCCGGACGTCAGCAACCGATATGAAAAGAGGCATGGATGACACGCGATGCAGCATTGTTAGGTGAAGGTATTTTTTCGGCGTTAAGTCAGGAAGAGCTTGCGGCTTTGTCGCAATGCATGACGGCTGAAACGCATCGGGCGCAAGAGATGTTGCGCTTTCAGCGCGGATTCAACGTATTGCTCAGCGGCGAAGTGAGCGTGTTGCGCGAAGGTGCCGAAATCGGTCAGCTTCAGCCGGGCGACGGCTTCGGCGATTGGGGATTGTGGGGATGGATGCAATCGCGTGTATGCCTTCGCGCCGACACGGAAATCCGCGTCGGAGTTTTCGACGATGCGCGATTGGCGCGGGCTATATCCGAACATCCTGCGGCGATTTTGCGGGTATTGCGCAATTTTTCGCGAATGATGGATGCACATCTCGAAGATCTTTCGACAACATTGCTCGAAGCATTTCATGCGACGGCCGGCGGTTCGAAGTCGAGCATTCATGTGACGGTCGGCGGCGCGGAAAAAAGCGTTCATCCGGGGACGCCGTTATCGGCGCTCTTGCCCAAAGAAATCGACGGCAAACCCGTCGTATCGGCTTTGTTCAATCATAAACATATCAGCTTAAACCGTCCGCTTTACACGTCGGGCGCCGCCGAACCGCTTACGCGCGAAGGTCTCGAAGGCCGGATGATATATCGCGCGAGCTTGTCGCTTTTGTCGCTTGAGGCGGCGCATCGGATCGACCCGAAGATCAAATTGCGGATAGGACCGAGTCTCGGGTTTGCATATCTGTTCGAAATCGACGACAACGCAGGATATGATATTCCTGCGCTGGCGACGAAGCTCAATGCAGAAATGCGGAAAATGATCGAAGAAGATGTCGTATTTCGCCGAGATTATTGTTCGCTGGACGAAGCCAAAGAGCGATTGAGCGCGCAGGGCTGGGATAATGCGGTGAAACTGTTGCGCAAATCGCGCAGCGCATCGATAGCGCTCGTATCGTGCGGCGAGCTTCAGTCGATAGAAATCGTGCCGCTCGTGGCTTCGGCGGGCATACTCGATCATTTTTGCGTTGCCGCAAACGGCGACGAAATGTTGCTCTATTTCGACTCGACCGATATCGGAGAAGCGCAAAAACGGAATCTTCATCCGAGCATTTTGGCCAAACAGCACGATACTTGGCTTAACGGAATGGGCTTGACGAGCGTCGGAGCGTTCAACGATTTTTGCATCAGCGGCGAAGTGTCGCGGATTATCCGCGTGAGCGAAGGATTTCACGAAAAACGCATCAGTCAGCTGGCCGATATGATTGTTAACGCTCCGCGCCGCGTCAAAGTCGTTTGCATCGCCGGTCCTTCTTCGTCGGGCAAAACGACATTCCTCAAACGCCTTTCGATTCAGCTCCAAGTCGTCGGATTGACGCCCAAATGCATATCGCTCGACGATTATTATGTAGACCGCGAACTGACGATTCGCGACGAAAACGGCGAATACGATTTTGAAGCATTCGAAGCGCTTAACGTCGATTTGCTGCGCGATCAGCTCCATGCGCTTATCCGCGGCGAAGAAATCCATATTTCGAAGTACAATTTTTCGACGGGCAAAAGCCATCCGTCGGGCGGACCGCTCATGCGATTGGGCGACAGCGATATTTTGCTCTTGGAAGGCATACACGGTCTCAATCCGCGCATGCCGTTCGATCAGAGCGACGGCGTATTCCGGATTTTTATCAACCCGCTTACGTCGTTGCAGCTCGATAACGCGAACCGGGTAAGCGCATCGGATATCCGCTTAATCCGCCGCATTGTGCGCGATCGCCACACGCGATCGATAACGGCGGCCGACAACATCATGCGTTGGCCGTCGGTTCGCCGCGGCGAGCTCAAACATATTTTCCCGTACCAAACGCATGCCGATGCCGTGTTCAATACGTCGCTTGTGTATGAACTTTCGGTGCTTAAAGTCTATGCGGAACGTTACTTGCTCGAGGTGGACGAAGATCATCCGGCACAAACCGTCGCTTTCCGTCTTCGCAAGCTGCTCGATCGCTTTGTGACGATTTATCCCGAAAATGTCCCGCAAACATCGTTGCTGCGCGAATTCATCGGCGGATCGTGTTTCGAGTACTAGGCGCGCGGCGCGGCATGAAAAAATATCGCACAAACCGGCATCAGCCTGTTATAATCCTTGCGAGAGCGCAATAAAAAGCACTCGCTTTTCATTCATTGGTCCTGCGGCAGGGCGCCGCAGAAGTTAACGCTCCCATTTTTTGGGACAAGCAGTCGCATAAAGGAGAAAACGATGCAGATTGATATCAGCTTCCGTCATATGGAACCGTCCGAGACTCTGCGGGATTATGCTGACGAAAAGATCCGTCGTGTGATTCGCAAACACATTCGCGACGATTTCGACGCGCAAATTACGCTTTCCGTCGAAAAATTCCGTCACATCTGCAAGATCCATTTGGTATACAAAGGGATTGCAATAAAATGCGAAGAAAGCAGCAACGACATGTATCAATCGATTGATTTGGCCTTAGACAAACTCGAGCGTCAAATTCATCGTTTCAAGGGCAAATTGCGCACGCATAAGCCGTCGCGTTCGGAAGCCGGCCGCGTACTCGATGTTGCCGTCGTTGCATTGCCCGAAGAAGATTTCGACGACGAAGTCGCCGAAACGATGGCCGCCGACGATGCCGCGGCCGATGCGGCCGAGGCTGCGGTTCAGGACGAAGCGAAACAAGTGCGCGTAATCGAACATGAATCGGTCGCGCTGGTCGAAATGAGCGTTGACGATGCCGCCATGAAACTGAGCTTGGAAGATTTGCCGGTTGTCGTCTTTGTCGACCCCGAGTCGCATCGCACAAACGTTATTTATCGTCTCGAAGACGGCAAGTTCGGTTTGATGGCATTTAATCAATAATCTGCCGGCGTTAAGGATTTAACGCGAAGCAAAGCCGCATTTTCAGCAAAATGCGGCTTTTTTATTCATGTTTTGCGAATTCGATGTGAGATTTCCCGTCAAACCCGTTCGGCGAGCGCAAAGCACATTGCAAAATGCGCTAAAATTGCCGCTTATGATCAGACAATAAAAATGCCCCGCCGATGCGCGACGGGGTTCAAAACAATGCGCGCCGATTCTGCCGATAATCTATAAACAGCGGAAACCGGGCAATAAAAAAGCCCCCGTCGATGCGCGACGGGGGCATAAAACAAAAAAAAGCAAACTTTAATTGTTCGTTTCTTCCGTTGTCTGGGTTTGCGTTTCGGACGCATTCGACGAATTGCCGCCGATATCGTTGGGCAAGCAGTAGAACGCCGCCGTTCCCTTAACCCATTCGACGCAACGCGCATTTTCGGGGCACGTTTCTTTGCATGTCGCTCCGGCAGGACACGTCATATAGCCGCCGGCTTCATTGGTGCACTTCGATTCTTCGATGCCGCTTTTGACGCACTCTTCTTTTGTGGGAATGCAACGGTGCGTGCAAAAGGCATTGCTGTCGGCATAGATGCCGCAAATCAGGCTGTCGCAGTCGAAGACATAATCGACCGTGCAAGTGGCCACGTTATTTTCGCCCTGCGGCGCGCATGCGGCTTTATGCGCAGACGTATTGGGAATGGAGCAGGAGCCATACTCTTCGGGCGAGCACGCGCAGACGCAACCGGCCAAAACGAGCAATAATCCAAAATTGCGAAGCATATTCAATTTAGACATTCTCAACACTCCAATGTCGAACAGTCAGCGATGAAAAGTAAGAGAAAAACGCACCAAAGCGCTGATATAATTAGCTTGAAACGTGCCAAAGCGCAAGACAAAAGCACAAATGCGCAACAGATTGCGGCGGTTGATCAGAAGAGCGATTTGAATTTGAATTCGGTGCGACCGAGACGGATGGTATCATTGTCGATGAGATCGGACTTCGTGCACCTTTTTTGGTTGACGAAAGTTCCGTTCATCGAGTCGAGGTCGGTGACTTGGAAGTTGCCATTTTCGTGTCGGATGGTGCAATGTTTTGCCGAAAGGAATGGATCTGTGATGACGATGTCGCAGTCGGCTGCCGTTCCCAAGATGTTTTTGCCGTCATAGATGCGGAAATCTTCGCCGCGGTGATTGCCGTTCTGGGCGACGATCCATCCGACGACGGTGCGCTGCACGGTATTGAGCGCATCGAGGTTGAGCGCAACCGTTTTTTCACCGGATTCTTGAGGCGCAGGCATTCCGACGATGGGCTGCGGAGCGGAAGGACCGTTGCTGACTTGTCCGACCGGCGTTCCGCAGAAAGGACACATATCCCAATCGGCTTGGAGCGAAGAACCGCAATTCATGCATGCAATCGCCATACTCTGTTGGCGTCTGTTTCGTTTTCCTTTACCCATTTTCGATGATTCCTGTTGTTTGGCTGAAACATTCCCTGCGGGAACCATTTGAGAGCCCGGGGCTTTTCCGGCGCCGCCGCGCGGCATTTGTCCGCTGCCTTGGGCAGCTGCGCCGCCGCGCGGCATTTGTCCGCCGCCTTGAGCTGCTGCGCCGCCGCGCGGCATTTGTCCGCCGCCTTGAGCGCCGCCGTGTTTGGCGAGATCCGGAGCTCCGTCTGTTTTCGTGCTCTTCAGTCCCGTAACGCCGTCTGTCGTTTTGTAAGCTTTTTGCTCGAGGTTGGTCATTCCGCGCATTGCTTTTGCCTGTACGCGCCCGATTGTCTGACGCCGCACCTGAGCTGCCATACGATTTTTATATCGATTGGCCGATGTCCGAAACATCGAAGTAAACATGCGTGTAAAGAAATCCATTCTCTCCTCTTGTCTAAACTTGGGAATGGCAAAAACCGAAACCCCGACGCAGCCGCTATATCACGGATGCCGCTTTGTGACAAGTATCTCGGGCGAAGACGGCGTCGGACAAAAAAAGCCCTCCCGCAAGGGGGAGGGCCGGAATGCCTTTTATCGCAGCATAATCAGAAAATCGCGATCAAAGCAATGAGCAAAGCGTAAATGCAGAGCGATTCGATAAGCGCCAAGACGATGATCATCGGGGTAAAGATCTTGCTGTAGGCTGCGGGATTGCGGGCAATGCCTTCGAGAGCGCCGCGGCCGGCAGAACCCTGACCCAAACCGCAGCCGCACGCTGCAATGCCGATGGCAATGCCTGCGGCGAGAAGATTAAGTCCGCCCGTCGACGTCGTTTTATCGACGGCATCGGCAGCTTGCGCAACAGCCGCGCCGCCGTCTTGAGCGAAAGCGGTCGACGCAAGCGCAATGAAAAAGAGCGTGATGGCGCTCGAAGAAAGAAGAGCAAGTTTTTTAGGGAAAGACATTTTGATTACTCCAATCAAAGAAAAGGTCAAAACGACCCGTTCACCAAATGAATTATTCTGAAATCGCCATAGAAATATAGACGACAGAGAGAATACAAAAGACCGCCGTCTGAATGACGACGACGAGCGCCCCCAAACACATCATAACCGCAGGAATGCCGGCAGCAACGAGCGTCATGAGGACAGCGACAACCGCATGATCGCCGTACATGTTCCCCATAAGTCGGACAGAAAGCGTCACGGGACGCACGAGCTGCCCGATAATCTCGATCGGAAACATCAAAATCATGAGAGGAAGACCGTACCATTTTCGGATAGGTCCCAAGAATTCGGCAAAATAATGCAAAAATCCTTTTTCTCGGATGCCGGCAATATTCGAAACAAAGAAGATGATAAGCGCCATGCCGACGTTCGTGTTGAGATTGTCGGTTGCCGGCGCGAGCCCCGGAATAAGCGCGCAGACGTTATTGAAGAAGATGAATATTGCCAGCGCAAAAATGAGCGGCATGTAACGCCTTGCTTTTTCCTTGTCGCGAACTTGTTCCAAGAGCAAATTGTGTATTGCTTCGATGATGATTTCGAAGAAAGTGCGCGGCGTAAGTTTGGCATCCGGGGTCGGTTTGAACTTTTTCCGACTTTTAAAGACGAGGAACACAACGGCAGCCATCGACAAAACTGTCAGCATGACGTGCGAAAAAGAAATGTGCGTTCCGTTTAACCATGTTGAACCATATTCGCCAAACTCACGGTACCACTCATGGATGCCGGGAATAAAATCCATGAGATTGTGGATTTCGTGGGCCTCTGCCAACGCAAAGTTCATCATTTATTGATACCTTCTGAGTCCTCTGCCGAGCCGCTCGGATCCGGCTGCGCCAAATCCTTCGGCCTGATAAACAACGGTACGATAATGTAGGGAAAGTATGTGCCCGCAATTCCGATAAGAACTGCCAGCGGCTGAAATCTGAACCCGACGACGAGCGTGATGAGCAAGACCGCCGTCGCAAAAAACTTAATTAGTGCAAAAACTTGGATTTTGGAAACAATTTGCGTCCCGGCATCGCCGGTTTCGGCTTTTTCCAGCTCCTTTTTTGACATTGCGATCGCATGAGCAATCCAAGCCATATAGATCGCAAAGAAACCGACGTTTAGCCCCCCCGCAACGCCCGCATGCATGGCAAAGACCGCGTCTTTCCAATGCAGCGACAGCAACGCCGCCATTATCACGATGCAAAACGACAATATCACACATGCCCGGAAAACCTTTACCATATGTTCGTGAGCGGCATTCATATGTCCTCGCGTTTTTTTTTGTCAATTGCCGTCGCCGATTCGTTTTGCCTCTCGGACCGATCGCCAAAGCTCACGAAACGATGCGATAACAGCGCATCCAATCCAAAACACCGCAAAGACGGGTTTTGTTCCGAAAAAAGAGTCTAATTGATCGCCGATAAAATAGCCAAAGATTATTGCGATGAGCAGAAAAAGACCGAAATTGCCGACTTTTCCCAAAATATTCAGGCTTTCGGCGCGGACGCGATCGGCTTCTTTTTTTTCGTCGCCGGGCGATGTTTCGGCCGTTTTTTCGGGAAAATCGCTCGGTTTATCGATCGATCGGCCGGGCGAACATGCGTCGCCGAGATCCGCGTCTTCGTTTGCGGAATTCAAACCGCCTGCCCCGCCGGCTTGCGGCGCATCGGATTGCCGGCCGCCGCGATCGGCGCCCCATAAGAAATCTTCGGCGTTCGATCCGCCTTCGGGCAAATCGGACAGATCTGCGTCGGGGGGTTGCTGCGATTGTTTTGCGTTATCGATCATAATATGCAAAGCATAAATCAGTTATCGGAAAAGCGCTTCGATGAAAACAGGCACAGAAAAAGCGGTATGGCAAAAAAGATTGCGCATACCGCTTATCGTATCATCGCTTAACGAAGCATCAAGAAAGCACCGAAGGCCGTCCGCACATTACGGGGCTGTTGATGCCGGACTCATGACTGACCGGAGTTTTGCCGGCGTCGTAGCGTCCGCCGTTTCCGTCATAGACGGCGACGTGGTTGATGTTTCTCCAACGCGTTCCGCTGTTCCAGCCGGTGTGATAGAAGAGCAAGTCGCCTGCGATGAGGTTTCTCGTACTGACTTCGCCGCCCTTGTTGTAGATCATTTTGGCTTGTCCTTCGGAGTTTGTGTAGCCCATCGCGCGCCCCGCGGCCGCCCACGAACGCGCCGAGAAAGACGAACAGTCGTAATAACCGGTCGACGTGCGCTTGTTCTGATTGTATTGCCAACCCTCGGCGATGTATTTCGAACAAAGCGAAGCCGCTTTGTCTCGGGCAGTTTGCCCTAAGCTGAGTTGCGTTTGGGAGGCCGAACCGCCGCCGGAGCTCGCAACCGTGCCGCCGCCCACGGTCGTGTATTGTTTGGAAATATAACCGACCGATCCTTTGTAAGAAATCTTGAGCCACCCGTCGGAATCGCTCGTGTACGAGAACGAAGAACCGCTCGCGAGGGAACCGATTTTGGAATACCCCGTGCCGGGACCTCTTCGGACGTTGAGCGAAGATGCGGTGACTTTTCCGGTTTTTGCCGAAGAAGACGACGTCTGCTCCGTTGCGGCGGAACCGCTTGCGCTCCCGCCGCTCGTCGTATACTTCTTAGAAATGTAGCCGACTTGCCCGTTGTAAGAAATCTTAAGCCAACCGTTCGTTTCGCCCGAAGCCGAAACGACATTTCCCTGTTTGAGCGAACCGATGACCGAATAATTGGTGCCGGCACCTTTGCGCACATTGAGCGCCGAAGCGGTGACGGTGTAAGTGCCGCTGCCCCCCCCGGAACTCGCTGTCGCGGCCGGAGCACTCGTCGCGCCGCCCGTGACGCTTACATACGATGCGCTGACATACCCCTGAGTCCCCGAGTAATTGATAGCATACCATCCGCTCGACGTACCGTTGATTGTCACGCGCGCATTGTTTGCAAGCGCACCGATCTTCCGGTAGTTCGTCCCCGGACCCGAGCGAACGTTCAACCCAGATTTTGACTTTACAACACCGGTCGACATAGCTTACCTCCTTATGTCAAAGTAACCGTTCAACCTGACCGGAATTATGGTTTGAAGTGATGTTCAAGTCAAAAAAAAATTGATTTCGTGTGTCAAAAAATCGCCGAAAACAACGATTAAGAAAAATACCCCCGCGAATTTTGCAACCTGCGCCGTGAGCCGAAAATGCTGCAAATCCGCACAGGCTGCCGATGCGCGGGATTTGCGTTTTGCCGAGAACGCAACGACCGATCCGCTCATTTTTTAAGCGCCGACGGCCGGAACGTTTTTGTGAATTCCGAAAGATCCGTCTTTTCTGTAACTTTTCTTAATTTGTGCGGATATTTTCCGCCGCCCGCATCGAGGGCTCTGCCGTTGCCGATGTAGATTGCGACGTGTCCGCTTCTCCACAAGATATCGCCCGGAATGCGGTTTTTGTTATCGTTGCCGACGGAGCATTCTCCGCTGAGCGTATTGTTTTGCGACTTCGAAGACGATCCGATCTTTATCCCCGTCGCTTCTTTCCAAGAATGGTACGTGAAACTCGAGCAATCATAATAATAGGATTGGGTTTCGGAGTGCATCGTTTTGTAGTAACTGTTTCTGTGTTCTTGCGAGTAATTGCCGGCCCATGTTGAATCATGCTCTCTCCAAACACTATCGCGTGACGAGTAATACACTCTGCGCTTCGGAACTTCTTTATTGAATTTTTTCTGCCAAAATTCCGCTTCTTTGACAGCCATTCCCCCCAATTCGCGCTGTTCTTTCGTCGGCACGCCGCGTGTTTTGCCGCCGCCGCCCCCGCCGCCGGAACTGTCCGATTTATTCGTTTCGACGGTCAAGCCGGATTTTTCGGCAGATTTTTTGCCGAATTTGCCGTCAGCTTCGAGTTTGTTTGCTTTTTGCCATGCGGCGACGGCGTTGATGGTGTCGGGACCTACGGCGCAATCGGGCTTTGTGCCGACAACGGCTTGGAATTTGCCGATAAAATCTTTGGTATAATTCTGTTTTTTGTACCAAGATTTAATATCGGCGATTTGCGCCGAAGAAAATTCTTTTCGGGCATCTTCGGTTTTGCCGCCGCCTTGGGCGGGTTTTGCGTATTTCTCCGAAATCCAGGCTTTTTCGCCTTTGTGATAAATCTTCAGCCATCCGTCGGATTGCCCGACGGCCTCGACGGTTGCGCCTTTTTTGAGCAGACCGACGGCACTGAAACTTTTGCCCGGACCGCTGCGCACATTGAGCGCATCCGCCGTTACCGAAAACGTGCCCAGCGGCTTGTCGCCGTCATCATCTTTGGGCGGCGATTTCGTCGCGGCTTGCCCCGCGGTGTTCGAATGCACGCGCTTATCGTCCGAAGATGTTTTAGCCTTTTGCCTTGAATTTTTCAGTATCCCCAATGACATTGCCGTGTCTCCTTGCATTGTGAGTCAAATTGTTGCAATTTGAGCTTTTTTTTAAATACACCACTCTCATTATATCGCATGGCTTGCGGAAAAATCAAATGCATTCGGCAAAAAG
>CAVGZQ010000035.1:0-2599 GCA_963633515.1 Bacteroidaceae bacterium
CTTTGTCTTGTCCGTTTCCGGCGTTGTTGTCTTTGTCTTGTTCTTTTCCGTTATTGTTGTCGTCTTTATCGCCGGCGGAACCGCCGTTGCCGGAATCGTCGGATTGAATGCAACGATCGGCGATATCGGACGGATCGTCGGTCCAAGATTTATCGCAATCATAGAGCAGCGCGCCGGTTGTCGGATATCGGGTTATGTTGCCGTTTGCATCTTTGACTTCGTAATAATAGGGCGCGCACGATTGCGCCGTTTGATCGCCTGCGATCGACCATATGCCGCGTTTGCCGTTTCCGATTGAGAGCGAAAGCGGCCGGCACGATTGCCCGATTGCCAAATAGGCAATTTGGGCATCGGTTTGGGCGTCGTAGCTCAATTTAAACCAAAGCTTTTTTTCTGCGTCGATATAATGAGAGCCCGAAGAAACGGGCTGTGCGGGCGCATCGATCAAGCCGAAATCCTGCACGCCGATTTTTCCGGCAAAGCCGATGCCGACAGCATTATGCATGCTGAGTATATTGACGCGGTGACCGTTATTTGCCGTGAAGCCGCAACCTTCGGGATCGGCCGTGCTGTCTTCGTGAAACAAAAGGTAGAAGAGCGTGTGAGGCAGCGGATTTGAAGCGGCAACGAGATTTTCGCCGCTGAAGCGCGTGCCGAACGCATTGACGCGCAAACTCGCCGACGTTCCGCTTTGCCCGCATTTGGCTTTGCCGTCTTTGCATGCGCAAGCGGGGCTTGCGTCGCAATTTTGCGGAAAATCGGCGGCGAAATTGTCGGCAAGTTGGCACGGAGAGTTGTGCTGCATGCAACCGAATACGGTATCGGTCATTTTTGAGCTCATCGCAGCGTGGAATTGCGCGGCGCGAAACAGGTTATTGTCCCAATATACGGCGTGCAAAGAATCGTCGTAGCAATCTTTTCCTTCGCGGCAGTAATTCCCGCAAATATCGATGGCTTTGCCGATATCGGCGCGGACTTCGTTTATCATGAGATGCATGGCGCGCGATTCATAGGGGATGTCGTTGCCTTCGCCGTAGGCGGCGGCAACGGCGGGCATGAACATTCCCGAAAAAAGAACGATAAGCGGCAAGGTCTTCTTCATAAGTGTTTGTCCTCGTGCAGTCGGGCAAAACGCCCCGAAGGCGTTTGACGTTTGGCGTGTTACGGGGAAAATCGATTCTTGCCATCCTTGATCGAGCAATGACAGCATTTTTATCGAAAATTATTCGATGCCCGAAGAACTATTGTCGGAAATGACGCCGTTATTCAAGTTTTTCGATGAATTATCGCTTTTTTGCCGGCTTTCTTTAAGGTTCAGATCGCGTTTGCCGGGGTTAAACGCCGACAAGTCGACATTCATATAGGCCAAAATGTCGAGAATTTGAAATTTTGTCAGCCGCGAACGGAAGCCTTTCATATCGATGAGCCCGTAGCGAATGATATAATAATCGCTTTCTGCGTCGGAAGCGGTGACGCGATTTTCGAGGATTTCGGGGGCATTTCCCGATCCGTGGCACGGCGCGCAATACCGTTTATAGAGGAGTTCGCCGACGTAGGGGTTGGGGTTGGGGGCGCGTTCGGCATAGGCCGCATCGCCGGTTGCCATCGAACCGAGCTGCGCGCTTTGCGTCATGGCTTGAGCCGCCCGCGCCAGCGCGCGCGATATCGAACCGGAGTGACGCGCCGAGGATTTTTGGCAACCCGCGCACGAAAAGGCGACCGATGCCAAGATTAGCGCCGCGACGGCGCAATTTCGATAGGTGCGGCGAAACATCATGATTACTGAATATTGGCGGCTTGCTCTCGGATCGATTCAATCGTCGTGCGAATGTCGATGGTATGGCGCGTCAAAATGGAATCGCGGCTTTTGGATGCCATCGTCGTCGCTTCGCGATTTAATTCTTGGAGATAAAAATCGATTTTTTTTCCGATGCATGTCAGCGGGTCGGTTTTTGTTTGAATGAGTATGCGCAGGGCGGAGAGATGGGTCGCAATGCGCGTCAGTTCTTCGGTGACGTCGTATTTATCGGCCAAGATGGCGATTTCTGCGGCGATCCGATCTTCGGGGATTTCGACATCGTTATTGCCGGCGATGTTTTTCATGCGATCGGCGATGGCGGCTTTGTAATCTTTGAGCCGTTCGGGGGCTCTTTCGACGGCGGCGCGATGGCTCGTGTCGATTTGGTCGAGGGCATCGAGGAGATAACTTTTGAGATCGCGGCCTTCGCACCGTCGCGCTTTGGTGAGCATTTCCAAGGCTTGGCGAGCTGTTTCGAGCACGCCTTCGCAAAACTCGTCGTTCATGGCAGCGGCGTAATCGACATCCCAGACATCGCGCTGCGAGAGGCAAAATTCCAAACATTTGCTGCGCGGCCATGATCCGGCGAAGATCGCCGAGACGGCGGCGGCGCGGGCTTCGATAAGCGGGACGTTGAGCTCGCCGCGCAACCTGTTTTGCTCGCCGACGATAACCGTAACGTCGACGCGGCCGCGCGCGACGAATTGACGGATGAGTTTCTGAAAGAGCAGCTCCATTTGGCCGGGCATGTTTCCCATGGCAATATGTATATCGATGTTGCGGTGGTTGAGCGTCTTTATC
>CAVGZQ010000035.1:2609-5471 GCA_963633515.1 Bacteroidaceae bacterium
GTCTTTATCTGAACTTCGATATCGATGCCGTTTATATTGGCTTTTGCCGTGCCATATCCCGTCATGCTGTATGCCATGGAGCGATCCTTGCGCAAAAAAATGAATAAATGAATAAGAAACGCCCGGCGCGATGAACGAAAACGAAAACCCGACGGCGTTTGAAAAATATATATGTCGATAAGGTTTTAACGGTCGAACATGAGGCGGGAGCCCAAAAATAAAGGCTGCGCGTATTGAGCGATGCCAAGCCGGGCGTTGCCCCGGCCGGGGCAACCGACCGCCCGCAGCGGCGGTCGCGGCGCGGCAAGCGAAATAGCGCAGCGGGCGAGCGTATGCGCGACAGCGCATAGCTTGCCCCCCCCCCCAAAAAAAAAGAAAAATCCCCCGATGCGCGAAACATGAGGGGATGCGATTGCATTATTGCGCCGAGAGGGCGATGCCGAGCGATTTTCTCAGCGTGAGGTAATCTTCGCTGAGCGCCCAAACGAGGAGCGAACCGACGCGGTCGCGCGCCGATCGCATGCTGATGCGGCGTTTCGGATCTTCTTCTCCGAGGACGCGTTCGATGACGGTCGGATCGTCGCAGAACAGCAGCCCGACGCGGTTTGAGAAGTCTTCGGCCGATTCGGCAAAGAGGCGGATGTTGAGTTGTTCGCCTTTGCGCCTGAAATCGAAGATGAGCTCGCCGAGCGCGGATCGGTCGGTGGCGGAGATGTTGAAATCGAGCGTGCGGCTGACTTTTTTCATGTTTTTGTCGAGCTCGATGTTGAGCTGCGGGCAAATCGTTTTGAAAACCGTGAGGAAGACTTTTTCGATGACTTGGATGCCGCGTCCGAGCAGATAGAAATCGGGGCGCATGAGGAGCAGCGCCCGGGCGACGGCAAAAGCGATGTCGCGGGCGGATCGATTGGAGAGGCAGTTTGCGTTGACGAGCAGGGAGCGCTGCGAGAAGTAGGCGTTGTTGACGCCTTGCAGGGCGTTGCACCGGAAGACGTGCGGGACTTCGGCAAAACCCAATACTTGGGATTGCGCGCGCAGGATGTTTGCAAACAGCGAATTGTCGTCGATATCGACCCGGGCATTTTTGCCGATGCCGTAGGTGTCGAAGTCGTCCATGAATTCGATGCCGATGATGGGGGAAACGATGCGCAGGATGCGCGCCAAATTGCCGTCGAGCGTCGTGGGACAGATGCGTTTCCAGTGTTCGGCGGTCAGGCGCGTTTCGATCGAAGGCATGTCTTGATCGGCGAATTTCTCGACGATTGCGCGGCCTTCTTCGTCGGCCATGCCCAAGACGCCGAGAACGCGGTAAATGCAGAGCGATTCGTCGAATTTTTCCATGCGGCGGTAACATTTTGCCAAATCGGCGACGGCTTCGAGTTTGTCGGGAGCGAGGCGCAGAATTTCGCGATTCTCGCGGACGGCGTCGGCGAGCTGATCGTCGCTGAGGGCGTAGAGTTTTGCCAGAATGGCGTGGAAACCGACGTTGTCGGGGTAGAGGTCGCTGACGACTTTGTAGGCCTGAGCCGCGCCGCGTATGTTGTTGAGCTGTTTGAGACGCAATTCGCCGAGATTTTTGCACAAAACCGCCATGACTTTGACGTTGAGCGGGCTGACGTGACGCTGGCGCTCGATCATGCGTTCGAAATTCGCTTCGATGCCCAAGAAATCTTTTTGCGCTTGCAGCATGGAGACGATGCCACGGAAGACGTCGATTTGGGCGGGCCGGATGTCGAGGACTTCGTTGAAGATATCGATGGCTTTGCGCGGGTCGCCGATTTTTTCTTTGAAGATCCACGCTTTTTTGAGGAGATATTTGCATTTGTCGTCTTCGTCGTCGCATGCCCGGATGAGCGAAGAGAGAGCATGGAGCGCGCGTTCCCAGTCGCCCGCGCGTTCGGCGATGACGAGAATGCGCCCGAGCGCGGCAGAGCTCTGGCGGCACTCGCTGAGCGCTTCTTCGTAGAGCAGCAATGCTTTATTTTCGTCTTTGAGACGGTTGAGGCAATCGTCGCCGATGCTGACCAAGACGGCGGCGCGGCTTTCGGGGGCGGTCATCGAGCCGAGGAGCTTTTCGCGCGAAGCTTTGAGCGCAGATTCGTCGCCGCTCGCTTCGGAGACTTGGAGCATGGCGTTGATGAGATCCATGTCGCCGGGGCGCACGTCGAGCGCTTTTTCGTAAAAATCGCGCGCCTCGGCGAGCTCGCCTTTTTCGCGGCGCGCATCGCCCATTGCCTTGAACATGCGCGCAACGAGCGCGGGTTTGAGCATCTCGCGGTGGAAGATCATCAATTCGAGAAATTTGCGTTCGTCGAATTCGGAGACGTCTTTTTTGAGT
The DNA here is from genome assembly GCA_963633515.1 of Bacteroidaceae bacterium. GTDB lineage: Bacteria > Myxococcota_A > Bradymonadia > UBA4248 > UBA4248 > UBA4248. Next base: position 4,948 of record CAVGZQ010000035.1, read on the forward strand.
TCGCTGTCGACGAGAACATTGAGCGTTTCGAAGTCGCGCGCGTCGTATCCGTGCGCCTGCGCATAGGCAAGCAGCGATTCGGCGTGATGCCCCTGCTCTTCGTAGATGGTGCCGAGCGTTCGGTATATGAACAGATTTTCAGAAGCCGAACGGCTCCGATCGTCTTCGCGAAGCAAGGGCAAGAGCATATTTTGCAATTTCATCAAATCGCCTGCTTCCAGAGCTATTTTCGATAGCCGCTCGATTTCCGAGAAAGTCTTTTGTTCATTTACCATTGGTTCGCTCCGTGATCAAATTGGGCAGCCCCCGTACCGATTGGGCTTGCGATGTGTTTGCCGTGTGTTTTACGCATTGTGCGCCGATCCGTAAAGGGCAAAATAGGGCGATCCGCGCAAAAACACGCCTGTGACGGCTGCATCCGCGCCGAAAGGTATCAAAAAACGGAAAATCTGTCATCGAATAATCGCCGCCGCAGACATTCGCGGAAATGCATCGAAATGCGCTGATGTTCGAGGGATATTGCC
>CAVGZQ010000035.1:5481-15705 GCA_963633515.1 Bacteroidaceae bacterium
AAATGAAATGCCGAAGAATATTATTTAATAATGCTCAGATAATAATGCTCAGAGATCGATTTATTTTTCCAAAGCGATTTTTGAGGGGCTCGGCTTTTGCCCCGGGGGGGGCAATGCGCCGAGCTGCCCGGCTATTGCCTCGGGGGGGCAATACGCCGGGCTTATCGCGCCTGTTTCTTTCGAAATACGGCGCTCAGAAAGCGTCTTTGCGCCGCGCGCTTCGCGCTTTGGCGCATACGCCGCTTTTTTTTTGTTGTTTTGCGCGACGCGGCGGCGTTCGGAGCGGCGCATGAATGCGCGCAAGCTGCGGAAAACGACGGGAATCCGAATAGTATCAACGGAAATCCGAATATTATCAAATGAACGGATAAAATGATTCGGATTATTGCAAATAATATTCGATTTATCAGTCGGACAAGCGAAGAATATTCAACAGCGAGTGTTTGGGAACGCTTAGAAATCGATACGTCTCGGATCGCCGGGTTTGAATCGGGCGTTCATTTCGGGATTTTGCGAGATTTCGTCGAAGATGCGCGTGTCGGCGATATTTTCGACCCTATCGAAGTACTCGGCGACGGCGTTTCGGATATCGGCGATTGACGGGAGTTTGTAGGCGTATTCGCGCATTTGGGAAGAAAATGCCAAACCGCGCGTGAAATAGCCCAAAAAACATTTGATTTTCCCGATGGCTCCGCCGGGAGAGACAGCAGTTGTCTGCAAGGCGTCGATATAGTTGCAGACGAAGTCGCGGCGTTCTTTGAGCGACGGTTCGAAGACTTGTTTATTTTGTGCTTCTTCGGCGATTTGGCGCAGCAGCCAAGGGTTTCGCAGCAAGCCGCGTCCGACCATTATGCCGTCGGCGCCCGAAAGTTCCAGAGCGCGGCGCGCGTCGTCGCGGGTGAGTATGTCGCCGTTGACGAGAACGGGAATGGACAGGGCTTCGCAGACGGGGCGAACCATTTCCCAATGGCTTTTTCCCCGGTATGCTTCTTCGCGCGTTCTGCCGTGCACGACGACCATTTGCGCGCCTTCTTCTTGCGCCATATGCGCAATTTCCGGGGCATTGACGGAATGCATGTTCCATCCGAGGCGCATTTTGACCGTCATCGGGATTTTGATGGCGCGCCGGACTTGGCGAAAGATTTCGCGGCACAAGCCGGGCTCTTTCATGAGGGCGCTTCCGGCGTTGCCCGAAACGACTTGTTTCGCGGGGCATCCGAGATTCAAATCGACGATTTGCGCGCCTCGCGCTTCGCACATTTGCGCGGCGAGCGTGATGCGGTCGGGGCTGCGCCCGTAGATTTGAACCGAAGCGGGGCGCTCGTCGCTGCCCGGGCGCGCCTTGTCCCAGACGCGTTCGACATCGCGCGCCAGTCCTTCGCAATTGACGAATTCGGTCACGGTCAGTCCGCAGCCGCCGCATTGCCGGATGAGTTTGCGGAAAAGGGCATCGGTAATGCCTTCCATGGGCGCCAGAGCCGTTGCCGGCGCGATTTCGATCGATCCGATTTGTATTTTGTTGCGCATGACAGAAACGTGAAAGCTTTGGCGTGATTGCGGAGCATAGCCGGCCGAAGGGGCGGGGAAAAACGCATCGGAGGCATAACCCCGAGACGGAACCGCCGCCGCAAGCGATTGCGGCGTATAGACGCCGCCTTGCGCGGTGACAACAAAAATATGGCGCAAAATGCAATTTCCCCGTGGCAATCGGGCGGGGTTGGCGTTATGAGAGGCGGCTGCAGCGCTTTATTTCCCGGTTGGAGGAGTTGCCATGGCCACGCGCGTTGCTCTGATTGCGGCGATTATCGAAAATTCGGCATCGACGGAGGAATTCAACGCCATTATTCACGAAAACCGCGACATCGTGATAGGGCGGATGGGTATTCCGTATCGCGCCCGAAACATCAACATCGTGAGCATAGCGGTCGACGGCACGACAGCCGCGATTAACGCATTGTCGGGAAAACTCGGGCGATTGACGGGCGTTACCGTGAAGACGGCCTATGCCAATTTCCCCGAGTTTTCGTAGTTTTTTTTATGCACTGACGGGAACGTCTTTCTGACCCAAAAGGAATGCATGATGTACGATCCGAAATCGCTCAAAGCAGAAGAGTTTATCGACCATCAAGAAGTCTTGGACAGCTTGGACTGCGCCGAGAGGCTGGCGTCCGATCGCGAAGCTGTGTTGGGAATTCTCGAAAAAGCCCGCAAACATAAAGGACTTTCGCACCGCGATGCCTCTGTGTTGCTTGCCTGCGAAGACCCTTCGATAAACGAAGAAATATACAAACTTGCCCGCGAAATAAAGCTGCAATACTACGGCAACCGCATTGTCATGTTTGCGCCGCTTTATTTGTCGAATTATTGCGTCAACGGGTGCGTTTATTGCCCGTATCATCTTAAGAATAAACATATCCCCCGCAAAAAATTGACGCAGGAAGAAATCGTCCGCGAAGTGACGGCGCTCCAAGACATGGGGCACAAACGTCTTGCGATTGAGACGGGCGAAGATCCGAAAAACAATCCGATCGAATACGTTTTGGAGAGCATCAAGACGATATACGGGATTAAGCATAAAAATGGCGCGATACGCCGCGTCAACGTCAATATTGCCGCGACGTCCGCCGAAAACTATCGCAAACTCAAGGAAGCGGGCATCGGCACGTATATTTTGTTTCAGGAGACGTATCACAAAGAATCGTACGAACAGTTGCATCCGACCGGTCCGAAGCACGATTATGCATACCATACCGAGGCGATGGATCGCGCGATGGAAGGCGGGATTGACGATGTCGGATTGGGCGTGCTTTTCGGACTTGAGCGTTATCGGTACGAGTTTGCGGCGCTTTTGATGCATGCCGAACATTTGGAAGCCGTTCACGGCGTCGGACCGCATACGATAAGCGTGCCGCGCATCAAGCATGCCGACGATATCGATCCGTCGGCTTTCGACAACGGGATAAACGACGATATTTTTTGCAAAATTATTGCGTGCATCCGCATTGCGGTGCCGTATACGGGGATGATCATATCGACGCGCGAGGGGCGGGCGGTGCGCGAGCGCGCGCTCGAGCTCGGAATTTCTCAGATATCGGGGGCATCGCGCACGAGCGTGGGCGGCTATGCCGAGTCGGAGCCCGAAGACGAATCGTCGGCGCAGTTCGATGTTTCGGACCGCCGCACGCTCGACGAAGTCGTATGCTGGCTGATGAAACGCGGTTTTGTGCCGAGTTTTTGCACGGCATGTTACCGCGAGGGGCGAACCGGCGATCGGTTCATGTCGCTGTGCAAATCGATGCAAATACTCAATTGCTGCCATCCGAATGCATTGATGACGCTCAAGGAGTATTTGATGGATTATGCGTCGCCCGTGACGCGATTGATCGGCAACGATCTCATCGAAAAAGAGCTTTCCAAGATTCCGAGCGAAAAAATCCGTCAATTTGTCGAAAAAAATCTCGTCAAAATCGAAAACGGCGAGCGCGATTTCAGGGTTTGACGCATCGGCAAACGGTTTGCGGCGGCGTATTTTTGATGCCGTTTTCGGGCGTTTCGGCGCTTTGTCGCCGTTTGCCGGGATGCGGCATACGGCGGCGGCGGAGGAGGATTCCGCCCGGACGCGCGCCGATTTGTCATGCCGGAAAAACGTCTTTGGGCGCGTACGGTTTTATCGCGAGCGCGTCGGAGCATTCGGCGCAAAGCTCGGCGATCGTTTTGTTGCAAACGGGATGAACCCAATCGGCGGCGATTTGCGCCGCCGGAACGAGCGCGAAGTTTCGCGCCGTCAGGCGCGGATGCGGGACGGTCAGGCGCGGGGTGTCGATGATCGACGCGCCGCAGAGCAAAATATCGATATCGATGACGCGCGGCGCGCAGGGAAAACTGCGCGTCCGTCCGAGAGCGTTTTCGGCGCTTAAGACGAAATCGAGCAATTCTTCGGGCGGCAGGCGCGTCGATCCCGCAATCGCGGCATTGATATAATTCGGGACATCGCAACGGCCGGCGCCGGGTTTGTCGAAATGCGGCGCGGTTTCGAAGAGCGCGCTGCGCCGCAAGTTTTCGATATGCCGGCTCAGCAATTGCTGAGCATCGGCAATGCATCGCGCAACGTCTCCCAAGTTTCCGCCGATGCCCAGCAAAACGTTTTCCATGGATCGCAACTCCGATAAAAAAAGGCGCAATTCCGTCTGTTTGCGGGGAATTGCGCTTTTTGCGAAAAATTGCTTGACAAAACAGACTTTTATTGGGCGGTGATTTCGAAATCTCGGATAACGGCCATGTGTTGGTTCATGACCGCATTGCCGCCGTCGGAGTCGTTCGCCTGAACGGGGGCGACAGAGCTCAATTCGCCGAGTTTGCTGTAGACTCTCGAATCGAAGACGTGACCGTGCGCGTAGGAGTGATTTCCGATGACGGCGGGAATTTCTTTTTGATGGAGCGTTTTGTCGACGAGGAGAACGTCCAATGTTTTCCCGCGCGTAGCGTTCGTCGTCGTATCGCCGTATTGGTCTTCGGGGCGTTCGTTGCTGCCGAGAGAAGTCGTCAGGATGCGTTTGAGATCGGTTTTTCCGTTGAGCACGGTTGCCGAATTGAAATCGCCGCCGACCATGACATAGTAATTGAGACCTTTTGGGGCATCGGCCGAAATCTTCGATTCGATGTTTTTGGTCAGCACGGGGATTTCTTTCGCGTTGTCGGAGGTATGAAGATGCAGGCTGACGACGAGGAGTTCTTTGCTTCCGGGGAGATCGACGACAGCCCAATCCCAATCGCGGTTATTTGCCATGTTCGATTTCCAATAGCCCGAATCAATGATGGGATAGCGCGAAATAATGCCGTTCGGAATCCAAGAGTTATCGGCGTATCGGCCGCGATGATACGAAAAATCGGCGCCGAACGTGCTTTGAACCATCGAGTTGATGTCGTCGTCGTTGTTGCGTCCGTAGCGGAATTCTTGGATCATGACGATATCGGGTTTGACGGCTTTGAAGATGCGGATGCCGTGTCCGGGATCGTAAGATTGATTTTTTCCCGTCGTGATATTTGCCGCCATGGCGCGGAAAGTGAGCGTTTCGCCCGAACCGCCTTCGGTATCGACGATATGAATGGGCAGCGGCGCCGTTGTCAGACCGCTGAAGCGCGGGTCGGTGCTTGAGATTTGCGCCTGAATGCTTATGTCGGCATTGTCGCCGGGGATGCCGTTGCGCAGCGCCGTAATCTTTACAGATTGCGTTGTGCCGAAGTTGGTCGGTTTGAACGTGAGCGTCGAAGGTTCGACGGTTGCGCGCGATGTGTCGGAGAGTTTAAACGCGATCGTGACTTGGGCGCTCGGTTCGGTATCCAATGATGCGCCGAGCATGGCCGATCCGCCTTCATAGACGGTGAGGTCTTTGGGCGAAAGCGACAAGCCTGCCGGATCGGTGTATTTTTCGTTGTCTTTGTTGACGGCGGTCAGAGAGGGCAGGGCGATATTGCTGAAGGCCGGATCTTTGCTTTTCGACGGTCCGAGCGAAATGATGTATGTCATGTCGCCGTCGCTGAGATCGTCGTCTTGCCCGGTGACGGTGAATGTTTGGGGCACGTTCCAATTGTCTGCCGTAAATGTGACGGAAGCCGGCGTGACGATGCCTTCGGAGGTGTCGAGGGAGACGGCGGGGATGGTGACATCGGCAGAGGGTTTCTGCGTAAGCGCGACAGAAAACGTTGCCGTTCCGCCGTCTTCGGTCGTGACCAAGCCTTCGAGGGGCGTGACGGTTATCGCCGATTTTTGGACTTCGTCGCCTTTGTTATCGGGATCGGCGGGATTGTCATCGCCGCCGTCGCCGCCGCCGCCGTCGCCGCCGCCGTTGCCGTCGGGGACGGTTTGATCGTGTCCCGGGCAAATGATTTCGCGGATTTCGTCTTCGACGTCTGTGCCGTCGAGGGTGCTTTCGACGGTGAATAAGATGAAGACTTTGTCGCTCTCGGCGCCGTTGTCGTCTTTGCATGTGACGTCGACGATTAAGGAATCGGCGGTTTCGGGGTTGTAGGTTTGGGTCTTCGAACCGTCTTCGAACGTTGCGACGGCTCTGCCTTCGTCGAGAGATTCGACTTCGATGACCAAAGGCGCGATTGCGTCTTTGTCGGCGCGCACGGTATATTCGACCGGCGTGCCGTTTGCTTGCGCCCGGACCGTATTTTCGGGAGAAATTGTCACGCCGCCGCCGGATTCGGCAGAATTGCACGAAACCGCAACCGCCGACAGCGCTGCCATAGCCCATAAAATCCGAATTCTCATTTGCTTAACCCCTCGGCGCGAACGCCTCGATGCAGAATTGCCCGAATTCTGCGCGCAACTTTGCCGCAAACGGCCAAACGGCTTTAACCGTCCGGTCTTGCCATCCCCGCGAATTAAACGCAACGCATCCGATAAAAACAACGACGTCTCGGATCAAAAAAAAGCTTAAACTCAAAGCTCAATGACGTCGTTTTTAACCGTCGGACTTTATGCATTGCATGCGCTCCCGCAGCCGCGCGGCCGCTATCAGGGCGAAACGCGCGGCCGCGCAACTTAGCGCAGCCGGCGTTCGGGAAGCGGTTCATATCGGATTGCCCCGATAAATGCCAGATCGGAAATGCATTTTATTTTCAATTTTTCGGTACCCGGCTTTGATGCTTCGAATATATCGCATTGCCGTCGCAGGACGGTCGGCGATCAGGGGGCAGTTTAGAGCCTAGAGCTTAGAGCTTAGAGCTTAGAGCTTAGAGCTTAGAGCTTAGAGCTTAGAGCTTTGGCGGCGGGATTGTTCTTTGCCGACTGTGTCCGAAGCTTCGAATTGCGTTTGTCAAATTCTAAATTAGAGATCTGAGTTCCGATTTCTGAATCGAGCCGCAGCTGCGCAAGATATCGAAAGAAAAAAGCGCGGCGCATGCCCGCAGCCTTCGGCTGCGAACATGCGCCGCGCTTTTGCTGCGCGTATGCTCGCAATGCGGCTTGCACAGCCGCAGAGAACATAGCGCGGCAAGCCTGCCGTATTGAGCCAAAGGCGAAATAGGCAGGCAGCAAAGAAGAAATCGTTTTTCCGTTCTCCGAATCGGCGTTTTCGCGCAAAGCGGGGGCAATGCGCGGCACCGCGGGCATGAATGTTTGACAAAAAAGCGGCGGTGTCTATAAGAAGGCGGCGTTTCAGTCCCTGATTGCGGATAGCCCGCGGGGATGCGATAATTTTTCGGAGCATACTATAATGATAGGTGGGTTATTTAAGCAGATATTCGGGACGAGTCATGAGCGCATGATGCGGAAGTTGCGCCCTATTGTCGTCAAGATAAACAGCATGGAAGCCGGGATTGAGGGGTTGACCGACGCGCAATTGCAGGCGCAGACGCCGAAATTCAAGACGATGCTCGACAACGGCGCGACGCTCGACGATATTTTGCCGGAGGCGTTTGCGACGGTGCGCGAGGCGAGCCGCCGGGTTCTGAATATGCGCCATTACGATGTGCAGCTTATCGGGGGCATTGTGCTGCATCGGGGGATGATATCGGAAATGAAGACGGGCGAAGGCAAGACGCTCGTCGCCACGTGCCCGATGTATCTCAACGCATTGGAAGGCAAGGGCGCGCATTTGGTCACGGTCAACGATTATTTGGCAAGCCGCGACGCCGATTGGATGGGGCAGATATACAAGTTTTTGGGGCTTTCGGTGGGCAAGATTTTGGCCGATTTGGATAACGAAACGCGCCGAAACGCCTACAATTGCGACATTACCTACGGGACGAACAACGAATTCGGCTTCGATTATCTGCGCGACAACATGAAGTACCAATTGTCGGATTACGTTCAGCGCGGGCATCGGTATGCGATTGTCGACGAGGTCGATTCGATTTTGATCGATGAGGCACGGACGCCGCTCATCATATCGGGGCAATTGGAACAAGATCTCAACCTTTACAAAGAAATCAACAAACTCGTTCCGTTCCTCAAGCGCGACGAAGATTACACGGTCGACGAAAAAGCGCACGGCGTGGCGCTCAACGAGACCGGGATAGAAAAGCTCGAAAACCATTTGAAAATCGAGAATATATACGATCCGAAATATATCGAATACCTGCATCACGTCAACAAAGCGCTCGAAGCGCATACTTTGTATAAACTCGACCAAAACTATGTCATCGAAAATGGCAAAATCGTCATTATCGACGATTTTACCGGCCGCATGATGTACGGCCGGCGTTGGTCGGACGGTTTGCATCAGGCGATAGAAGCCAAAGAAGGCGTCGAAATCCAAGCCGAAAGCCAAACATTGGCGACGATTACATTCCAGAACTATTTCCGCATGTACGACAAACTCGCCGGCATGACGGGGACGGCCGACACGGAAGCCGAAGAATTCAAAAAAATATACAAACTCGATGTCGTGAGCATTCCGACGGCAAAAGCGATTATCCGAAAAGATTATCAAGACGTGATTTACTTTAACGAGAAAGTAAAGATCGAAGCGATAGCCAAACAGATCGAAGAGTGCCATGCGAAGGGTCAACCGATTTTGGTCGGCACGGTGAGCGTCGAAAAGAGCGAAGTTTTCAGCCGCGCCATCGATCGGCTCGGGATTGCGCATAACGTTTTGAATGCGAAAAATCACAAGCGCGAAGCCGAGATCATCGCGCAGGCCGGCCGCAAAGGGGCGGTGACGATAGCGACGAACATGGCCGGCCGCGGGACGGATATTTTGCTCGGCGGCAACCCCGAGTTTTTGGCGCGGCGGGCGTGCGGCGGCGATGACTCCGATCCGAATTATCCGGCGATGCTGGAAAAATTCAAGGCCGAGTGCGCCGAAGAAAAGAAAGAAGTCCAAGCCGTCGGCGGCTTGTTTATTTTGGGCACCGAACGCCACGAATCGCGCCGCATCGACAATCAGCTGCGCGGCCGCGCCGGGCGTCAGGGCGATCCGGGCGCAAGCCGTTTCTTCTTGTCGCTGGACGACGATTTGCTGCGCATCTTCGGCGGCGAAGAGCTCAAAAATCGCATGGCCTTCTTCGGCATGAACGAACAAGCCGATATTCCGATCGAATCGCGGTTGGTTTCGAAATCGATCGAAACGGCGCAAAAACGCGTCGAAGGACGCAACTTCGACATCCGAAAGAATTTGCTCGAATACGACGATGTCATGAACGCGCAGCGCAAAGCAATATACGGCTTGCGAAACGACGTCCTCAAGGGCAGCAAACTCGAAGATACGGTTTTGAACGGTTTCGAAGATATCGTTTTTTCCAATGCCGATCAGTTCATGCCCGCCGGCGTTGCGTTTGAAGATTGGAATGTGCCCGAAATGCTGAAATCTCTCGAGCGCATCATCGGCAGTCCGCTGCATGCCGATTTTACGTCGGTCGGACGCGGCGATCGCGAAGCGCATTTGGAATTGATTTGGCAGGAGATCGAAAAACTGTACAACGGCCAAATCGATCAATTCGATAAACTCGTTGCGGCATTCGATGCCAATATGGGCGAAGACAGCCCGTATAAAGGAAAAACGGGCAAAGATCTGTTTTTGGAATTGGCGCAGAATTATTATCTGCGGGAGATCGATCATTTTTGGCGCGCTCACCTGACGTCGATGACGGGATTGCGCGAATCGATATCGCTGCGCGGGTACGCGCAAAAAGATCCGAAGCAAGAGTACAAACGCGAAGCGTATACGTTGTTTGAAAAGATGATGTATAACATCAAAATGCGCGTGATGAGTCAGTTGTGCCGCATAACGGTCGAGCAGCCCGATTTCGGGCGCATGCGCCCGGGCGGCCGCCGTTCGGTGCCTGACGCGCAAAGCGCCGATCCCGCACGGAGCGATGCCGATCATGAGGCGCAGGTCGAAGAATTGCGCCGATCGGCCGCCGCTTCGTCGCCGCGAAAACCGCTTTCGATGGCCGATTTGATGCCCGCTTCGATTGCAAAAGCGGCAAAACCGCAAGAACAGCCTAAAAAATCGCTTTCGATGGCCGATTTGATGCCCGTTTCGATGCGCCAAGCCATGGAAGCCGCTGCGCAAGAACAGCGCAAAATGGCAGAACGCATCCGCGAACAAATGCGGTTGGCGCAAGAAGAAGAACGGACGCAATCCGAAGCTTCGGGCGAAGAGAGCGCAAAATCCGAAGCCGTGAACGAAGAGAGCGCAAAACCCGAAGCCGTGAATGAAGAGAGCGCAAAATCCGAAGCCGTGAACGAAGAGAGCGCAAAACCCGAAGCCG
>CAVGZQ010000036.1:0-5743 GCA_963633515.1 Bacteroidaceae bacterium
ATCTTCGACGATGGGATAACCGTATTGCATGACGGCCGTCGTCACCTGGAGATTTTCTGCGCCCAAGAGCAGGAATTCGACGGCGTCCATCCACGTTTCGATGCCGCCGATGCCCGAAATCGGCATCGAAGCCAATTCTTCGTCTTGTTTGAGCTGGGCAATGAAGCGCAGCGCAATCGGTTTGACGGCCGCGCCCGAGTAGCCGGAAATCGACGACTTGCCGTTGACGACCGGTTTGCCCGTCATGTTTTCGATGTCGATGTTGCAAATCGATTTAATCGTGTTAATCGTCGAAATCGCATCGGCGCCGCCGCGCAGCGCGCCGCGCGACGGATCTTCGATGTGCGTGATGTTGGGCGTCATTTTGGCGATGACCGGCAAATGCGTATTTTGCTTGACAACGCGCGTATAGCGTTCGACCAATTCGGGATTCATGCCGACGTCGGAACCCATGGCATGGCTCGTCATTTGCGGGCAGGAGAAGTTCAATTCGAGCATATCGGCGCCGGCTTTCGTCATTTCGCGCGCCAAAAGCGCCCATTCTTCGTCGTTGGCGCCCATAATCGAAACGCCCATGACTTTGGTCGGATAATCGTGCTTGAGGCGCTTGATGATTTCGGCGTTTTCTTGCCACGTATGTTCGGAAATCTGCTCCATATTTTTGAAGCCCACGAACGGCGTGCCTTCTTTGCGGACGATATCGAAGCGCGGGGAGCATTCGTTCATGCCGTTGATGCCGACGGTCTTGTAGAAGACGCCGCCCCAGCCCAAATCGAAGCATTTGGCGATCATCTCGTAGTTATGGCATACCGGCGACGACGAGAGGAAAAACGGATTTTCGCAATGCACGCCCAAGAAATCGATGGAAAGATCTGCTTTTTTAGACATTTTAAAACTCCTTCATTCGAATGTGATGAAAAACGCAACCCGCAAACCTTAAATATGAAGGAATTTTGCGATTTCTTTTGCGGCTTCTTTGCCCGATTTGACGGCTTCGACGACGGTTTTCCCGCCGTGCGCAAAATCGCCGCCGATGAAAATATTGCCTTCGCGCACGGTCCCCATAAATGCGTCTTCCGCTTTCTGACCGACGGCAAAAATGACCGTGTCGGCGGCCAATTCCATCGACGAAGCGCCGTCGATCGATTGGAGCGAAACCGATTTGACACCGTCGGCGCCGTTGACGGAAACGGGTTTAAACGCCGGAATGACCGGCACGCCCAAGTTCACGATATGATCCAATTCTTTTTTCGAAGCGGGCATCGTTTCCATCGTTTCGACGAAAGCAACGTAAACCGAGTCGGCGCCGATTTGTTTCGCCGTCGAGGCGCAATCCATGGCGACGTCGCCGCCGCCGATGATGACGACGCGGCCCAATTTGCCGATTTTTCCGTTATTTTTGCGGGCATTCTTCAAAAATGCCAATGCCGTTTCGCAGCCTTTCCGATCGCTGCCTTTGAGATTGGGAATCATCTTTGACGCGCTCAGCCCGATGCCGACAAACACGGCGTCGTATTTTGCCGCAACATCGCTCAGGTCTTTCTTTTCGATGCGTTTGTTCATTTCGAATTTGACGCCAAGCGATTTCGCTGCGTCGATGTCTTGATCGATGACGTCGTCGCTCAGACGCGACGGCGCAATGCCGTAGCGCAGCAAACCGCCCGCTTTTTCGTTTTCGTCGGCGATCGTCACGTCGCAGCCGGCTTTTGCAAGATCGGCTGCAACCGCCAAACTCGACGGACCCGCGCCGATGCACAGCACTTTTTTGCCGTTTGCGGGCGCCGCTTCGAGCGTTTTCATCTTGAAGATTCTTTCTTGTTCCATCGCAAACGCCTGCAAACGGCCGATCTGAATCGGACGATCGATCCCGCATCGGCTGCAAGCCTGCTCGCAAAGGCGCTCGCGGGGGCAAATCTCTGCGCAGCTTGCGCCCAAAATATTGTTGCTGCGGATCGTACGCGCCGCGCCCTTGAAATTCTTAAACCGAATCGAGCGAATGAATTTCCCCGGATCCGTGCCCGCCGGGCAATCGCGCGAACACGGCGCATCTTTGCACAAAAGGCAACGCGCCGCTTCTTCCGTTACCAGTCGCACGTTCCATCCGTTTTCTGCCGGCTCGCCGTAGGGGAGCTGTCGTACTTTTGTCATGATCCTTCTCCTAATCACGTCGTAAACGAAAAACCGCCTCTCGGGCGGCGGAAATCGCAACCCTTTTACAACATCGGCACATGCGTTTAAAGTCTAAAATATCCCTATTTTTTCTGACTTTTTGACGAAAAATAACAATTTTCTGCAAATAGCCGAAGCACAATGCTTATTTAATTTTGTTGCGCACGCCTACATGTGTGGGCGTGTGCGCAGCAGACAATGAGCGCCGGCCGCTTGGGACGCCGACGTTTGAGTGCGAACCTGTGCATATAAAAAAAAAAGCGGCGCATGCACGAAGCAAGATTATTCTTTTTTTTTTCGATCGTTTGATGCAGATGCAAGGAAGCAAGCCTGAATGCGCGTCGGGGCGTACTGACATGCGTTCCGGCCGCATGAACGGCACAGCTGACGCCGCAGATGCGCAAAATATCGAAAAAAAAAGCGGCGTATGCTCGCAGCGAAGCGAGAACATAGCCGCGCCGGCCGCGCGTATGATCGCACCTGCCGTCGGCCTGCCGCAGGCAGGCAAGGCAGGGCGAACATAGCGCGGCAAGCCTGCCGTATTTGCTACGCAAATAGGCAGGCAGCGAAGGCGTATTGAGCCCAAAGGGCGAAAAAGCCGAAGCCTCGCAAGACACGCCGCATGTCGGAAGCTGAAAGACGCGAAGGCGGAAATCCGAATCGGCGTTAAAGGTCAATGTTGAAGGTCAATTCTTTCGGACGGCGGCTAGAAATGGAACGATGTTATGATTTGAACAGAAGATTCGAATTGATGGAGCACGTCCCGGCCTGCGATGCCAAATGTCATTTGGTCTTGGAAGTCGACTTTGAGTTTAAGCGACAAGAGCTCCGAAATGCGATATCCGAACACGATATCGGCTTTCATGCTGAATCCTGCTCTGCGTTCGTAGTAACGTTCATAGGATACCGGATCGTCGCTTACAGTCCGATACGTTGCGCCGATGCCGGCTTGCAGCGACACGATAAAACCGTTGTGTTGGAAGACGTGAAACGCATGGATCCAATAAAACTTAAAATCGGGGGTACTTTCATACCATTTGAATCCGAACGTTGCTTCGGCGCCCATGCTGTAGAACGGTGCAAATCGATATTGATAATCGATCGCAAACGGCACATCGTTCGCAATGCTGTAAGCTGTCGATAACGTCACGCCGACGCCGAGACCGATCGAATGATTGCGGCCGTATGGATCGGACGAATTCGAACCGGCATCGGGCATTGCGGCGTATGCCGACACGGGAAGGAGGAACAGGGCAATCAAAAAAGCAAGGAAATTTCTCATTTCGACTCCGTTGAGCATTGAAACATTGCATTCGGCGTTTGCGCCGAAAAAAAACGACGCCGCGAGCCGTTTGCATATTTGATGCTAATCGAGGTGTCGCATGAAATAAAAAAAAAATCCGCCTTTAAATTGAATTAAATTCGCAGATGGGGTTGTTGCTTGATATAAGATTCGGCAATCGTCTGCCGATGGCACAGACCTGTTCTTTGAACGCTGTCGGCATGAAACGCATCGCGGCTTCGCAAAGGGATCGCGATGATTGCGATTGCGGCATAGATGTACGCCAAAAAGGCAAGATGGCGTAACGATGCTCCATAAAAAGGACTAACGCAACGTCAAAAGCGGAGCTTGTTTGGGGCGCATCAGAATGAGCGGTTTGCGCGATGGGTTGAGCTGCATCAAGTCGGCGCGGTTGCGCTGTTTGGATTTATCGTCCGATTTTTGTTGCGCAAGCGGCTCGTAAGCGCCGTACCAGCGGGTGAGCAAAAGGGCTTTTTGCGGCGCCGGGTTGCGCGGCTTTCCGAAAAGATCGGGTTTTTGCGGGCGATCGGCAACGTCGGAACGCGTTTTCTTTGCCGCGGCAGCGGCATCGGCGCGTGCTTGGGCGAGTTCGCCCGGGAGAAGTTCAAGTTTGGAATCGTTGCGTGCGCGGGCGATGCATTCGATTGCCAAAATGTTGGCTTCGGAAACGCACGAAACGAGGCAAGCCGCGCCGCCGTCGGACGAAACTTCGACGCCTTTGCACGCGCTTTTGCATGATGCGCGCAAACTTCCCGACAATGCCCTGCCGACCGAATCGCCGTCGGCCGAGACTGATGTTTCGAAAGATCCGTAGCGCATTTTTACGTTGCACGCATAAGGCTGTTCTCCGAATCCCGCCGCCGGGATGAGCGCGAAAAACAAACATGCCGACAGCGTTGCGATGAGTCGGTTCATGGAATCCTCCCGTCGGTTATGGGGTCGATTTTGATGGCGCGGGGATCGCTTCGGGCGCCGTGAGAATTGTCGTAAATTCGATGAAATCCGAGTATTTTGTGCCGATTTTTTCGTTTGCGTCGGTGTAAAATTCGAGCTCCAAACGCATCGCATAATTTCCCGTCGGCACAAAATCGTAAATCGCGTAATCGGGCCATGCATTCGACGAAACATCGGCGAATTTCATGGCTTTGACGGCGACGGGCGTCGAATGCGATGCGCCTGCCGGCAGCGATGCGACGCTCATGGCGCCCGGTCCCGACGATTCGGCATACGATAAATCGATATTCGACCAATAAAGCGGTTTTTCGCGTTTGGCGTCATAGATAAATAGGCGTGGCATGATGCGCGCATGAACAAACGAATTCGTCGTGTTTTTCATGACGATTTCGACCGAAGCGCCGACCGATTCGCGCCAAATCGGGTAATCGCTGCGAAGCGACAGGTTAATCGAAGAAAGGACGTCTTCGCTGTTTTGTATGACCCCGTCGGGTTTGGGGAATCGGTAGGCGTCGGCCGCGATTTGCTCGTCGAATTTGGCGCCGTCGGGCGCAACATTGCACGAAAAACACGACAGCGCGGCGATCCCCGCAAGTCCGATGCGAAAAGCGGCATCGGCGCGCGCGGCGCGGTTTGAAATAATCGTCCGAATCTTTCTGTTCATTTAAAAACCCCGATAAATCCCGAATATGTCTTCAAATTTCGGCTTTGATCCATGGCGCCGGCCGGTCCGGAAACGACGGCGCACCGCATGCATGCGGCGCGGTTCGGCCGCATCGCGCTTGCCGTCTGCGGCGCCGATTCCGGCGTTCCGCCCGCAACCGATCCCGTCATGATGCCAAACGCCGCGCGTTTTTTCGCCGGCGCAAAAGCTATACCGCGAAGAAGCGCCGCAAAACAAAATATTTTCGGGGCGAATCGCCGTTTTGCCCCTTGCCGCCGACAGAAAAAGGCGGCAAGTTTGCGCTTGCCGCCTTTTTGAACGCTTCGGGAAAATGATGCTGCGTTATTTGGCTTTTTGATAAGCTTGCGCCGCTTCGTCGTCCAAGCCGGCTTTTTTGCAGAGATCGCCCAAATATTTGCAGCAGCTCGCGGCTTTCATCAATTCGCAGGCCGTTTTTGCATTTTGCGCGGCGACCATCAGTTTGCCCGGCCGTTCGTTTGCCTTTGCAAGGGTGAAATGCGCGCGGCCGTTGTTGGGATCTTGTTTGATGGCTTTTTCCAATATCGAAACGGCGCCCGAATAATTCTTTTGGTTGAGCGCGCTTTGCGCGTCGGCAATGAGTTTTGCGGTGGGAACATTCCCGCCGGCGGCCG
>CAVGZQ010000036.1:5875-11479 GCA_963633515.1 Bacteroidaceae bacterium
GGGCTTCGGCTTGTCTTTGGGCTTCGGCCTGTCTTTGGGCTTCGGCCTGTCTTTGAGCTTCGGCTTGTTTTCGGGCTTCGGCCTGTCTTTGGGCTTCGGCCTGTCTTTGGGCTTCGGCCTGTCTTTGAGCTTCGGCCTGTCTTTGGACTTCGGCCTGTCTTTGGGCTTCGGCTTGTCTTTGGGCTTCGGCTTGTCTTTGGGCTTCGGCTTGTCTTTGGGCTTCGGCCTGTCTTTGGGCTTCGGCCTGTCTTTGGGCTTCGGCTTGTCTTTGAGCTTCGGCCTGTCTTTGGGCTTCGGCTTGTTTTTGAGCTTCGGCTTGTTTTTGGGCTTGTGCGTTGTCTAAAGCCGCCAAACCGTTGCCGGCAGGCAAATTGCTTTCAGCTTTCCCGATATTTTGATCTTTGGCTTCGGAATCCCGATCGGCGCCGCTATTTTGCGCCAATGCATCGCCCGTTTGTCCTTCGTACGGAATGATCGCATCGAGACGCGCTTCGTATGCCGATTTTTGACCCGAAATTTCGTCCATTTCCGAGGCGTAATTGTTCCCGCCCGATCGGCGTTGCTTCAGAATGTCGCGATAGATCGATTCGAGCTCGGTCCAGCCGTCAAGTTCCTTCCAAAGACGCGGTTTGAGCGCCAAAGCTTCGCTTGCGGCAGTTTTTTCCAAACGGTCTCGGGCTTGCATTTTGACCGATTCGCATGATGCGGTCTTTTTCTCGCGTTCTTCGTCGTTTGCCGCGCCGGCGGCGATGCATGCCGCATAATCGCCGTCGATTTTTTGCATTGCCGCAGACGTATCGAACGGATCGGCAATATCCGACGATTTCGTCAGACCGCCGCGAATTCGCTTCGCTTCTTCTTCGAATGCCCGAATATAATGCTCGCGGCATTCTTGCATGCCTTTTTGACCGATATTGGCGTCGCGCAATTCGACGAGCATATCGGTTGCTTTTTTTCGATTGTCTTGCGACGGATTTTCCAAGAGCCGGTTGAAGACGGCGAGTTTTTCGGACGAATCGGCGGCGCCGTCGGTTTGCGGATCGCCGATATTTTTTTTGCCGGCTTTGCCGGCCGCGATGACGATGCAAACGACGGCCAAGACTAACGCAGCCAAAAGGGCGATGCGCAATTTGCGGCGCCGGCTTTGATCTTTTCCGCCGGCGGGCATTTCGCCGTCCTGCGCGCCGAACCATTCGCCTTCGTCCGCGCCGTCGTCTTTGTCGAAATCGTCGCCGACGTCGTCAAAAACGTTGCCTCCGTCCGATTTGTCTTGACTTTCTTCGGCCTTTGTTTCGGCCTCGGCTTCGGATGAAGCCGCAGTTTCTTCGATGACGATGTCTTCGCCTTCGTCTTCGTCCGAAGCAAAACCGTTCGAAGCCGTCATTGCCGGAAGCTTGCTGAACGGCGGCAAATCGTCGATCTCGGGCGCCGGGCAAATCGATGTTTCCGCTTCGATGACGTCGTTTCGCGGCGAGCAATCCGACGGATCGCGGCGGTTTTTGCGGCGCACGCGCCGGCTTTCTTTGCTTTCCGATGCCGAAACGATATCGTTGCGATCCGATTTTTCGGCGCCGTTGCGTTTTCCGATGCGTTTATGCGGTTTTTTGCCGTCGTGCCCGCCGCGCTCGGCAAATTCGGCTTCGGCGGCTTCGAAGGCATGTTCCGCCGCTTCGGCTTTTTGCATGGCTTCCGATTTCGGGCAACCTTCGTCGGCGGAATCTTGCGCTTCGCGATCGGCAAACAAGCCGCCGGTTTGTTCGTCCGACGGCGGTTTTTCTGCCGCGCCGGCGTCTGCTTTTTTCTCGTCTTCGCCGGCGTCTGCTTTTTTCTCGTCTTCGCCGGCGTCTGCTTTTTTCTCGTCTTCGCCGGCGTCTGCTTTTTTCTCGTCTTCGCCGGCGTCTGCTTTTTTCTCGTCTTCGCCGGCGTCTGCTTTTTTCTCGTCTTCGCCTGACGTCTGTTTGGCGCCGGCAGTCTGTTCGGCATCGGTTTCGCCGGGCTGCGCGCCGCCTTCGTCCAAATCCGAAATGAGCGCGTCGAAATCGATTTTGCCGTCGCTGAGAAGATTTGCGCCGCCGCCGCGCGATTCCGGGTCTTCAAGACTTCTGAAAATGCTCAGCAATTCGCGATCGAGCGTCGCCGACAAATCGTCTTTTGCATCGGCCGATTGACGGGCTGCGCCGTCTTCGGACGATTTCTCAATTTCGACGGTCGGCGTCGCATCGACGGGATCCATTTCCGTCGTCACGGCGCGTTCTATCATCGCGCTGACGGCCGTTTGATCGAGCGATTCGCCGATCAGATCCGAAAGTCCGTCAAAACGCGTGCGTTCGACGACGGTCCGATCGGAGTCTACGCCGCGCATCGTGCGCTCAATCCGATTTTCGTCGATTTGCAGCAACCGCAAACCGTCTTCGGCCCGCGCGGTCTTGTCGGCGGTTCTCTGCGCGGATTTTTCGGCATCGATCGCCTTGAGGTCGAAGAAAGACGATACGCGTTCGGCGCCGCTCATAATTCGGTCGAACAATTCTCCGTTGAGCGCGCCGAGGTCTTCGTTCAGCTCCGGGTGCACGCTCAAAAGCGCCGTCATAAAGGCTCGCGTTGTCTGGAATCGCACGCCCGCCGTCCCGAACGTCGATGCTTCGAGCAAATCGGCAAAATCCTCGCTTATCGCCGCGCGGCATTCGTCCGAACGCAGCGAAAACGAAACGCCGTCAACCCGATCGCCGAGAATTGCCGCAGGATCGCGATCGATCGCGGCAACGCCCAAGAGATAGCACGCTGCCGCGCCGCAGCTGAAAATATCGCTGCAAATCAGCGGTTTGTCGCCGCGCGCGGCTTCGGGCGACATCAATTCCGCGACATCGCCGAAAAATGACGGATGATCGTCGCGGATCGAATCGAAATTCTTTCCGCGCGCGACATCCCAAAGCCCCGCATCATGCAGGCGCACGCGACCGCTGCCGTCGAGTATGATGTTCGAAAGCGCCATGTTGCCGTGAATGACTTCCTGCGAATGGATATCGCGGACCGCCTGCAACAGCAGCAACAGAATTTCCGAAACATCCGACTCGCGAAGTGCGACTTTGCGCGCGATGACATCGCGCAGCGAATACCCCGGTATGTAGGGATGCGCGCTGTATATCCCGCCGTCTTCGGTGCGGTCGAAATCGACGACCGGAATCGCCCCCCCCGACAGCTGCGTATCGCTTTCGAGCAAATCGCACAAATGCGCAACGCGTTTCGTGTCGAGCAAAAGCGCATCGGAATAGACGCGCAGCCGATACGTGTTGCCGCCCTTGGACGCGCGGTAAATCGCGCCCAATCCGTCGCAGCCTATCTTCTTTTGGAGATAGTAGCCGCAAACGGATTCCCCCGTTTCGTAAGTTCGCGCCGCAAACGATTTCAGCTCCATCCCGTGGTATGGGCAAAAACGCACCGCATCATCAAATACCGACAAACAGCTTAGACAGACTTTCACCGAATTTCCCCGCTTAAAAAAAAAACGACGGACAACTTCTGCCGTTTATCACATCCCGCAAACCGCGCGCAAATTTATATGTGCATCGGGGGCGGCAATCGTGCGTGTTTTCGGAGCTTTCGGCCGATATTCGCCGAGGGCGGTTTTCGGTTTATGCGGGGGGCTTCGGCTTTTGCGCCTGCCCGAAGGCAGGCGCAATACGCCTTCGCGGCCTGCCTATTTGCCGGGGCAAATACGGCAGGCTTGCCGCGCTATTGCCCCGGCCGCCGCGGGGCAATACGCGCGTCTTGCGCGGCGATGTTCTCGCCGACGGGGCGGCGAACATGCGCCGCGCCTCGGTCTTTGGATCGTCGGCTTCGGACGCCGCGGTTTGATCTTATCGTAAATTGACCGACGCATTTCGCCGGCGGCGCGCGCCGCGCGTTGCGGCGGCGGCGGCGTTTGATCGCCCCAAACAGAGGCATATCGGCAGAGCCGAACCGAAAAAATCCGAGCGATAAGCCCCGGCGCGCCGCACCCGCCCCGGGGTATGCGCGTCTTGCGACGATCCGCGCCGCCGAAGAACAAACATGATTTGCGCAAGCATCTTGACAGGCGCAGACCGCGCAAAACGGCGCGCAATGAAATCCGCCGCGATGGCGGCGGCGGATAAGCGATGCGGCGGGCGGGCAATCGGAGCCGAAAAAAAATCAAAAAACGGAATAAAAATGCGCTTTTGGAAAAAAACATGTAAAAGGCGCCGTCTTTGGGCTTTTCGGGGCGGCAGGATCGGCTCCGAAGCCCGTTGTTTCACCCATCCAGGGAGTTCATATGCGTAAGGTTCTCGGAAAATTGTTCGGTCCCCGATCGATGGCGATCTGCGGCGCAAAATCGGCGATGCGGCGGAATTTGATTGTTGTATGCGGGCGCAACGTGCGCAAAACCCCGGCGAAAACTTTGTGGGTGCCTATCCCCGCATTCTGACTTTCGGAGCACAAATGGAAGAAAGCAAAAAGATTATTCAAATAAAAAATATCGTCAAAAACTTCGATGATACCGTTGTCCTCAAGGGCGTTTCGCTCGATATTTATGACAACGAATTTGTCACGCTGTTAGGCCCTTCGGGGTGCGGAAAGACGACTTTATTGCGAATATTGGGCGGTTTCGTCGATCCGTCTTCGGGCGAAGTGCTGTTTAACAACGAAGATATTCTCGGCCTTCCGCCGTACAAACGCGATATCAACACGGTTTTTCAGAAATACGCGCTTTTTCCGCATCTCAACGTCTACGACAACGTCGCCTTCGGTCTCAAACTCAAGAAAGTCCCCAAAGACGTTATCGACCGCAAAGTCCGCCGAATGCTGAAGTTGGTCAATTTGGAAGACTACGGCAAGCGCAATATCAACGAAATGTCGGGCGGACAGCAGCAGCGCATCGCGATTGCGCGCGCCCTCGTCAACGAACCGTCGGTCTTGCTCTTGGACGAACCGCTCGCGGCGCTCGACCTGAAACTGCGAAAAGAAATGCAGCTCGAACTCAAGCGCATTCAGCAAGAAGTCGGCATCACCTTTATCTTCGTCACGCACGACCAGGAAGAAGCGTTGACGATGTCGGACAAAATCGTCGTCATGAACAACGGCGAAATCCAGCAAGTCGGAACCCCGACCGATATTTACAACGAGCCGGCGAACCAATTCGTCGCAAACTTTATCGGCGAAACGAATATTATCGACGGCGTGATTGTCGACAGCCAAACGGTGCGCTTCGAAGACAAAAATTTCCCCTGCAACGCCGCAAAATCGTTCGACCCGGGCGCGCTTGTCGACGTCGTCATTCGGCCGGAAGATTTGGACGTCGTGGCGCGCGGACAAGGCATGCTCAAGGGAATCGTCAAAGCGCAGGTCTTTCGCGGCATATTCTACGACACGCTCGTCGAAACGCGCCTGGGCACGTCGATTACCGTCAAGATGCATGTCTCCGAAGACAAACCCGTCGTCAACCGCGAGGCGAACGAAAAAATAAGCGCCAACAGCTTTTTTCTCGACTCCGACGACGTCGCCGAATTGGACGCCGCCCGCATCATCGATTTGGCCTCGGCCGAGGCCTGGAACAGCCAAGACGACTCCCCGGTCTCCATCAAAGAAGTC
>CAVGZQ010000036.1:11489-13240 GCA_963633515.1 Bacteroidaceae bacterium
ACTCGGACATATCGAAAGAAGTCGGCAAATACCACGTGACGTTTAAAACGGCCGCCGGCACGATGATTACCGTCGAAGCGAACGTCGTCCATGCCAACCGAAAAGAAAGCACGCTGTTCAAAGAAGAAATATATGCGATGAATTTCTTCGTCAAAACCGACGATATCCGCGATTCGATGGCGCTCGACACCGATCTGCGCACGTGGGCCAACGCTTCGGCGTGGTCGCTCGAAGACGGCGCGGCCGTCGCCATCGACGAAGTGAAATACGATTTCGATTGGGAAAATATCGAACCCGGCGAATACGATATCACATTCGCGACGGAAGGTTACCAATATAAAGTTTCGACGACAAAAGAACTCCCCGAAGGCAGCGAAGTCGGTCTCGTCTTCGACCCCGAAGACATCCACCTCATGGATCGGGAGGTCATTCCGGGATGAAAATCAATGCTTTCCGCTTCATGACCTATCCCTACATCGCTTGGATTTCGGCGATGATCGTCATCCCGATGATACTCATCATCTTTTATGCGTTCACCGTCCAAGGAAACGATGTCGTCACCATAAAGTTTTCGCTCGATAATTTTCTGCGGTTTGTGACCGACGCCACTTTCTTGCGCGTCGTCGGAAAGTCGCTCTGGATAGCGTTTGTCACAACGGCGATTTGCATCGTTTTGGGCTATCCGATCGCCTATATCATCTCGAAAGCGCGCGGAAAAAACGGCATCATGCTCATTTTGCTGCTCACGCTTCCGACGTGGATCAACATGCTCGTGCGCACCTATGCCTGGATGGGGATACTCCAAGAAGGCGGCATGCTGTCGAAAATTATGGAATTCTTCGGCGTTCCGGGCGTATCGCTTTTGTATACCGATTTCGCCGTGGCTTTGGGCATGGTATATAACTTTTTGCCGTTTATGATATTGCAAATACATACATCGCTCGCAAAGATGGACAACAGCCTGCTCGAAGCGGCGGCAGACTTGGGTGCGAGCCGGTTTGAGAGCTTTTGGCGCGTCACGTTCCCGCTCTCGCTTCCGGGCGTCGTCAGCGGCATAACGCTCGTGTTTTTGCCCGCCGTCAGTTCCTTTTTTATCCCCAAATTGTTGGGCGGCGGCCAATATGTATTGGTCGGAAACGTCATCGAAAGCCAGTTTTTGACGGCAGGCGATTGGAACTTCGGGTCGGCAATTTCGCTCATCATGGCTGTCATCATTATATTTTCGATGTGGCTGACGCGAAAAATCGATGCGCAGCCGGGCAAGGAGACCTAAAAATGCAAAAACGGAGCCGCTTTTGGCCGATCCTTTCCAAAGTCATGATCGGATTTGCCTTGCTTTTTTTCTATCTGCCGATTTTTTACATCATCGTGTTTTCGTTTAACGGCAAGCGTTCGCTGACGGTTTTGGACGGTTTTTCGCTGCAATGGTACGAAAAAATGTTCAGCGATCCGACGATGATGAGCTCGATTTGGTATACCATCATCATCGCCGTCATTTCGACGGCCGTCGCCACGGTTTTCGGGACGATTACGGCCATCGGGCTGTCAAAGAGCGGAAAACTCTTGCGCAAAACGACCGAGCGCATCAACGAATTGCCCGTCATGAACCCCGACATCGTCACGGCAATCAGCCTGCTGATGTTATTTTCTGCGCTTGCCGTCACGAAAGGCTTTGTTACGATGCTTTTGGCGCATATTATGTTCTGCACGCCGTTTGTCATATTGTCGATCATGCCCAAGCTGCGCACGCT
>CAVGZQ010000036.1:13250-15626 GCA_963633515.1 Bacteroidaceae bacterium
GCGCACGCTCGATCCCAACCTCACCGATGCCGCGCTCGATTTGGGCTGCACGCCGTTTCAGGCCATGACGAAAGTCATTATTCCGCAAATCAAACCGAGCATCATCGCCGGCGCCCTCATCGCCTTTACCATGAGTTTCGACGATTTTGTAATTTCGTACTTTGTTACGGGCAACGGCGTGCAAAATATATCGATACTCGTTTATACGATGTCAAAACGCATCAATCCGTCGATCAATGCGCTGTCGTCGATCGTCATTCTCATCATTACCGTCACGCTTATCGCTGCCAATCTCGTTCCGATTATCCGCCGAAAGGCGTTTAAATCTAAAGATTCGGCATTATGATTGCGTCGGATATATTTCTTTTTTGTGTGTGTGCGGGGGAAGTCTCCCCCGCGCCGCTTTTTTGCGCGCCGGAACACAGACGCGGCCGCGCCCGCGCCGCCGATTGACGGATTGCCCGCAATAAAGAAGCGTCGCGCATGTTCGCCCGAACGGGCGAAAAAAGCGGCGCCGCGAAGGCGTATTGAGCCCGTTCGGGCGAAATAGCCGGAGCTGCGAAGGCGTATTGAGCCCGAACGGGCGAAATAGCCGAAGCCCCCCAAAAAAAACGCGCAAAATACGCGGCTGCCCCCTCTGCGGGGGGCTCCCCCCGCAACGCCCCCGAACCGCACGCTCAAAAAAATCTTTTCACAACGCATGAAATCCGTACAATGACTCGCGCCGATCGCGGAATTGCGCATCGGCATCTCAAATCGGGATCAATTCATAGAAACGCGCAGGAGCCGCCGGGCGAAACGGCGGCGGTTTTTGCAGCAAAAACGGCGCGGCTTTCCGCATATCGGTTTGCCGGGCGCGCCGTTCGGAGATAATCAGGGAGATATCGCATGAATAAACGCATATTCGTCAAAGTTTTCGCTGCCGCAGCCGGGTTGGGGCTCTTCTTGGGCGTTGCGGCCGGGTGCTCGAAAAAGACAGACGGCGCAGCAGAGCAGAAGTACGGTTCGGGCACGCTCAAAATATATTTGCCGGGCGCCTACACAAGCGAAACGCTCATTCCGAATTTCGAAAAACAATACGGCGTCAAAGTCATCGTCGAATTGTTCGACAGCAACGAAATGATGTATGCAAAAGTGCAGGCCGGCGACAAATACGACGTCCTCATTCCGTCCGATTACATGATCGAACGTTTGCTGGCGCAAAAAATGCTCCAACCGCTCGACAAATCGATGATGACAAACTTGGATCAACTCGACAATGCCGTCAAGAATTTGTCGTTCGATCCCGACAATACGTATTCTGCGCCGTATTTTTGGGGCAACGTGGGGCTCGTTTACAATAAAACAAAAGTCGACCCGAAAGTCATCGCCGAAGAAGGCTATAATATATTGCGCAATGCCGACTATGCCGGTCAGATTTATTGGTACGATTCGGAACGCGACAGCTTCATGGTCGCGCTCAAGGCGCTGGGCTATTCGATGAACACCGAAAACAAAGACGAAATCAATGCGGCATACGAATGGCTCTTGCAAATGAACGATACGATGAAACCGACTTATGTTACCGACGAAGTCATCGATAACATGTCGAACGGGCTCAAAAATATTGCCATCGTGTATTCGGGCGATGCGGCGTTTATATTGAACGAAAATAAAGATATGGGCTATATCGCCCCGAAACAGGGCACAAACACGTGGTATGACGCCATGGTCATCCCTGCCAACGCCGAAAACCCGAAACTTGCCAACGAATTTATCAATTACGTCATGTCGTATGATGCGTCGCGGGGCAACAGCGAGTCCGTCGGGTATGCATCGCCCAACGCGCGGGTGCTGACCGAAATGAAGGCGCCGGGGGCGATGTATGAGCATAACACGGCCTATCTCCCGCGATCGGGCTATGACAAAGACGAGATTTTCCACGACAACGAAACGATTCGCGCGATGATTTCCGAGCTTTGGATCAAAGTCAAAGCGCATTGACAATTTATCGTTAAATGATGAGAGCGCCGGCGCGGACATCGGTTTCGGATCGGCGCTTTTTTTTGCGCAAAAATGAATGTCTTTAGGCGCGTTTTTGTTTTTTTGCCCGACGCGCGGCGTTTTTTGCGTTTTTGCGCGTTTTTATCGCATTGCATCGATTTCGGGCGCCGCCGTTTTTTGATGCCGAAAACGAACGTTTCAATTGCGCCGTGTTGAGATTCCGGGCCGAATTAGGCTATAAAGCTTGCGCAGTGTTTGTTTTGACGTTTTTTTTCGGCGGAGGCTGATATGCATAACAAGAAGATTTTGACTTTGGCATTGTGTTTTTCGGGGCTTTTGGCGATGTCGTGCGGCAGCGACACGATTCGCGGCGACGGCGGCAGCGATAAAGAC
>CAVGZQ010000037.1:0-2858 GCA_963633515.1 Bacteroidaceae bacterium
GCGCAAGAGAGGCGCGCAGGGGGAGACTTCCCCCTCACGGCGCGCAGCGACAATTCGGCAATGAACAGATATCGCGCCTGCGCAACCGCTCTGCGCGATGACGAGGACTGCAAAAATGAAGCAAATCGATGCATTGATTCAAGGGATGTTGCGTTCGTACGAGAAGAATCCCGACCTGACGAATATGCAGGCGGCGCCGCTGCCGTCGAAGTCGTGCGTGACGGCGCTGACGCACATGCTGGAGAGTTTGTTGTATCCGGGGTTGACCGATTGCATCCGAAACAGCGACGGCATGATTTACGCCGTCGGCAATCGCATGAGCGAAGCGTATCAAGACATGGCGCGGCTTATCGCGCTTTCGCTTCGGTATGCCGAGACGTGCCCGCATTGCCGATTGGGGCGGCCGGAGAGCGATTTGCCGGTCGAAGATCAAGCCGAAAACCTGACGTATGCGTTTTTTGAGAAATTGCCGGCGATGCGCGATACGCTTCTCATCGATTTGCATGCGGCGTATATGGGCGACCCGGCGGCGAAAAGTTACGCCGAAATCATCTTGAGTTATCCCGGATTTCGGGCGTTGGCGATTCACCGCATGGCGCATATTTTGTTTCGTTCGGGGGTGCCGATTTTGCCGCGCATGATGAGCGAATTCGTGCACAACCGCACGGGAATCGATATTCATCCGGGGGCGGAAATCGGACAAGGACTGTTTATCGACCACGGCACCGGCGTCGTTATCGGCGAAACGTGCGTTATCGGAAACAATGTCAAGATGTATCAAGGCGTGACGCTCGGCGCGCTGAGCATTCCCGACCCCGACTCGAGCAAGGGGATAAAGCGGCATCCGACGATCGAAGACGACGTGACGATATATTCGGGCGCGAGCATTTTGGGGGGCAAAACGATTGTCGGCGCGCGCAGCGTCATCGGTTCGAACGTTTGGCTGACGCATTC
Organism: Bacteroidaceae bacterium; assembly: GCA_963633515.1. Classification (GTDB taxonomy): domain Bacteria; phylum Myxococcota_A; class Bradymonadia; order UBA4248; family UBA4248; genus UBA4248. The sequence continues at coordinate 955 of CAVGZQ010000037.1, forward strand.
GGTCGCCGCCGATACGAAAGTGCTTTACGTTCCGCCCGAATTGCGTTTCAAATCGATGGGATCGCAAGCCCCCGATATTCCATACTTCGATTATATCATTTGAAAGCGCCGCGCATGCGTCGGTTTGAAGTGAATCGCATGCAGCGAAAACTGTTTCAAACCGAACAATGCGCATGAATTTTATCAAAAACGCACATTTATTCCCATTGGCCCAAGCGTTTTGCCATTTTCAAGACGTCTTGCGGCCGGGGGGTGCGTTTGTAATGCACGATATTGAGCGCAGACGCGGCGAGCGCCGTTTTGTCGGTCTTGAGCTTATCGCTGAGCACGATGATGAGGTTTTCGACGGGATGTTTGACGGCGGCGATCCGCCGATTGAGGTAATCGGCGCGCCAAAATCCGACGACTTCGACGCATATTTTGCGATCCGATCCTTTGTAAGCGACGGAAAAATCGGGCACCCACACCGATTGGCGGCCCAAATCGATCAGCTGAATTCTATCGTCGATTGCGACATTCGGATCGATTTCTCGCAGGCGTTGGGCGAGTCGTTGGGCTTCTTCGGGGAGTCGCTGCGGGAAGGAGAGTTTTGGCGGGGCGAAATCGTCGGGTTTGAGTTGCCAGGTGACGTTTTTTCCGTCGACGCAGAGCGCCGCCGTCGCATGCCACGAAGCAAATTGATAGAGCGTCGGCAGAAAACACGCCAGGGACATGGCATATTTTTGCGGCTGCGCCAGGACGGCGCTCGGACCGTCGACCGTAAATTGCCACGCCGTTTCGGTGATTTGCGAAACGTCGAACAAGAGATTGAAAAACTTCAGACTTTGAAAGAGTTTTCGCGCATTTTGAGCCGTTTCGGCGTCGAAAACGATCGTAAACACGAGGGTGCGCGCATACATGAGCAACGATTTTGAGAGCGCAAGATTGTATTCGGCGATGATTTCTTCGGCATCGGCATCGTCGAACGACGCGATTTGGCGTTCGTCTTTGAGATCGGCATAGAGGCAGTCTTCGAGCGCCGCGCGCGTCATTCGGAATTCCTGCGCGACATCGTCGAGCAATGCATCGCGCCGGCGCGATCGGTCGGCGAAATCTTCGGCGCCGATTTTTGCCGCGCGCGCGAAGATTTCCATGCGCAGCGCGACGATATCGGCTTGAGGGGGCTCGTGAAACGTCACGCGCGATTCCAACACATGCGCAATGCCGCGGATAAGCCGGTGGCGTTGATTTTCGGTGCAGAGGGCTTCGCACGATTCGCGAAGCGCCCCGTAAGTTTCGCCCGCGGCATATCGAAAACAATCGAGCAATTGCTCGATGCACGCCGCGATTGCGGGCGTTGCTTTGATGTATTGCGGCACGATATTGGGACCGTCAATGCGAAAACGCTGATAATCTTTCGGAATGAATGCCATCGGCTGTCCGTGTATTCTTGCGGCGGACGGCGCCGCCGCGCCGTTATAATTATGGGGCGATCGGATAGAATAAAAATATATAAACATTCATGCCAAACGGCGCAATGCGCGCGTTTCGCCGTTGCGTTAACGGTCTAAGACGCGCCGGGCGTTTGGCATTGGTAATCGCGCGACGCTTTGTAATCGGCGTTATCGGGCGAAATCGTCACGAGTTTTTGATAGACGGCGCACGCTTTTTGCGCGTCGGGGACGTGAACTTCGTAGATTTTCGCCATATTTTTTAACATCGCTTCGGGGCGCGAACACTGCGCGCCGACGCTTTCGAAGGCGACGATTGCGTCGGCATAACGTTTTGACGCGCAGAGCGCGTCGGCATAGACGATTTGCGCCGCGCAGTCGCCGGGCGCGAGTTCAAACGCTTTTTGCGCGGCGTCCAAGGCGCGTTCGGTATCGAGATAAGCGATGAGTATTTGCGCCCGCAAACGATAAGCC
>CAVGZQ010000037.1:2868-8007 GCA_963633515.1 Bacteroidaceae bacterium
GCCATCGACGGATCGAGACGGATTGCATCTGCGAGCGCAGCGACGGCTTCGCCGTCTTGAGCTTGGCCGTGACGCAAAGCGGCCAAAACAAACCATGTTTGCGCCGATTTTTCGTCGATCTTGAGCGCATCTTGGGCAATCATGATGCCCTGAGCATAATCTTTGCGCGACAGCGCGATCTGCGCCAACGATGTCCGCGCCGTCACGGATTCGGGCGAAACCGGCGAAGATTCGATGATTTCGCGGGCAAGCGATTCGGCAGCCGCATCATCGCCTTCGGCCAATGCGCGCGAAAGCTTTTCTGCGGCTGTTTCGGGCTGCGGCTGCGCGGCGTCTTCGGGCGCAGGATCTTGCCGATGTGTTTCGCCTCCGTCCGCATCGCCCGAGCGCGCATCGTCCGGCATGTTTTGTCCGTTCGGCGCCGAAACGGTTTCGCGCGGCAGGATCGTTCCCGATGAAGCGCATCCGGCGGTCAGCAGACATCCGAGTCCGAATCCCGCCATAAACGCGAACCGTTTGATATGCATCATTGCCGCCCCTTATTTTATGCAGTTTTTATCGCAATTATCTGAATTATCTTCGCCTGAAGACGAAATGATGATGTCGGAATTATCGATACCGTCGCGGGGATCATCATCTTCGCCGAGGAGATCGCTTTCGAGTCCTTGGACCGTTTCGTCTTGATCGTCATGCACGCCGTCGGCGTCATCGCTTTGAACGGAGTCAAACCCATGCGCCGTTGCATGAATCGCGGGCGCATCGTCAGCGCGTTGCGCCGGGTCGATGATCGGAGCGGTTTTTGCGTCGCCCGAACGGTTCTTTTTATTCTTAAAATCTGCGAGCAAAGCGGTCAGCCGGCGATCGGCGATCGGCTGATCGCCCATGGCATTCCAATACGATTTTGCCCGAATAAAAGCGAACAAATCGGCGGCGTTTTCCGACGGCACAATGCATTGAACTTTTTCGGGCAAAAGCACAATGACAAACTCCCGATCCTCCCATTTTACGCGCAAAAGCGTTTGATTGCGGGAAATCGGGCGCTGATCGGCGATGGTCAAGCCCATGCGGGCGGCGCGCCGCCGCGCGCGGCAATACGGCAGCAAGACGGCGGCGAAGCCGACGGCAAACATCAGCAAACCCAAAATAAAAGCGACCGCGGCGATTGCATGTTCGGCTTTATCGTCGGACTTGCATTTCAATTGGATCGATTGGATGCCGTCGGCGCTGTCCCGACGCGTATTTTTTTCGCCGGGAATGCCCGCTTTTTGTTTTTGTCCGCCGGCGCCCGGCCGTCGCGCGCCGCCGTCATCGCCGAAGCCGCCGTCATCTAACGGCAGCTGCATTTTGGCTTTATTCAGAGCGCTCAAAGCATCGTCTTCGGCCTCGGAATCGGCCGGGATTTGCGGGAATTCGCGGCGATTGCCGCCGATCGGGTCTGCATCATCGCGATTCTGAACGAAACCGCCGCCGGACGCATGGTTATCGGAATCGGGCGCATCTTGCTCGGCATCGGACGCGTCGGCAGAGGGGGGTCTGTCGGGAAACGCAATATCGGGGCTTGGGCGATGCGCCAAAGCGTCGTCGCCGTCGGCGCCCGCCGGCACATCGGGGACATCGGGAACCATCGCGCGGCGTTCGACGTCGATTTCGCCGTCGTCGTCGGGAATGCCGGCGGCAAGCGCCGGCGATTTTGCAGATTCGTCGGCGGGAATGTCGACAAGACGCGCGACGAAGCGATTGGCGCCGTCTGCGCGCGTTTCGTATATGCGTTTGTCGCGTTCGTAGCGCAACAAGACGAGTTTTCGCCCCGCGCCCAACTCATAGACATACCGATCGCCTGAACGCGACAGCCGGAAATCAAAGATTTCCGCAATGCTCTGTATGGCCAAACGCGCCGAATTCGGGTCGATTTTTTCGCGTTTCAGAGCCGTGATCAAGAGTTCTTTTTTTTGCAGTTCGCCGGCTTTTTGTTTTGGACCGGGCGTCATCAAACCGTCGATTTGCGCATATATTTCGGCGGATTCGCCGGACGGCGCGGCGCAAACGGCGCCGGGGGCAGCGCTCAGCGCAAAAAAAAGCGGCGCAACCGCCAAGGCGCGCCCAAACCTGCGCTTCATCCGCGCCGCCGCGCTTTGCAACGCGTTATGTTTCAAATCCATATATCTTTCTGTCTGATTTATTCTTAACACCGCCGCCCCATCGCATTTCCGAAACACAGGATAACGGCGAAACTCCCGACGTCTTCCGCGGGCTTCGCGCGACGGCGGATACTACGAAAATGCCGCATCAATCGCAAGCATTCACTGCCTCAATGCGTATGCGGAAAAACAGCGCGATCGCTATTCGGACGATGCCTGCCAAGGTCTCGGCTTGCGTTCGGATTGCGCCGGGCGGCCGTCAGGCCAAGCATTTTCGGACAGACGGCGAATCGACGGCTGCGGGCGTCAATCGGTACGCCTTTTTCCTGACGATGCGATAAGCAATTATCGTTGCGGCGCCGGTGATAATCCAAGAAATCGGATAAACGACCATGAGCGCTTCGTACGACGGATAGACGGGGCAAACCGTGTAAATCCACACCAATCGGAACGCGCATGTTCCCAAAACGGTGATGATCGTCGGCGTCATGGAATAGCCCAAGCCGCGCATGGCGCCGCCGGGAAGCTCGTAAGAAACGGCGACGGGCTCGAGCAAGAGCACCCACAGGAGACGCTGCGATGCATAGTGAGCGACCTGAGGATCGGCGGTAAAGAGCGATATAAAGAAATTTTGACCGCCGACAAACAGCCCTGTCAGCGCCGCGCACACGATAAAACTGCTCGCCGAACACAAGACGAGGATGCGTTTGCATCTGTCGTATTGATGCGCACCGTAGTTTTGGCTTGTGAACGTCACTGCGGCTTGCGTAAAGCCCGAAACGGCGAGCCATGCCAAGCATTCGTAGACGACGGCGGCGGCGGATCCGGCAACGGCGGCAGATCCGTGGCGGTTGATGGCTGCCTGAATGAAAATATTGGAAAACGAAAAAACCATGCCCTGCAGACCGGCGGGAATGCCGATTTGGAGGGTCTGAGACAAGACATGTTTTTCGATGCCGAGCCGTTTGAATGTCCATCGAATCGGTTCGTCTTCGCGCGCCAGCCAAAAGGCAACCATCGCCGCGCACAAATAATTCGACAAAACCGTCGCAATCGCGACGCCTTCGACGCCCAACTCCAACACGACGACAAAAAAGACATTGAGCGCGGCATTGACGATGCTGCCCAAGAGCAGGCTCAAAAGCGGGCGTTTTGTATCGCCGACGCTTCGCAATATCGCCGATCCGAAGTTAAAAAACATAAACGCCGGCATGCCCAAGAAATAGATCCGCAGATACGAGGCGGCCATTTCGAGGATATCGGGCGGCGTGCCGATGGCTTCAAGCATCGGACGGGCGGCAAACATCCCGATAAACATGAGCAGAAAACCGCTGATAATGGCGAGAACTTGCGATGTTTTGACGGTTTCTCTGACTTTGTCGTTTGCATTTTGTCCGATGTAGCGGGCAATGACGACGTTTGCGCCGACCGATATGCCGACAAACAAATTGATGAGGAGGTTGATGATGGGACCGTTTCCGCCCACGGCGGCCATAGCCTGCGAACCGACAAATTTCCCGACGACGGCAACGTCGACGGAGTTAAACGCCTGCTGCAGCATGCTGCTCAGCGACAGCGGCAGCGCAAACATCAATATCTTCGGCAACAAACTGCCGCGAAGCATATCGATATGATTGGCTGCATGCTTTGCGGCGTGTTGATGATGAATGATATCGTGAAGATGAAACATCTTTCCTTGACCTCGTCAGGTTGGTGCGGATCGCAGAAACAGCCGCAGCGCATACATTGCGGTATGTCATGCGGTCTCCGCGCGCAAACGCGCTCTCTAGGCGTTATAAAGCGAAATGTCAATTATTGATTGAATCTATTTAGATGTTTAATCGCGATATCAGATTATTATTTAAAAAACATCCGATACGCTGAATTATATTCAATCTCGCAATGGAGCGCGCAGGCGTGTAAATCGGATAATTTGCGAATATGCGTCGAAATTATTGCATTTTTATATATTTTCTGCGTTGAATTATATTCAAATTCCGAAATTCTGAGAATGTTGCATGCCGCGCAATTGCGCCGCGTTTTTTGCGCGGACGCCTCTTCGTTTATCGGACGCCGCCAATCGATGCGTCCGGGGCGTTCATTGCGCGGCGGCGTCTTCGTCTGTCGGACGAATCCAAGCGATGACATCGCCGCGATCGATGGGCGTGCCGCTCTTTTGCGCATAGCCGGCAAAGATTGCGCTTCGCAATCCTTCGTAGGCGATTTCGACGCGCAATTTCATAAATTCGACGGCTGCTATCGGCGCGCCCGGAGAAATTTTATCGCCTTTTTTGCAATAGGGAATGCCGGCATGCGTGTCATAAATCAAAAAGCCCGAAACGGGCGCGGCAATGCGTTCGTTTTGCTTTGCTCCGCCGGCATCGGACGCGGAAAACCCGGCCGTCTGCGCGCTTCCCGGCAATTCAATGCGCCCGATGGGCATGCCGACATCGACATAAGTTCCGTTTGGCGCATCGGCGATATAGCCCCCCGTACATTCTGTCACGGAAACGCCGATCGGCACGCCGAGCCGCCGTATCGATGCCACAACGCAAACGCCGCCGTTTGCGCCGAAAAGCGCGCAATCGCGATGATCGATATAACCGACGATCGGCGCCAAAACGCGAAGACCGTCTCTGTAACACGCGATTTGCATCATCTTTGAGTCAATCGGCGCCGCATCGAAATTCGGCGCGTCGGGCAACGGCCGCGCATTTAAAGCGTATCATCCAACGATTCGTCATCGATATCGTACACGGCAATGGCATTTGCGCTCGCTTCGGAAATGAGCAGGAAATTCAAACCGGATGCTTTGAACAAAGCGAGCGCGGTCGGCGCGGCGCCGACGCCGACGGATTTGTTCGAAAGCCCCGAACGGGTCGTAAATTCGAACGCATCGCCGCGCTTCAATCCGACGGCGTTTGCCGGCATATGAACGCCGAATATCGCCGTATTGACATCGAACGAAGCGTCGCCGGACTCGGATTGCGGCAACACAAAC
>CAVGZQ010000037.1:8037-15476 GCA_963633515.1 Bacteroidaceae bacterium
CACAAACCGCGTCTGACCGTACATTTGGCGCGGATCGTCGATGCACTTATTGCCTGCGGCAAACCGTCGGTTGACATACGTCGATTTGCTCGTCACCAGCCAAGCGCCGGCGGCGCGTATTTCATAATTGAGCCCCGATTCGAAGCAAGCATCGGTCGGAATATCGCCGGCATCGCCGTCGCCGCCCGTCGGTTCGACGGAAAGCTCATGCGGTCCGGCGGCGGTCAATTTCCATTCGAGATTTTTGCCGGAAAACTTTTCCAAACACGGCGCATTTTTTTTGATTGCCGCCGTCGGCGACGTCTTGACGATAAGCCGGTCGCCTTCGCGCGCGCCGAGGAGACAAAAATCCATCACGCTTCGGAATTTTCCGTCGGAATCGAACGAACCGTCGGTGCGCTCGGTTTGCTCCAAAACGCCTTCATATTCGATGCGCCACGTTTCCGATTGAATTATCGCGTCATACGGCACGGTATTTGGCTTGCCGGTTTCGGGATTGACGCCGCTCAGCGTCTGCGCCGACGCAAAATACGAAATCGCCGGGCGTTGCCGCAATTCAATCGACGGCAAATCGGACTCCGAACAAATGCGCCCGATGCAGCGCACCGTGCCGATATACGATTCGGTATCGTCGGAATCGGACGGGCGCATGGCCAATTCGCCGAGCGATTCGATCGCCCGGTCGTCTTTGTAATGCGTCAATTTTTGATGAATAAGATACTCGGTCACGGAGCCCGACGTCGAAGAAACAAACGCGACGGCGCGTTCTGCCATCACGCTATGGCTGTTTTTCTTGTAAATTTCTTCGTATCGGATATCGGCTGCAACATCGAGCGCAAGCCGGCTGACGGGAATTCCGACAACGCGGTTTCGCGGAAACCATCCCGAACGATCGATCGTCTTTTCGGTCGCCAAATCGATGACAATGAGCTGAGAATCGGCCGGATCGAGAACATAAAGCCAACGCCCCTGAGGGTCGACGTCGATTTGCCCGCGTCCCGCCGACATCATATCTGTTTCGCTGAGCCAATTTTTGCCGTAGCAAGCCAAATCGGCGCCGTCGATTTGACCGTCGCCGTCGTTGTCGATCGAATCGCGGCACATCCCCGAAATTCCGGCGGCGGCGCCCGCCGATGCATCTTCGCTGTCGGTCGGCCAGCGGCATTTGATATCGTCGCGATCGGCATCGCCGTCGCCGTCGTTGTCGAAGCCGTCGCCGCATGTTCCGGGCGTCATCGGCTGGAATCCGTCTTCTTCCGATGCATCGTTCGACGAAACGCATCCGGGATCGAGCGCATCGATGAGACCGTCGCCGTCATTGTCGATGCCGTCATTGCACGCGCCGCGTCCGTACCAGCCGACCTGAATATCGTCGGCGCTGCTCTGCCCTTCGGCGCTCCACGGATAATAACACGACGGATCGAGCGCATCGATGAGACCGTTGCCGTCATTGTCGATGCCGTCCGAGCACCCGAATCCCGCGCCGATCCGGCGCAGCTCGCACGGATATCCGGACGATTTGTCGGCGCATGCGCCCGCGTCTTCGTCAAACCCGATAACCGACACATAGCGGCGATCCGAATACGAAACATAGCCGATATTGGATTTTGCGGGATCATCGGCATAATCGGCGAGCCGTCCGTCAAGCTTGCCGGCTTCCTGCCAGTTTATGTCCAATGCGTCTTTCGTCAATTTGCAGTCGGGCGTCAGCACGCCGGCGCCCTTGCCGCAGTCGTATCCGACGGTGAGTTTGCGGATGGCGCCGTCGGCAAAGAATACGAAATAAGCCGCTTCGGGAACGCGATAAATAACCTTGCGCGGCAATTTGTCGGCGCTTTGCCAAGCGACCTCGCGGTTTTCGGTTTGAGAAACGAACGAGATGTCGTTATGGATCGTGCTTGCGATGACAACGAGCGCGCCTTTGTCGTCGCCGGCCAAGGAATGCGGCCGCTCCCCGACCGAAATCGACGTCGCCCCGGGCACGCTCTGCGTCGTGTCGATGACTTTAAACTCTTGGCTGCGTTCGTAGAACGGAACATAAGCCAAAGACGCCGTCTGCATATTGGCAACGTAGAGCGTTTGCGAATATTCGCCTTGCGCGGCTTTGCATTCCGCCTCCGTCATGACTTCGTAGCGATCCGAAATCAGGCAATGCGCGCTGACGAGCATTTCGCCGGGCATGCCAAGCGCCGAAAGCGTCGATGTATTGTCGTCGCTGCACGATGCAACGACCCCAAAAAGCCCGATCAGGCATCCGGCCATGCGACGTCGATGCATTTATTTTCCCTCCGATTCATCCGTTTTTTCCTTTGCCGAAAAAAAAGCATCCGTAAGCTGCGGCGAACTCGGATCGGTCACATCGTACGTCCACATATCGGTTCCGCGAAACATCAAAAGATACAATTTATCGCCGTGCAGCGCCATATCGTAAGGACCTTCGCCGGTTTTTACGGTGCCGACGATGTCCATCGCGCGCGGGTCGATGACATAAATTGCGTCATCGGACGTCGAAACCGCATAAATCATGCCCGACTCCTGCGATCCGACCCAAATCATGCGCAAGAAATCGCTCGGCAGCATGAGCATGCCGGTCTGCACGGCTCTGTCCGACGTCGCCGACGACAAACTCAGCCCCGTCGCATCGAATTTCATCAGCGATTTGGGATATTGATTGAGCATGAACAAATTTTGTTTGACCGGATCGAGAAGCAAATCGCGGCCTTGATACACGCCGTAGCCCGACGGCACCGAAATCGCCTGACTCGCGTACAGCCCCAAAACGCCGGCGTCGTCGCCGATGGCCGGCGTGGCGACCAAAATGCCCGATGCCGCGCGTCCGGCGACGATAAACTGTTCGCCTTCAAACCACGCCGATACGCTGCCGTTATACAAAAGCGCCGCCGATTCGTGACTGAACGCAGGCTGACCGTCGGCATCCGTCCGAACCGTCATCATCGTCATTTGGCCGTTGCGCAATTGGGCAATCGACAGCAAATCGAAATCGACGCGTTTTTTTTGAACTGCGCCGGTTTCGTCGGTTTCGTCATATTCGCGATAGCTTCGCGTTATCGCCACATGCGTCGGATTATCGTCCAAGACGATGCGGCATTTGCGCAGAGATTCCGAATCTTCGTCTTCTTTCGGGCACGATATCCGGCTGCCGTCTTCCGATATTTCGAACCACACGAGGGCATCGTCGCTTCGCGTCACCGTGTAACCGCGCCGGGCATCGGCCGACAGGACGATATTCGTGCCGAAACTCCCCATCCGCTTCGAAGCGGGCAAAACGGTTTTCGTCTGCAAATCGACGACATAAACCGCGCCGCCGTCGTTGGCCCGATAGTCCAAATCGAAGTTCGAACCGACGACGTAGGCATATCGCCCGTTCGGGTGAATTGCAATCCCCGTCGGATATTCGACGGCGGAAAGATCGCTCGGATTGCCGATGAGTTCCGTCGCGCACCCCGATGCGCTTAACAGAACCGACGCAATGAGTAATGGCCTAAAACCGTATTTCAACACACCCTCCGCAACGCTGCCATGCGGCAGTCACAAGTTTTTCAGACCGCCGAAAAACCGCGCAATGCTACACCGAAAAACGCCCGTTTCTCAACCCGCTATTTCGGCAAAACGCCCTTTTTTCGTCTTGCGCGGCGGAATGCGGCAAAATGCGGGGCGAAATCTGTTGGCAATTTGCCGAATTATTGCTAAATGCCCGATCGTCTGAAGTCGGGCATATCGTCGCTGCATGGCCGAAATCGGTCATGGGGAGGAAAGTCCGGGCTCCTTGAGGAAGGATGATCGCTAACGGCGACCGAAGGTGACTTCCGGGAAAGTGCCACAGAAAACAAACCGCCGCATGCGTGCGGCAAGGGTGAAACGGCGGGGTAAAAGCCCACCGGCCGGGCGGTGACGCGCGGCGCATGGCAAACCCCATCCGGAGCAAGATCGAACAAAAGGCGCTGTTTCGGCAGCCGGCACTCCTCAGCCGCGTCCTTTGGGTGATGATCGCTTGAGGTGCAGAGCAATTTGCATCCTAGATGAATGACGATACCGGCAGACATTCCGTGTTTGCCGCGACAAAACCCGGCTTATCGCCCGATCTTCAGACCTCAAATCGCGCATTTTTTTCGGTTCGCCGCCTTTTTCTTGCGAAATGCGGCGGCGGCGCGGCTTTTTCGCCCGCCGCCCGGCGGCCGGGGCGCAATGCGCCGCGCATTTTCGCCCTATTGCCCGGTCTGCCTTCCGTCAGCCCGGGCAATACGGGCTTGCAGGCTTCGGCTATTTCGCCCCCCCCGCAGGGGGGGGGCTCAATACGCCTTCGCGGCCGCGCTTTTGCCCCTCTGCCCGTCGGGCAGGACGCGGGCAATGCGCGCGGCAAGCGAAGACCGCTTCGCGGCTTCGCCGATTGCGTCAGAAGATCGGCTCCGAACGTTTTATCCGCCGAAAATGCAACTGTTTCAAAAAATGATGAACAGGTTGCCATGTGTTTCCGATGCGTTTTTATCGGATTATTTGCTTTTTTGGCAACTTTCGTGTAGGAATTTGCGGCATTTGGCGCGGGACGAATGTTAACCGTTCGGCACACGGTTTCGGCATTCGGGCGGCGCAAAGGCAATCCGTCGGCAAGACTTGTGTTTGCGCGCCCGGCATGCGATCGGCCGCGCCCGGTCTTCTCAGCATCCAATCCAAAGTCGATATCAAATGCTCATGAACAACGATAAAATCAGAAACTGCCTCAGTTCTGATGATAAAGCGCGTTGGGATACGGCGCTTAAGCGCGACAGTCTCAGCCAAGCGGTCGGCATTCTCGTCAATGCCAATCTTCTCAAAGAAGCCATCGGATTTTGCGAAGACAACAACGATTGCAGCATGGCGCTCGATTTGGCCATGCAGTCGAAAGATTACGACCATGCCGAGGCGCTCGCCGTCAAATGCAACAATAAAATAAAGCAGGCCGAAATCCTCATTCTCAAAGGGCAAAATGAGCGTGCCGCCGAGTGCTTCATCCAAGTCAATCAGTTTGCAAAAGCTGCAAAGATTTTCATGCAGCTCAAATCATACGGCAAAGCAGGGCTTTATTACGAAAAAGCAAAGCGCTACATGGATGCCGTGATGTGCTATCAAAAAGCCGGCAATGTCGCCAAACAGCTCGAGATGCAAATAACGGCGTTCGAATCCGATTTGGCGATTGCCAACGGCGATCTGAGCGCCGTTTCCGTCAGCCGCATGATGGCGATTGCGGCGGCAAAACAAATGCTCGCTTCGCCCGAGACCGCCGCGCGCGCCTTCGAAGTGCTCAAAGAGGCGCAAGCCGCCGAAACGGCGATAAGCGACCTCGAGCAGGCGCGAGAATACGGCAAAGCCGCCGTCTGCTGCGAATATGCCGGCGATCTCGGACGCGCGCTCCAAAATTTCATCATGGCCGGCGACAGCGCAAAAGCCCTGAAACTTGCCAGAAAATTCGGCGGCGAAACGGCCGAAATCGATACGCTCAAATCGCTTAAGATGTATTTCAAACTCGGTCAGAAATACATTGCGCTCAATCGGTTCGACGATGCGCTCTCCGCGCTCAAACGCATCGACGCGGGCGACGGCACGTACTCCCATGCGCTCGAACTTCAGGGCGATATCTATTGCAAACTCAAAAACTACAACGATGCGATTCTCTGTTACGACAGCTTGCTCCTTACCCAATTGCCCAACGATCGCGTCTGCCGCATCGCCTATAAACTCGGCTATTCATACGAGGCGCTGGGCGACAATATAAACGCCAAAAAGAACTACGAACGCGTGCTCGAAATCGACCCCAATTTCCACGATATTGCCGATGTTTCGGCACGCGTCCGCGAAAAAATCGACAGCGATCCGGCGTTTCGCAACCAAGACCCGCTCGCCCTTCTGTCCCCGCCGGGCGATCCGCGCTGCCGTCCGCCTGCAAAAAGCATCATGCGGACGCCGTCGCGATCGCGCGTGTCGACCATTCAGCTGGGGCTTCAGGAAGTGCCTGCCATCGGCAACGAGCGCTACCGCATCATCGAAGAAGTCGCGCACGGCGGCATGGGCGTCATCTACAAAGCGACCGATACCCTGCTCATGCGCACGGTAGCGCTTAAAGTCTTGTCCAACAAGCTCAAAGACAACGACGTCGCGCTCGAGTATTTTATGCGCGAGGCGCGGGCATCGGCGGCGTTGCAGCATGTCAACATCGTCACGATCTACGATATCGGGGCGCTCAACGACGGCAATGTTTACATTGCCATGGAGTATATCGAGGGCAAAAACCTCAAGCAGCTCGTGCAGCAAACCGGGGCTTTCCCCACGAAATTTCTCACGCAAATCGCCATCCACGCGTGCAAAGGGCTTCAATATGCCCACGATAACGGCATCATTCACCGCGACATCAAATCGTCCAACATGATGCTTGCAAAAAAAGACAAATCGCTCAAAATTCTCGACCTCGGTCTTGCAAAAATGGCCAACGCCGAAGAAAAGAATTCGACCCAAGCGATCGGAACGCCCTACTACATGAGTCCCGAACAAGTTTTGGGCACCGTCATCGACTGCCGATCCGATATCTATTCGCTGGGCGTTACGCTCTACGAATGCGCGACGGGCGTTTTGCCCTTCGTCAAAGGCGATTTGCCCTACAAACACGTCCATGAAGCCCCGCCGCCGCTTCATTCGTTTAACGAAAATGTCAATCCGCAAATCGAAGCCATCGTCCTCAAGATGATGGAAAAGAAGCCCGACGATCGTTTCGCTTCGTGCAACGACTGCATCAATGCATTGCGGCGCATCGATTTGCGAAGCAGCGAAGATTAAATGCGCGCCGCGCCCAATCGCCGCCGGCATGCCGGACGGCGCGCGATGACGGTTTTTGCGCGCGGCTGCGCCGCATATGCGCGCGGAAATCGTTTCGGGCGCGCAAAGAACGGATCGCCGCCGGCGCTCCGCGCAAAGACGGATCGCGTGCCCGAAACGGCGCGCCGAGGATTCAAAAAATCCGCAGAACACAACAAAAGAAATTTAACAAAATCAAAGCGTTGCAATGCAAATCGGAGAACATCCGAAACGCAAAAAAAAAAGCGGCAACCCGCGCGAAATGTGCTAATAACGCCGTTTTGAGCCAAGGGGCATGACGCGCTGCGGCGACTGCAAATTACGAAGGGAATGGGTAACAGAATGGCGGATGAATTTCATTTGTCTCATGATTTAAACCAAGATGACGGTTCGAAAGCGTACACGGCAGACTCCATCCAAGTTCTCGAAGGGCTTGAAGCGGTGCGCAAACGCCCCGGAATGTATATCGGCAATGTCAACGATATTTCCGGACTCCATCAGCTCGTGTACGAAGTCGTCGACAATGCCATCGACGAAGCTTTGGCCGGATATTGCAACGAAATCGTCGTCGACATCCATGAAGACAACAGCGTGAC